>JAZDLC010000137.1:0-8872 GCA_043802345.1 Planctomycetota bacterium | reverse complement strand
GGATCGCTGACGGACCGCCGTTCCGCCTTTCCAAAGGCCGCCCCCGGAAAAGCGACATAAACTGTTACCAAAACACGATTCTTCGGCGTTTTCCTCGCACCATTTCAGTTCTGGCACGGCTGTTGTAGTTACCGATGCGTCATCTCCCAACACGAGCCGACCGCTCAGAAAGACCTACCATGAATACCGCCCTGAAGACCATCCTGCTTGTCTCCGCCATCTCGCTCGGTTTCGCCGCCACCGGCTCCGCTCAGCCGGCCTTCCATCATGCCGGCTTCGGCTGGTCTTCCCATCATGGATCGAGTTTCGGCTTCTCCGCCTCCTGGGGAGGCCACCGGGGGGGGCATGGCGGGTGGAGTCACCATGCCCGACCCTACCCCGTCTACGCGCCGGTCTACGCGCCGGTCTACGTCGCCCCCATGGTCCACACCCACGTCTTCACCATCAGCACCCGCAGAGTCTGGGTCGATCCAGTCTACAGTCAGCAGTTCGTGGGGTACGACTGCTACGGCCAGCCGATCTACCAGTCGGTCTGCGTGAGGCAGGGGTACTGGCGCGACGTCCGTTACAGCCACTGCGGCTGCGGGCACACCGTTGACTGCGGGTACTAGAATCCTCCGCAGAAGCGACCGCCGCTACGCATGAGCAAGGCCGGGCCGTGGTGTTCACGGGTCGGCCTCGCCTCCTTCCCGGGCCGGAAGCTCCAGCCAGACGGCGGCGCCTCCTCCGGGGAGAAACCTGGCGCCGATTCGTCCGCCGTGCGCCCTGGCCACCCGTTCGGCAACCACCAGGCCAAGTCCCGCGGAGTCCCTGCGGCTCCGCAGCCCGGGCAGGCGGTTGAGAATGACGGCTCCATTCTCCTCCGGCAAGCCGGGCCCATCGTCCCGCACCTCCAGGAGCAGCCTGCCGCCCGCATGACTCGCCCGCACCTGGACCGATCGTGTGGCGTGGTGCACGGCGTTCTTCAGCAGATTCTCGACGGCCCTCATCAGGCGCCGGCCGTCCGCCTGCACCGTTGGCAGTCCGGGAGCGATTTCCGCCTTGAGTTCGACACCCCGCACCTCCGCCAGAGGACTCAAGGCCCGGACCGTCTGGCGGACCAGTTCGCCTGGCGGAACCGGTTCCAGATCGAGGCCCGACCCGGCCTCCAGGCGGGCAATCTCCAGCAGATCGTCCGCCAGGGCCTGTACCCGCAGCGCGTCCATCTTCGCCACGGCGAACAGCTCGGCCAGGTCCCGTTTCAGCTGCTCGGGATTCGTCTCCTGGAGGCAGACTCCCGAGTGGTCGAGGCAGGCCAGCAGCGCGGTGAGCGGCGTCCTCAGGTCGTGGGAAACCTGCGCCACCCACTCCCGGCGCTCCGATTCCCGCTGCTCCATTCCCGCCAACAGGCCGAGCACCCGCTCGCGCATCGAGTTCATCGATCTCGACAGGAGAGCGATCTCATCCCGCCCGGTTGCCGGGAACGTGCCAGGTACCTCGTTCATCCGGTATCCCACGCCCCACACCGTGCCGATGTACCGGGGATCGCCGGAGTCAGCCTCGATGTACGACCTCAGCCTCCGAATGTGGGAATCGACCGTTCTACTCTCTCCTTCGTAGGTCGGCCCCCAGACCCGGTCCAGGAGCTGGTCCCTGGTCCAGGCCCTGCCCGGGTGCCGCAACAGGAAGATCAGCAGATCGAACTCCCGGGGTGTCAGCTCGAGCATGCGGTCGCCGCACCTGGCCTTGCGCGACTCCGGATCGGCCCAGAGATCGCCCGCCTGGGCAACCCCGGGCCCCACGGTCCGGCCGGCCCGTCGCAGGACCGACCGGATTCTCGCGAGCAGCTCCGGCATGTGAAACGGCTTGACCACGTAGTCGTCCGAGCCCACATCCAAGCCACGAACTCGCTCCTCGGGGGCATCCCTGGCGGTCAGGATCACGATCGGAACGCCCCGGCGGGCGTCCGCCACCGAGATCGCCACCTCCACCTCGAAGCCTGCCGCGCGCAGGGCATCCAGCAATTCCCGGCGGATGCGCTCATCATCCTCGATCAGAAGAAGCTGGTTCTGGTGGGCGGACGTGGTGGACAGAGTTCATCCCGCAAACAGGCCGACAGCCTCAACGACGGGTCCGGTTCCACCGCTGGGAGAGGACGCAGTCTTGGGTCGTGGACCGACGTTTCGCGACCCACAAACCGCTCTCCCGACACATTTCCGACACATTATTGCAATGATTCTGGGGCATAGTATGGATACCTGTCTGGCCGACCCCACCCGGCCTGTTGAGTCGTTCACAACAGAAAGCCCAGCCCAGCGCTCATGTCGAACATCTTCCTCCATTCGTCTCTTGCAGGGAATCTCGTGTGGCCGATCCGCCCATCCGGTCACCGCTAGAACAAAGGAGACCCGGCGACCCGAAGATACCCCCTCGCTCGCTGCCAAGAAGAAAAGGAATCATCCAGCCCATGAAGCCCCTTCCCCTGATACTCCTGCTCCTCCCGGCGTTCTTCGCCCAGAAGGAGGCGCTGGCCCAGGCAGCTCCTCCCGGCGCGCCGGTGATCGAAGTCCAGGGCCAGAAGTTCTACACCTGGTACGACTACACCCACTCGAGCCTGTTTCAAAGCGCGGGCCTGCATTGCAAAACGCCCCCCCTCGACCCGCTGATCGCAGCCCAGAAGGGTGCCTCCGACTGCGCCTACGGGAGCACGAACCCGGCCCCCGCGTACGCTCCGACGTTCCTCTACGACATTCCCGTGGTCGTGCATGTTCTCGAGCGGACGAGCGGCACCGGTCATCTGACCGAGGCCAAGATCCGGAGCCAGATCGACGTTCTGAACGAGGATTACCGGGCCCTTGCCGGCAGCCTCGGCGCCGCCGGGTTCGACGGCATGATCCGCTTCCACCTGGCCACGGAGGATCCTTCCGGCAACCCGACCAACGGCATCACCTACAGCGTGAACGACACCTGGTACAACGATGGTGGTAGCTACTACAACACCCTGGCCTGGGACACCAACCGCTACCTGAACATCTACACGAACAATGCGGGCGGCTATCTGGGGTATGTGCCCGACCTGCCACAGGGCGGAATCGTGGGCAACAACAGCGACCGGGTGGTGATCCTGTACTCCTCGTTCGGCCGCAACGGCTCCATCGGCCCTCCCTACAACAAGGGGCGCACGACGACCCACGAGGTCGGTCATTACCTCGGCCTGTGGCATCCGTTCGACGGAGGGTGCGGCACGACCTCCTGCTACACCACCGGCGACCGGATCTGCGACACGAATCGGGAGTCCGCTCCGGTCTACGGTTGCCCGGGCAGCCACAGCTCCTGCAGCTCCAGTGATCCGTACCACAACTACATGGATTACTCGGACGACACCTGCATGGTCGAGTTCACCGAGGAGCAGGTCCGCCGCATGCGCTGCACGCTGCAGTACTGGCGCCCGAACCTGCCCACGGTCTCGGTCTGCAATCCGACCTACAATGCCGGTTGCGCCGGCTCGGGCGGATTCGTGCCGAGCCTCTCCATCGGCGGGTGCGCCACTGGCGGGTCGACCATCACGTTGAACATCGGTTCGGGCCTGGGCGGAGCCTCGTCGTTCGTGTTCCTGGGCCTGGCGCGGTCGTCCCTCTCGATGCGTTCCGGCTGCGTGCTGAGCGTCTTCCCGATGATTGGCTCTCCCGTCGGTCCGCTCCCCCTGTCAGGGGTCGGCGCCGGCAACGGCAGTTTCACGATGGATATCCTGATCCCGTCGGCGGCCGGCTCCGGTTCGCTGATGACACAGGCGTTCGTGGATGATGCCGGCGCGGCGAACGGCTGGTGCAACACAAATGGTGTTGAGATGGTCATCAACTAGCCCCCCCAAGGTGATGGCTCCAACATCCTGGGCGGCCCGTATCCTCCGTTGGAGGATGAGGGTCGCTCTTCTTTTCTCGCGCCCCCGTGCGTGAGAATCGGGGTCGGGGTCGTCCATTGCGCTTTTCGTACTCGTACTCGAATGATGCACGTCAACGGTGATCGGGACGGGACCATCGCGTACGAGTACGAGTACGGGATCGATGTCCGACCTCTCCCCCTCTGGCCTCGTCCTTCGTTCTCTTCGTGTCCTTCGTGGTCAGAAAGAACCCACGCGATTCGCGCCGCCGCCAAGAGACACGGCAATCATCGCGAGCAAGCCAGACCGCGAGTCAGCTCTCGCCCGGACCGCCGGCGCTCAGGCCCTTGACGCGACTCCCGGACACTCTCAGCCTGGCGATGGTGCGGAGCAGGGCGATGCTGAGCAGAGCGGAGCGGAAGCGGTGCCCGTACCGCCAGGATCCTTGAACCGGACGCTCCGAGACAGGAACCCGGGCCGACTTGAAACCCTGAAGATCGAGCAGATCCGGAAGCATGAAGGTCAGCTCCGGGCACCTGAGCAAGGCCGACACGGCATGCCTGCGATAGGCGCGGAATGAGCAGCCCCAGTCCCTGCCAGGAAGACCGCTGGCGAAGCTGAGGACCATCCGGGCTCCGAGCGAGCGGAGCCTCGTCAGCAACGCAACTTGCCGCCGAACCCGACGGCCCGAGACAATGTCATGCCCGGTCTTGATTCCAAGAAGGAGCGCCGGAATCTGTTCCGGCGAGATCCGCCCGTCGGCCTCCATGGTGACCACCACGGTGCCCCGGACCAGGGAAAGCCCCTCCCGCAGTGCGAGGTGTCGGCCTCCGGGGTGGTTCCGGTGGCGCACGATCAGTCTCGGCTCGGTGGCCGAGAGCCTGCTCAGGATCTCCTCAGAGGCATCGGTGCTGGCATCGTCACAGACGATCACCTCAAAGGAAGGCGCGAGCGCCTCGAGGGTCGCGATCGTCCGCCGGACTGTGTCAGCGAGCCAGGCACCGGGATTACGGGAATGCAGGACAACCGAGACTGCAACCCCCCTTTCCAATGCCGCACGGGTCTCATGGATCTTCGACATTTCGTACACCCAGTTGCGCCATACACGAGGTTCATGGGCCGAACCGGCCAGGATCTTCGCCCCTCCGCTCGCAGCCACAGCGGGCGCAAAGAACCGGGCGCGGCCATCATGCATGGGCTGGGAAGGACCGATGAGAGCGCCAAAAGCGCTCGACTCCGACACCCAAGAGCAGGCAACCCGAGACACGCACCCCAAATTCAGCGGTGCCGACTCAGGCTCCTTCTGCCTCGATGGCCCGATTCGACTGGTGCCACCTTATCCCGAATGGCGGGAGGGAGTCAAGTGATTGGATAATCCGTCAGCCGAGGTGCGACTTGCAGCGCCTCCAGTCGCCGTCCTCCATCAGCACCTCGCGATTGACGGCTCCCGTGTAAGCCCCGATCACCCTGGCCTTTTCGAGGCGATCCAAGAGCTTCGCCGCCTGGAAGTACCCGATCCGCAGAGATCGCTGGAGGAAGGAGATCGACGCCTTCTGGGCCGACACGACCAGGTCACCAGCGCGCACGTAGAGTTGATCCTCCGCCGAGAGGTGGGAGACATCCTCCTCCATGCCAGGCTCGTCCAGCCCCGGCTCTGCCGCCTCTGCAGAAACCCCGCCCCTGTCTGATTCGGCGGAAACCTCCTCCACCGGCAACTCATCCTCATCCTCCGGCTCTACTTCCACGACCGGTTCCGCCTCGTGCTCCAGGATCTCCTGGGTCTCCGGCTCCTCGTCGAATGCCGGTGCCTCCTCGGCTTCCGGTGCCTCCTCGGCCTCCGGCTCCTCCTCGGCTTCCGGCTCCTCCTCGGCCTCCGGCTCCTCCTCGGCCTCCGGCTCCTCGTCGAATGCCAGTGCCTCCTGGGCTTCCGGTACCTCCTCGGACTCTGGTTCCTCGTCGTAATCCAGCGTCTCCCCGGCCTCCGGTTCCTCCTCGACCTCAGATTCAGCCTCCTGCACGCCTACTGCGGCGACCCGACTGCGACGCCGCGCATACCAGGGCACATCTTCCTGCGCATCCCCCGGATCATCCACTACGGCCGGTTCTTGCTCCTCAGCCAGTTCGTAGTCGTCAACCGGTTCGCCATCCTCAGCCGGCTCATCCATCTCGTCCGGCTCCTCCTCCCGGCTCTCCCCCGCCCACTCCGGCTCTGGAGCGGCTGCTTTGACCTCCGCCGCGGCCTCTTCCTCCTCATACGCTTCCGGCGCCCGCCCGAATCCCCGCTGATCATCAGGCCAGGAATCCTCAAACTGCTCCGACTCCGCCCGCCGCTCCGGAACGACCTCTACTTTGGGCGCTGCTCTGAAATCTTCCCTTTCCGGGGAAACGGGAGCGGCCACGGGAAGCGACTCCATGCTGGCCTCCGCGACCGCCAGGGCCGCGGGATCCGCCTCGTCGTGCGCGAAGCCGCCGCGCACCTGATACCGGCCGACAGTCCCCACCATCGGTTCGGCGGCCAGTCCCTGAGCCGAGCGAGCACGCATGACCAACGGCACGAACAGCCAGTCGGTCGCCAGCGGTGCTGAAACCACCGCCGCCAGGACCAGGAAGATCAGCACCACGCCGGAGGCCCCGATCTGCTCCACCCCGCGGACCACGTACTCTCCCAGCCGTCCGCCCTCTCCGTTGAATCCGAACCACATGGAGAGGCTGATGACCAGGAAGAGAACTCCAGCCATCCGGTAGGAGAGACGCCTCACAGGCTGCTTCAGAAGCAACATCCCGGCCCAGAAAAGCACGAGCAGGGCAGCGATCAGCGTCGGCACGGGTCCAATCCAACTGGAGTCCGCTCCCGACTGGCAGATGGTGGGAAACATGATCAATCCTCCAGAATCATCGCACACACCCCGGTCAGTCGGCCTCCTGCCGGGCATCGAACTCCTCCGGAGTGACCAGGACCTCCCGGGCCTGAGCATTCCGATACTCTCCAAGGATACCGTCCGCGGCCATCAAGTCGATCAGCCGGGAGGCCCTGGTGTAGCCGATGGCGAACTTTCTCTGAAGCAGCGAGGCGGACCCCCGGCGGGTCTCGCAGATGAAGCGCGTGGCCTCGTAGTAGAGCGAGTCCACCTCCTGTGGATTCACCTCCAGCTTCACGTTTCGCTGGGTCAGTTCCCGGGCGTACTTGGGCTGGATCGTGCGGACCGACTCGACCACGCTCTTGATCTCCTCGTCCGACACGTAGGCCCCCTGGGCCCGGATGACGGTCGAGGTCCGGGGCGGCATGTAGAGCATGTCGCCGAACCCCAGCAGTTTCTCGGCGCCGTTCTGATCCAGGACCACTCGGGAGTCGATCTTCGAGGCGACCTGGAATGAGATCCGGGTCGGCAGATTGGCCTTGATCAGGCCGGTGATCACGTTCGTGGATGGCCGTTGCGTGGCCAGCACGATATGGATACCCACGGCTCGCGACTTCTGCGCCAGTCGCGTGATGTAGTTCTCCACGTCCTTGGCGGAGACCATCATCAGGTCGGCGAGCTCGTCGACGATGATCATGATGAACGGCATCCGCGGCTCGAACTTGTCGTCATCCGCGTCGACGTTCAGCTTGCGCCGCTTCTCCTCCTCCGGCATCTTGTTGTAGGAGAAGATGTTTCGGGCCCCGGCCTCGGCCAGCAGGTTGTACCGCTCGTCCATCTTGACGGTGGCCCACTCGAGAATCTGCGCCGCCCGGTTCATGTCCCTGACCACGGGACACATCAGATGTGGAATCGACTCGAAGGAGGAGAGTTCCACCATCATCGGATCGATCAAGATCATCTTGACCTGGTCGGGAGTGCGGGTGAACAGGATCGACATGATGATCGTGTTGAGGCAAACCGACTTGCCGGCGCCGGTCGCGCCCGCCACCAGAAGATGCGGCATCTTCGCCAGATCCTCGATCAGAACCCTCCCCGCGGCGTCCTTTCCAATGAAGACCGGCACGGCGAAGTTCTGCGACTCGTAGTCGGGAGAAGTGAGCAGTTCCCGCATGCGGACCGTCTCGCGGATCCGGTTCGGCACCTCGATGCCGATCGTCGACTTGCCGGGGATCGGCGCGACAATCCTCACGGACGGCGCCTTCATCCGAATCGCAAGGTCGTCTTCCAGAGCCCTGATCCGGTCCACACGGGTCCCCGGCGCCACGTTCATTTCGAACATGGTGATCACCGGCCCCTTCTGGATCTCCTCCACTTCGGCCTCCACCTTGTAGGAAGCCAGGGACGATTCCAGCACCTCGATGTTCCCTTCAACCATCTTCTGGAACTCGGTGGCGGAGACCGGCACCGGATGCTCCAGGAGGTCCAGCGATGGAAACACATACTCCGCGTGCTCGGGCTGTTCAGGAGCCTCGATCTCAGTATGCCCATCATCGAAGCTGGCGTCCCTCTGAGGTCGCGTGGCAGGCGGCTCGAATCTGATCGTGGCCTGGACCCGTCCCTTGCCAGACCTGGTTCCGATCAGCTCGGGATCTGGAATCACCTCCGACTCCGGATCATGCTCGAGAATCGCGGGCTCGCGGGTGAGCGGCCCTTCCATCTCCTCCTGGTCTTCCGAGTCTGACCCCAGGTCAGCTCCGATCCCGAAGTCCTCCTCCTCCGAATCATCCGCGGCGATCTCCGCCAGATCGTCCTCATGCTTGTCCCTGCGGCTCCGGTTCACCTTTGGCCGGTCTTCCTCGGTTTCGAATGTCCCCTCCGGAGGATCGAATCCCTCCACCTCCTCGTCGGTGATGCCGATTTCCGGCTCCACGACCGCCCTCTTGCGGCTCGTCGCGCCCGGGTTCAGGGTGCTCGTGCTGGTGGCAAGAGCCTGGGCGGGCCTGCGCTGGCCGAGCAGGGAGGAGAAGAGGGGGCCGGTGCACCGGACCAGCTCGGCGGCCGCATGCCGCCGTTCCAGGACGAAATCCCGGAGGCTCAGGATCGAAGTGTAGAGCATGAAGTCAGTGGCCAGCTGAAAGGTGATCAGCACCAG
>JAZDLC010000136.1:0-5996 GCA_043802345.1 Planctomycetota bacterium | reverse complement strand
GGCCGGTCACGAGGATCAATGTCATGGCGTCCCCCGTCGGCGTGACGATGGCGCAGATCACCACCGCGGCCATGATGAACGCCTTCCGCTTCTTCGCCTGGGCCTTCGCGCTCATCAGGTTGAACTTCGCCAGCACCACCTGCAGCAGCGGAAGCTGGAAGATCGCCCCCATCAGAAGGCACATCATGACGACGAAACTCAGGTAGGTGTTGACCCGGATACTGGGCTGGATCTGCGGGTCCTTCGGGTCGGTGACAAAGCTGACCAGGAACTCGAGGGCGATCGGAATCACCAGCATGAAGCAGAACAGGATTCCCACGGCGAACAGCCCGAACGAGACCGGCAGCACCCGCATCACCGCGCGCCGCTCGTGCCGGTGCAGACCGGCCCCGATGAAGGCCCACATCTGGTGCAAGCAGACCGGCATGCCGAGGATCAGCGCGGAATAGAGTGCGATGGTCATCGTGAAGGTGAACGCTTCAGTCGGATCTATGAAGTTCAGCGGCCCGATGTCGATGCCCTTCTCCGCCAGCAGCGCCTCCCGGATCTCCTTGTACGGCAGGATGAAGATCGCCTGGGTCTGCTCGTGAAAGTAGAAACAGACGAAGAACAGCGCGCCCACGACAATCACCGAGACCATGACGCGCTTGCGCAGCTCTTCCAGATGCTCGCCGAAGGTCATCTGCCGGCCCGCATCCGGGCCGGCCTGATCTCCAACGTTCTTCAGGGCGGGTTCCGCCACGGCTGGTTCTCGCCAAAGAATGAACCGAAACGCAAAGCGACCCGGACTTGGAGCCGGGTCGCTTGAGTGACTGCCTCGGAGTAGTCTGGCCTCCTGGCCGGACGGCTCGCTACGGCTTCAGGAAGCGATCGATCGATCGAATCGGCATCATCTGGATGCCCAGCTCCTGCGCCATCTTGTAACCCGGCAGTTCGCTCACTTCCAGAGCGTCCTCCTCGGGTGCCTTCTGACCCAGGACCACGAAATCCACCCGGCTGTTCACCGAATCCTCGACTTCCGCGCCCAGGTCCATCAGCCGCTTCTCGAGGAACGACTTGCCGTAGACCGGGAAGGTCCCGAGCAGCGTGAAGACCTTGGAGCGCTCCGTTGAGAAATGCGGGTTGGCAATGATGTCTCCAGCAGCGATCGGATCGATGTCGGAGATCTGCTTGCTGATACCGCCCACGGCGGAGTCGGCATGGATCTCACGGATCTCGATGGCCCCCTTCGGAATCAGGGTGCCGCCCTTGCCATACCGGAAAACGTCGAACTTCACGCCCTGCCGGAGCAGATCATTGCTGCCGATGTTGACGAACACCAGGCCGGTTTCCCGGCCCACGCTCACGATCTCGCCGTCCTTGGCCCAGGGATCGTCATCGACGCCGATCAGCTTGACCTTCGAGGTCAGCTCGGCCACACGGGCCTCGACCTGACGCTTCTCCTGCTCCGCCGAAGCGAGTCTGGACTGGTGCTCGGTCTCCCGCTCCCTGAGCTGCGCGGTGACCTCGTCGACCCGGTCCTGAAGGCCGGCGATCGAGGCGTCATCCTGCCCCTTCACGCTCTGCGCCTGGTCTCGCGAGTCGCGCAGGTCGGAATTCAGGGAGGTGAGCTGGCTGTCCATGCTCGTCCGGATCTCGTCCTTGGCCGTCTCCGACTCGCCGCGCTTCGCCAGCTCGGCCGTGAAGTTGGCCTGGGCGGTCTGCGCCGCCTGATCGAACCTCTCGGCCCAAGCCAGCAGCCGGTCGGCCCCCGCCTCGCGGGTCTTGTCCTCGGCGCCGATGTCGTTCGGGAAGCGCCCCTTCAGCGTCTCCAGCTTGGCTTCCAGAGCGGGAATGGACGAGTAGACATCTCCGGCGCCGAGGTCCACAAAACCGACCTTGCTCGAGAGGTCGACGTTTTTCTGCCTGGCATCAACCACCGCGTCTTGCGCCTGTTGGGCGAGACGCTTCTCCTTGGCAGCGGCGTCCTTGGCCTGCTCAATCTCAGTTTGCCCAAAGTAGATGAATGCGCCTGCTCCGAGCAGGAGCACGATCAGGAAAATCACCCACATCACGTTGACGGCAGCGCCGAGTTCACGACGAGTCATCCGATAACCTCCGGTTCTATCGGATCGGGGACGATGGCATGCGGAGACGTCATCGCGCCCGCAGCACAGCAATTGCGGGCACTATAGGAAGGTCACCCACGGAAGCAACGTTTCGAATCGATCCTAACCTCATTTCGGCAAATCATCTGGCCTCCTGTCGCCCCCTTTGAAGGCGGCTTGACAGGTGGCCCGGACCGGGTGTAGATTTCGGCGGTTCCCCCATTCTTCCGAGCGGCGGCCCGTCGGTCGCCCGGCACTCTCTTGCGCGGCAGATGAAGCTGGCGCCTCGCGCTCAGATCCCCATCAGTCGTATTCGCATAAACACTTTAACATCAAGCTTTTACGAATTCAGCTATCAAGGACCACCGAATCCATCCAGGGAGCGGCTGCCGTGAGCGACGGCCAGTTGATCGTGCTCGGACTTTACGGCGGAGTCGGCTGCGGCAAGTCGACCGTCGCCTCGTTCTTCCAGCAGTTGGGCGCAACGGTGATCGACGCCGACCGGCTCGCCCATGCCTGTCTGGAACAGGCTCGGGTCCGGGACAGCATCGTGGCCGAGTTCGGTCCAGAGATGGTGACTCCGGCCGGCGATGTGGACCGGGAAGAACTGGCTCGGGTCGTCTTCGCCGATGAGAAGCAACGACAGCGTCTCAACGGCATCATCCACCCGGAGGTCAGGCGCTTGATCCACGCTCGACTGAACGCCCTCGAGAGTCAAGGTATTCGCCAGCTGGTCGTGCTGGACGTTCCGTTGCTGCTGGAAGGTGGCCTGTACACTCTCTGCGACAAGCACCTGTTCGTGGAAGCGCCGCTCGAGGTCAGACAGGAGCGGGTGCGGCGAGTGCGGGGGTGGAACGCCGGCGAGTTGGAGCGCCGGGAAAAAACACAGGAAAGCATCGATGCGAAACGAGATCTCGCTGATTATAAGATAACCAACGACGGGCAGGTTGAGCCTGTCCGAGCCCGAGTCCGGGCGCTCTTCCACGAAATCCTCTCGCAGCCGTGACTTCACAGGCGAACCCTTGCCGAGAGTCGCGGCGGCAGATTCAACAGGTTCCAATCGGGAATAAAACCTGAAGTTCCTCAGCGCGCGCGAGCGCGCAGCCACGGAGAGAAGTATGGCACGGGAAAAGTCGTCCCGCAGCAAGACCACGAAGAAGAAGGCGAGCTCCTCGCAATCCACGGAGAAGCCTGCGGGACGCCAGACCGTCAAGCGCAGGAGCACCAAGGTTTCGCGTTCAAGAGCAAGCACGAAGGATGCCGTGGAGGCCTCCGAGGAACTCGAGCCGCTCGAGCCGGATGTCGTGGAGATTGACTCGGCGCACGACGAGCAGATGGAGAAGGAACCGGAAAACCTGGAGGAGCAGATGGACGCGAAGACCGAGGGGCGGCGAGAGGATCGGTCGAGGGAGCAACGAGAAGATCGGCCCAGGGGACGGGAAGACGACCGCGCCACGGAACAACGGGATGACCGGGACGATAAGCGGCACGGCGAAAGGAGCGACGGCCGCGGCGACGAACTGCTGGAAGACCGCGGCGACGAACCGCGGGACGGCCGCCTCGAGGAGCGGCGGGACGAGGACCGTGGTGACGAGACCGGCGACGCGCGGGAAGCGTACGGTCGCGGAACCGGCGGAGATTCCGAGCGGCGTGGCCGGAGAGGAGAACGTCGCGAGGGCCGGCGCCCCAAGGACCGGCGGGAGGTCGACGAGGAACAGCGGCAGGCGGAGGCCGAGGAGCGGAAGCGTGTCCGGGAGGAGGCCGTCGCCAAGCTCGATCCGGACAGCCCGGTGGCGCTCTACCTGAAGACGCAGGCCGAAGAGGTGCATCTCTCCCACATGCAGCAGATGCTCACGGAGGACCTGGTGGAAATCGCCACGCTCGAGGGGATTCAGCTCTCGAGCAACGCCAAGAAGCAAGACATCATCTTCAAGTTGCTGAAGCGCCGCGGAAACACCCAGGGAGCGCTCTTCGGGGATGGCGTGCTCGAGATCCTGCCGGACGGCTTTGGATTCCTGCGTTCGCCGAACTACTCCTACATCCCGTCCCCCGACGACATCTACATCTCGCCGTCGCAGATCCGGCGCTTCGGGCTGAAGACCGGCCAGGTCATCTCGGGCCAGATCCGGCCGCCCAAGGAGAACGAGAAGTACTTCGCCCTGCTCAGGGTGAACGAAATCAACTACGATGAGCCGGAGAAGTCGAACCACGTGGCTCCGTTCGAGGATCTGGTACCGCTCTACCCGGAAGAACGGTTCATCCTGGAGACCACCCCCGACGAGATCGCCATGCGGATCATGGATCTGGTCTCTCCCATCGGCAAGGGACAGCGCGGCCTGATCATCGCTCCGCCCAGGACCGGCAAGACGATCCTGCTGCAGAAGATCGCGAACTCGATCACGGCAAACAGCCCGGAGGTGTACTTGATCGTGCTGCTGATCGACGAGCGGCCGGAAGAGGTCACCGACATGCGCCGTTCGGTCAAGGGCGAGGTGGTTTCCTCCACCTTCGACGAGCCGGCTTCGCGCCACATCATGGTGGCGGAGATGGTCATCGAGAAGGCCAAGCGGTTGACCGAACATGGCCGCGATGTGGTCATCCTGCTCGACTCGATCACCCGTCTGGGACGGGCCTACAACACCGAGGCTCCCCATTCCGGCAAGATCCTCTCCGGCGGCATCGACGCCGGGGCACTCCAGAAACCGAAGCGTTTTTTCGGTGCGGCCCGCAACATCGAATTCGGCGGCTCGTTGACCATCATGGCCACGGGCCTGATCGAGACCGGATCCCGCATGGACGAGGTGATCTTCGAGGAGTTCAAGGGCACGGGGAACATGGAACTCCACCTGGACCGCCGGCTGGCGGACAAGCGCGTCTGGCCGGCCATCGACATCAACCGCTCCGGCACCCGCAAGGAAGACCTGCTCTTCTCTCCGGAGGAGCTGAAGCTGGTCTGGATCCTGCGGCGGGTGCTGAACGAGATGAACCCGATCGAGGCGATGGAGCTGTTCGTCGAGAAGATGCGCAAGACGAAGTCGAACGCCGAGTTCCTGATGGGAATGACCGGCGGCGGGGGAATGGGCTGAGAGCAGCGGGGCCGCGATTCAGGAATCGGGGTCGCCCATTGCTCTGTTCGTGCTCGTACTCAGTCGCGCAGCGACGGTACTCGTACGCGTACTCGAATGATGCGCGTCGAGCGTGGATGGGACGAGAGCATCGAGTACGAGTACGGGATCGATGCCCGGCACCCCCCTCTTCGGTCGCGGCCAGCGGCCCCTTCATGCTCTTCATGATGTTCCCCTCCCCCCGGGCAACCAAAGAAACCCGGCCCATCCGCGAGCGGACGAGCCGGGTTCCCTCCTGTCGTTCTCCTGTCGTTCTTCTCCCCCTCCTCCTTCCCGACCTTTCAGGGCAAGGCGAGGCGCTGTGGAAGAGCGGCGTTTGCCGTTCCCTGCTGGCAATACGGGAGACCGCCGGTGCAGTCACCGCCGGTTCGCCTCTTTGCATCCGCGGCGGCTGCCCGGCTCGCGCTGGCCGTGTCGAACCGCAGGATGATCCTGACCCTGGGGCTGACGTGGCCAAAGCCGCAGCGCGCCTTCACCGCGGTGGCCTCAGCCTGGGCGGAAGCCCCGCCGGCTCCGCCAGTGGAGCGCCTGGGCAGCACGATGGAGTACGTTCCCGCCTGCTCGATCCGGAGCGTGAGCTTCCGCCTGGCGTCGATCTGGTCGACGAGAATCGGCAATCCCTGGGGGTCGATGACCCGCACGCGCTGGCCGGGCAGGACGGCTTCGGCGGCGATCTGGAGCATTCCCGGCCCGGGGATCTTGACCTTCTGAACCTCTTGCGCGCTGACCACCGCGGTGGACAAGGCCTTCGCTTTCAGAACGAGGGCCGGTCCCGCCAGGGCCG
>JAZDLC010000135.1:0-2916 GCA_043802345.1 Planctomycetota bacterium | reverse complement strand
CGCCGCCTGCTCCGCCGCCGCCTCCTCGTGACGCGCCGTGCGGAAGCTGAGCAGCGCCAACCCCGCAGCCGCTGGAACGAGCAGCAGGATCGGCAGGAGGAGTGGAAAGCGGCGGGTCACCATGCGACCATTGACGCAGATCAAGAGGGGCGACTGTGTAACGAAAATGTACCAACCTCCTTCCCGGGGTGTACGCTTGGCTGGCCCGAAAGCGAGGATCCTGCAGATGACGACGACGATTCAATTCCTGGGCGCGGCCCGTTCGGTCACCGGCTCGAAGTACCTGCTGGTCTCGAACGGCACGGAGGTGCTGGTTGATTGCGGCCTGTTCCAGGGGCGCAAGGAGCTGCGCCTGCGCAACTGGGACCCGATGCCGATCTCCCCGAAGAAGATCGACGCCGTGGTGCTGACCCACGGCCATATCGATCACTGCGGGTACCTGCCGCGGCTCATGAAGCAGGGGTTCCACGGGCCGGTGTATGCGTCGGAGGCGACGCAAGCGTTGCTGGAACTGCTCCTTCCCGACGCCGGACATCTGCAAGAGGAAGAAGCGCGCTACGCCAACGAGAAGGGGTTCTCGAAGCACAAGCCGGCCCTGCCGCTCTACACCGCCGCGGAAGGGGAGGAGGCCTTGAAGCTGGTCCGCTCGCTGCCCTACCTGGGACAGAAGGAGATCGCCAAGGGGTTCAGCGTGTCCATGAGGCCCGCCGGGCACATTCTCGGATCCGCCTCGGTGGAGATGAACGTGGAAGGGAGGCGCATCCTGTTCTCCGGCGACCTGGGCGGCTACGAGAAGGATGTCATGCAGCCCCCCATGGACCTGCCCGCGGACGTGGACTACCTGCTGGTTGAATCAACGTACGGCGGGCGCGCGGCGGACCATCGGCCGATTCGCGACCAGCTCCGGGACTCCATGCTCCCTTTCCTCGAGAAAACCGGAGTGGTCCTGATACCGGCCTTCGCCATCGGGCGGACGACGCTGGTGCTGTACCACCTGCGACGGCTGATGGATGAAGGGGAGCTGCCGCAGGTCCCGATCTTCGTCGACAGCCCGATGGCCACCGAGGCCGTGAAGATCTACTGCAAGTTCGGCGACGAACATAATCTCAAGATCAACCTGCTGATGGAGTCGTCGGCCTGCCCGCTCACGACGCCCGACATCCACCTGGTCAGGAGCGTGGAGCAGTCGAAGAAACTGAATCATCTCAAGGGTCCGGCGGTCATCATCTCCGCCAGCGGCATGGCCACTGGCGGCCGCGTGGTCCACCATTTGAAGCGGCGGCTGCCGTACAAGGAGAACCTGATTCTGCTGGTCGGCTTCCAGGCATACGGCACTCGCGGGCGCCTGCTGCTGGAGGGTGTGGACGAACTCAAGATGCTGGGAGAGATGATCAAGGTCAGGGCGAAAATCGAATCGGTGCAGGGGTTGTCGGCCCACGGCGACGCGGATGAGGTCATTCGCTGGATGGGCACCGCGAACCGCCCGCCGCGGATGACCTACCTGGTCCACGGGGAAGATGAGGCGCTGGCGGCGATGGCGGAGCGGGTCAGCACGGAGCTGCACTTCCCGTACTACACGCCTGACTACGCGGAGACCGTCTCCCTCACCTGATCGGCGCCGCCTTCTATCCGGTCTCCTGGACATAGTGAGTCACCGACAAGGAGCGCCAGCGCTGCCCATCGAACGTGGTGTGGGATGCCGACGACTCATAGAAGTCGATGGCGGCCACCACCGGCGCCAGCCGGGAGACGATGTCGAACAGCTTCATCACCGTCTCGCGGACCTCCTGCTCGGGGATCGCCATGCCGGCCATGCCGGCCACCATGGAGAGGCCGCTCAGCGCTCCGGCCATTTCCTCCGCGTCCCTGCGGTGATCCTGGAAGGTAACGGTCCCGGCGGGCGCCTCCGGAATCGATGCGCAAGCCATCAGTTCCTTGTTCTCGCGCACGTTCGGATGTTCGCCCTTCCCGGTTGCGAGCGCCTCGAGGACCGCCTCCTGCGAGGAGCCGAAGATCAGCCAGCCGTCCCGCACGCCGCAGGCCATCGGCTGCTGCGGCGCCATGGCGAGCGCCAGCTCGTGGAATCCCTCGAGCCCTTCCTGGTCGACCGGTTCGGTTCGCAGGGAGAGCATGGCGAGCTGGGGAATCTCGACAGTCATCTCCTTCAGCTTCTCCAGCCCCTTCGTCAGCGCCAGGTCGAGCTTCTCCCGGGCCTGTTCCTCGTCCTTGACCTTCAGCATCCAGATCCAGGCTTCCTTGCCGTTCAGTTGGAACGTCGCGTTGACACTGCCCCCGCCGATCCAGCCGAAGACGTCCTTGCGCAGGTCCAGCCCGATCTGCCGCTGCATCTGGTCCCACGCCGCGAGCCCCTGCGTCCCGACCGCTCCCAGGTCGGCGACGGTGTCCACCAGATAGGTGTAGAGCGCATCCAGGTCGATGCTGGACGAAACCTCGAAGGCGCCGGTCGTTTGCGGGAGGTACTGCGCGAAGTCCCGCAGGGGTTCGCCGCTGGCAATGACCTGGTAGAACGGGTTTTCTCGGGCCCCGTCGGCCAGGGCCGTGACCGACTCGGTGTGCGTCGCACGGCCTTCGGTGGACTTCACGACGGCGGTGTGATCGAACATGCCGAGAATCCCCAGCGCGCGGCCGGCCAGGTTTCGCGCCACCTGGACCCCGTCCACGGTTCCCGCCGCGGCGCCCTGCTCCGCCAGCTCCACGGCCGCGAGGAAGCGGGGCTCACTTCGGATGCTCTCCAGATCCGCGTCGGCCCGGAGCTTGTTCGGAGCGTGGAACCCCGCCTCCACGCACCGCTCCAGCCAGTAGAGGGCCTGGTCGGTGTTGCCGATGAGGGCGTGCAGACAGGCCATGTTGTACATCACGACCGAGTCGTTCGGATCGGCCTCGTGGGCCTGCGCG
>JAZDLC010000134.1:0-3749 GCA_043802345.1 Planctomycetota bacterium | reverse complement strand
CCTTTGCCCTGCCGCCGATGAGATGGGCGACTTGGCCGCTGAAGTGGTCGACGATGATCGCGACCTTCTTCTCGATGACGAGCTCGTTCTGGTCAACAAAACTGCGGAGGAGGTGTTCGGCCTTGTCTTTCTGGTAATGCGGATCGTCCTGGACCGTCTTCAGGAGTCGCCAGTAGGACTTGTAGGTCGTGTAGTTCTGAAGGACGTCGAGGATGAACTTCTCCTCGATCGCCTGGCGCATGCTGTAGAGGCTGAACGGCTCGAACTTCCCGTTCGGCTGCTGGGCCCCGAACAGCTCGAGTGTCTTCGGCTTGGGGGTCGCCGTGAAGGCGAAGTGGCTGACATTCGGCTGGGGGCCACGGCGGCGGATCTCCTCCATGACCTGGTCTTCCAGATCCGGCTCGGGCCCACCCTCCTCCCGCTCGGCCGCATCCAGGTCGGAGGTCGACAGCACCGCCTTCAGATGCTTGGTGCTCTCCCCCGACTGCGACGAATGCGCCTCGTCCACGATCACCGCGAACCGCTTCCCCGGCAAGGACCCGATCTGGTCGGAGATCACCGGGAACTTTTGCAGGGTCGTGACGATGATCTTCTTCCCCTCCTCCAGCGCTTCCCGGAGCTGCCTCGAGGTCGTGTCGATGTTCTCGACCACCCCCGAGGTCTGCTCGAACTGGCGGATCGTGCGCTGGAGCTGGCGGTCCAGCACCTTGCGGTCGGTGACGACGATCACCGAGTCAAACACCGGCTGGTCGTCCTGGTCGTGGAGCACCGAGAGCTGGTGCGCGAGCCAGGCGATCGAGTTCGACTTGCCCGACCCGGCCGAATGCTGCACCAGATAGCGCTGACCCGGACCGTGCCCCCGGGCATGCCGCACCAGCCGCCGCACCGCATCGAGCTGGTGGTAGCGAGGGAAGATCAGATCCCGCTTGCCGGTCTTCTTCCCCTTGTCGTCCATGACCTCGAACTCATGGATGAAGTGCCGGAGCAGGTTCAGCACGCTGTCCCGGGCCCAGACCTGGTTCCACAGGTAGGCCGTTGCGTAGCCGCCGTTCTTCAGCGCCTCGCTCGGCGGCACCGGCGGATTCCCCGCGCCGCCGAACTTGCCGCGATTGAACGGCAGGAAGCGCGTCTTCACCCCGGACAGCCGCGTCGTCACGTAGACCAGGTCCGGGTCGACGGCGAAATGGGCGAGGCAGCGCCGGAACGTCAGCAGCGGCTCCTTCGGGTCGCGATTGAAGCGGTACTGCTTCACTGCGTCCTGGACGTCCTGGCCGTTCAGCGGGCTCTTCAGCTCCGCGGTGAAGATCGGGATGCCGTTCAGGAACAGCCCCAGATCGAGGCTGTTCTCGTTCTGCTGGCTGTAATGGAGCTGCCGCACCACCGCGAACAGGTTCGCCTCGTACAGCCGCCGCAGCTCCTCGTTCAGGCCGGACACCGGCCGGAAGAAGGCCAGTTGGAACTTGCATCCCGTGTCCTTCACCCCGTGGCGCAGCACGTCGAGCACGCCCCGCCGCTCGAGCTCGCGCACCAGCCGGGTGAGGAACCTCTCCCGTGCCTCGCCGGTATGCTGCAGCTTGTACTTCTCCCACTCCTTCGGCTGGGTCGCGTAGAGGAAGTCGAGCACGTCGCCTGGAAGCAGGCACCGCTTGCGGTCGTAGTCGATCTTCCCGTCCCGCTTCAGGTAGCCGCCGGGTGCCGCCTCGCCAAACAAGGGCGCCCGCTCCGCGACCACGGAGGCGCCGCCGGCGCAGGCATGTGGCCCATTCGCCAGCAAGGCGCACTCGATGTCGGTCTCGAACCTCCGCTCAGAGATCTCGGGTCTCATGACAACTCCGTCCCCTCACTCAGGATGCTCACGTACTGGTCGTAGCCGAAGAGGCGGCCACGCCGCCGACCGGTGAGCTCGCGGGCGACGCCGAGCCGTTCAAGAACCCCCATGCCGGCGGCGGCGGCTGGGAAGGACAGGCCCGTGCGCTTCGTGATCGCCGAAACCGAGGCGATCGGGCGCTCCTTCAGAGCCTGGTGGACGCGCAGCGCCGAGCTCGCCTTCTTGCCTTCGTGCTGAATCCTCTCCTGATCCATCTGGAACAGCTCCACCAGCTTGCGAGCGGTGGCCACCGCCCCATCGGCTGTCAGGGCAACGCCTTCGAGAAAGAACTCGAGCCACTCCTCCCAACACCCTTCTCGACGCACGCGGTCCAGGAGCCCGTAGTACTGCTCGCGGTGCTGCTTGAAGAACAGGCTCAGGTAGAGCAACGGTTCTCGGATCACGCCGTCGTGGCAGAGCAGGAAGGTGATGAGCAACCGTCCGACTCGCCCGTTGCCATCGAGGAACGGGTGGATCGTCTCGAACTGGACGTGCGCCACCGCCGCGCGGACCAGGACCGGCATGTCCGGCTTCGCCTCGTGAAAGAAGCGCTCGAGATCCGCCATGCAGTCGAGCACTGCCAGCGCCGGAGGCGGGACGAAGCGCGCATTCCCGGGCCTCGTTCCGCCGATCCAGTTCTGCGAGGTGCGAAACTCTCCCGGGGTCTTGTCGCTGCCTCGACCCCGCTTCAGGAGTTCGGCGTGGATCTCTCGCAGCAACCGGTTCGAGAGCGGGAAGCCCCCGCGCAGCCGAGCCAGCCCGTGCTCGAGCGCCGCCACGTAGTTGGAAACCTCCACGATCTCGTCGAGCGGCGCCCCGGGCGCCTCCTTCGTCTCGAACAGCAGGAGGTCCGAAAGGGATGACTGGGTGCCTTCAATCTGGGAGGAAAGCACCGCTTCCTTCCGGACGTAGGAGTAGAGGAAGAGATCCGGGTCCGGGAGCAGCGTCGAGAGCGCATCGAGCCGGCCGAGCGCCAGAAGCGCCTGCTCGAGTCGCCGCTGGAGGGGCTTGAGGTCAAGTGGCGGATCGGGGGGCAAGGAAGCGGGCACAAAGGCCCGAACCTGCTCGCCCCCGGCAACGGTGACCTCGTAGCGTCCCGTCCGGCCTCGTTTCATCCGGAGACCTCCTTGTTCAGCGGAGCTTCATGAGCCCGGAGGTTATTCATACTAAAGACCGAAAGCTGAATAGCGAACAATCAAGAGAAGAACCCTCCTCCGGCCTCCCTCCGCCCCGGCCGGGGCGGTTCCCAGCCGCGGGAGACCACGCTCGGCCGCATCGCCCCGGGCGGCGTTCATGAAGCGCCCCGGGCGGCCGCCTCAAGCGCCGGCCTCTTCGGGACCGCCGTCCTGGTCCCATTCCACCGGTCTTGGCTTGAAGCGCACTCCCTCCCCGCCCGCTTCCAACAGCATGATGGCGCCGATCGGAAAGGAGACCGAGAGGCTCGCGAGCAGCCCCCGGATCCGATCATCATCCCAGACCCAGCCGCGCTGGAAGTCGGGGAGCTGCATCTTGCCCGAGTCGACGTCGCGGAGGAGATCCTGGAGGGAAGTCTTGGTGCTATCGAAGGTGGCGCCGGTCATGGGGTGTCCTCATGGCTGGGGTTACTTGCGATGCGATCAACGGTCGGGGTGGTGGAATTCACGGGACGTGCTCCCGGACGTCGATCTTCCCGGTGACGGCGGCGGATATGAGGGCAGTGCGGAATTCTCGCAGGGTAGTGCTGGCCTCGGCAACACTCTGGCTCAAAGTGTCGATGCGATCCGTAACAAAATCGACTCGTTGGACGATCCTCGCTTGCTCGTCGGCCGGCGGAAGCAGGATCGGACATTTCTTAAATGCAGCGTTGGGCAAGTGCGTCTGGTTGATCCCATCGTCATAGCCG
>JAZDLC010000133.1:0-3870 GCA_043802345.1 Planctomycetota bacterium | reverse complement strand
ACCATCTCCAGGCAGGCCCGGTTGACGAAGAAGACCCGCTGGTGGCCGTCCGCCTCGACCACCCCCTCCCCGATCGTCCGCAGGATCGTCTGCGTGAACCGCCGCAGGGCCAGGAGCTCCTTTACCTTCTGGCGTGGCACCAGGTTGTCCATGCCGAGGATCTCTTGGGCGGTGTCCCGGGCCCCTCCCTCCAACCGCCTCAGCACGGCGAGAACGTTCTTCTGGAAGTCTTCGCGCCGGCACTTCGCGATATAGGCGTCGGCCTTGAGGGCCAGCGCATCCCCCGTGTCCTCCGCCAGGGTTCCCGACACGATCACGATGGGGATGTTGGCCGTCCGAGGATTGCCCCGGATGTAGCGAAACATCCGATCGCCGTCGATCTTCGGCATCACGATGTCCAGGAAGACCACGTCCGGCAGCTCGCGTCGCAAGAATTCCAGGGCCTCCAGCCCGTCGTAGGCCCGGAACACCTCGTAACCTTCCTGCTTGAGGATGTCTGCCAGCATCTCGACACAGAGCCGGTCGTTGTCTACGACGAGGACTCGTTTTCCCACGGTAGACTCCAGGGTGCGCCGAAGGTTAGGAGCGATAGTTGACGAACTGCATGTCGATCCCCAGCTCCTGTTCCCGCATGAACTGGATCACCGCCTGCAGCTCATCCCTGTCCCGACCGAAGACCCGAACCTGATCCTCCTGAGTCTGGACCTGCACCTTCCGCTTGGTTGCCTTGACGAGCTTGACGATCTCCCGAGCCTTCTCGGTCGGGATCCCCTGCTGCAGCTCGATGCGTTGCCGCACCCGGCCGCCTCCGGCGGACTCGACCTGTCCCCGGCTGAGGGCCTTCAAGGACACCTGGCGCTTCACGAGTCTTGTCTCGAGGATATCCATCACCTGCTTCAGCTTGAAATCGTCCTCCGCGGAAAGCAGCAGGGCGTGCTCCTCTCGCGTGACGCTCACCTGGCTGCCCTTGAAGTCGAAGCGCTGGCCGATCTCGCGGGAGGTCTGGTTTACGGCGTTATCCACCTCGCTCAAATCCACCTTCGAGACGACGTCGAACGAACATTCTTTGCTCATGGCGCTCCTCCGAAGAACAGGCGCGAGCCGATCAAGGCTTGTCCGGCGCGACCACGCGCACACCCGCCGGCGGGGTAAACTGGAACTGATCGTCGCTGAGGCCGGGATTCAACTTGAGATTCGTCAGGGCGATCACCGTCGTGTTGCCGTATGCATCAAGCACCGTGGTCTTCTCGACCATGTATCCCTTGACACTCACCTCCAGGAACATCCGGGCGATGCCGGCTTCGGGTCGCTTGGGTCGGAGGTCGAGGATACGGATCCTCGGATCGCTACGCGTCGCGGCATTCTCCACCAAACTGATATCGAAGTCTCTGCGGAGCGTGCAGTCGCCCGCCAGGAAGGACATTGGCGCTCGGGAGGTCAAAGCCTGGGCGACCTCCTGAACGCGAACCTGCTTGTCTGCCGGGCTGTAGTCCCACAAGGTCTTCCCATCCGTGACGAAAAGCCGCGGCTCGGGTTTCTGATACTCCCAACGCATCTTACCCGGGCGCTTCGCCAGGAAGACACCGCTGGCGTCCCGGTCTTCGTTGAGGGTGCGGTTCGTCGCTTTCTGCTGAAACCGCGCCGACAGATCCTGGGTCTGGGCGCAGGTGGCCTCCACCTTCTCCACGACCTCGTCCACGGCCGCGGCCGCCTGAACCACCGGAACCCCAAAGAATCCACCCACTCCCAGGCAGAGGAGCGCCGCCACGATTCCCCACGTTCCTCGATATCGACTTGTCATTCAGGACTCCGTCTTGGCTGCCAGCACCTCGCGAGGCCGCGTGCCGTCCATCGGGCTCACGATCCCCTCGCGCTCCATCCGCTCGATCATGCGCGCCGCCCGGTTGAAGCCGACCCGCAGCCGCCGCTGGATCATGGAGATCGACGCCTGCTGAGTCTGGACGACCATTTCCACCGCCTGACGGTAGAGCCCGTCCCCCTCGTCTTCCTCGAGAGCCGCCTCCGGGTCGGGCGGAAGCAACGACCAGACGAACTCTTCGGCCTTGACCTGTTTCGCCAGGAACTCCACCACTCGTCGGATCTCGACCTCCGTCACGTTGCAGCCGTGGATCCGGATCGGTCGGGAACTCCCCGGCGGTACGAAAAGCATGTCGCCTTTGCCCAGCAGGGCTTCGGCCCCGTTCATGTCCAGGATCGTCCGCGAATCCACCTTGGATGCCACCCGGAAGGAGATCCGCGCCGGAAAGTTCGCCTTGATGACCCCCGTGAGGACGTCCACCGACGGGCGCTGGGTGGCCACGATCAAGTGAATGCCGACGGCGCGAGCCATCTGCGCCAGACGCATGATCGCATTCTCCACGTCGCCCACCGCCGTCAGCATCAGGTCGGCCAGCTCGTCGATCACCACCACCAGGAATGGAAGGGCCCTCCGATGCACCCCCGGCGCCGCGGTATTCTCCGGCAACGGCTCCAGCGCCATCTTCCGGTTGTAGCTTTGCAGGTTGCGCGCCCCCACGTACGCAAACAGCTTGTACCGCTCCTCCATGTGCAGGACCACCCGCTGGAGGCGCCGGGCGGCGTCCTTCGGATCCACCACCACCTTGTCCACCAGGTGAGGAATCCCGTTGTACACGGACAGCTCCACCCGTTTTGGGTCGATCAGGAGGAGCCGCACGTCCTTGGGCTGTGCTCGGTAGACCAGGCTGAGAATCAGCGAGTTGACGCACACGCTCTTTCCCGACCCGGTTTCCCCCGCGATCAGAAGATGGGGCATCTGCGTGAGGTCGGTCACCATGGGGGCGCCGCCGCTCTCCCGGCCCAGGGCGAGCGGGAGCTGCAGCGACTCGGCGGCAAACTCCTTGCTGGCCAGGACATCCCGCAGGTACACCGTGGCTCGACGCTGGTTCGGGATCTCCACCCCCACCGCCGCCTTGCCGGGAATCGGCGCCACGACCCGGACGCTCATCGCCTTCAACCCCAGCGCCAGATCGTCCGCCAGGGCAACAATCCGGTTGATCTTGATGCCGGGGCCGGGTTCCAGCTCATAGCTCGTGATTACCGGCCCGGGGTTCACCGCCGTCACCCGGCCCTCGACCCCGAACTCCAAGAGCTTCTTTTCCAGAAGGCGGGAGTTCTGGGCCATCTCCTCCGGGTTGGAACTGATCTGCTCCGCCGGCCCCGAGTCGAGGAACTTCACGGAGGGTTTGGCGTACCCGTCCCCTGCGGGCAAGAACGGGAAGGCCTGCTGCCCCTTCGACGGTTTGGTCTCCCGGGCCGAGGACGGGGCCATGCCCGCCGTCTCGACCGACGGCGCAGGCGGGGTGGAGGAGACCTCCGTCACGGCCGGTGCAGGCCCCTCCCGACTCTCGGCGGCTCGGGGCTGTGCGGGCGGCTCCGCCTTCCGCTTGGCCCGTGCGGTCGCGGCCCGCCGCGCCTTCCATCCGGCAAGGATCGCCCTTGTCCGGGTCGCGAGCCAGTTCACGCCGGCCGACGGCCAGGCCAGGAGAGAAACGAACGAACGCTCCGTCAGACAGATGACGGCCAGGGCCAGGCCGGTCAGGGCCAGGATGGCCAACCCGAAGGTGCCGAAGGAGTACGCCAGGAGCCGGAAGAGCTCGTCCCCTACATCGCCCCCCGGTCGCTCGACGCGGCCCCCCGGAAGCAGATTCACCTGGTGCAGGACGGTCGCCAGCAGGCTCAGCGAGGGGGTGAGCAGGAGCAGCCCCAGGCCGCGTCGCCACGCGCCGACCAGGCGACGGCCGCCGACCCAGATCCACCCCCAGTAGAAGAGGGCCGGGGGGGCGAGGAGTGCGGACAGGCCCAGAAGGCCGAGCAGGTCCCCGGCCGCCT
>JAZDLC010000132.1:0-15122 GCA_043802345.1 Planctomycetota bacterium | reverse complement strand
GGCATCATTCGCTCCACCTTCCTCATCGACCCGCAGGGAATCATCAAAAAGATCTTCCCGAAGGTGAAGGTCGATGGGCACGCGGACGAGGTGCTGGTGGCGCTCAAGGAAAGCTGAGTCTCCAGAACTCCCTCTAAGGGGCCTCACCGGGCTGGCAGCCCGGTGAGGCCCCTTCCCTTTTTGGGGACCCGGACAGGCCAGTTCTCCCGGGAACAGCTTCATGTTCTTCGCGCCCCTTCCCGATAAGACCCGTGTGGCGCCCCGGGGCATTTTTTGAGACCTCACATCAACCCGGCAGCCAAGACCCGGGAGGTGAACCGGTGCCACAGGAGCAGTCTGAGTGCAATGACCGAATCAACAGTGGCTTCACCGGTCAGACAGACCGGGGTCCTGATCGAAACGCTTCCGCTCTCGAACCGTACCCGGTCTCGCCTGAAAGAGGCGGGTGTCGACTCCGTCGAGCAGCTTCTGGAGAAGTCGGACGAGTTCCTGCTGGGACTGCGCGGATTCGGCCACACCTGCCTGCGCGAGCTTCGTTCCGTGCTCGCGGTGCTGGACAGGTCCTTTCCGGAACCGTTGGTCGAGCCCGCTGATCGCTCATTCCCGACGGACATCTCCGAGCCGCTGCTCTCCATGCCCCTGGCCAACCTGCCGATTTCGAATCGGGCCCGAGGGGTCTTTCGTCGGGAGAAGATCGAGAAGGTCTCCGACTACCTGACCCTGGGATCGCGCCGGCTTCTCGCGCTCCGGAACTTCGGCGAGACCAGCTTCCTGGGTGTCAATCGTGCCATCGCCGCCGCCGAGCGAACGCTCAGCGAAAGCGGCGACCAACTGCTCTTTCAGCCTCCGGAGCTTCTGAGCAGCAACGCCCGCATGATGACCGAATCTGCGCAGGTTCCGGTCGCCGCGCTTGATCTGCCGCGGCGGGCCCGGCGCGCGTGCCAGCAGATGGGCCTCAGAACGCTCAGTGACCTGGCCAGGATCTCCGCCACCGACCTGCTGCACCGCAGGAACCTCGGGCAGGCCACGCTGCGCCGCATCCAGTCCGAGGTGGATCGATTCCTCCGGCAGAAGTCGCAGCTCGGACCGGACACTTTCGCGGACACGCTGAATCTGCTGCTGAGCCGCCTGCAGGCGAAGGAGCGGCAGCTCGTGGAGCTCAGGGAGGGGCTCGAGGACGATACTCCGAGGACGCTCACCGGCGCGGGTACGATGATGGAAATCACCGAGTCACGCGCGTGCCAGATCGAGCACTCCGCATGGGCCAAACTGAGGCGCTTCTCCGCAGGAGTCATGGACACGGCCGCGCACGCCGCCCTTCGAGTCCTGATGAAGCATGGTGGCGTGGCTCCCCCCGAGGCACTTTTGAGGGACTCCTACTTCAACAGCAGCGACTTGCCTCCCAACTACCTCGGGAGAATGGTAGCTCGCCTGCTCCCCCACCGTCTCGCCCGCCTGGCTGACGGGCGTCTGGCCGCGGTTCCGGCGGCGACCCTGGCCACGCTGGCGGCGCGAATCAGAAAACGCCTGAAGCGGAGTGGCGAGTCCCTCCCTCTGAATCGACTGAGCCAGGAGGTTCTGCGGGGCCTGGAGCCGAGCCCCGAGATGCGCGCCCTGGTGCGCGCGCTCTGCGAGGCGATCTTCAAGAGGGAGGTTGTCACGGGGCCGGACGGCAAGACGGTGGTGCGCACCGCCGCCCAGGGTCTTGGCGATGACCTGCGGCGGATCCTGCTCGACGCGCAGCACCCCCTCCACTTCGGGGAGATAGGGAGGCAGTTGGCACTGCCTCCCTATCTCCGGACCGAGCTCTCCGACGAGAAGGTCCGCCTGCGTCTCTGCCGCGACAGCCGGTTCGTCCTGGTCCGCCGGGGGCTGTACGACCTGGCGGAGAGATTCAGCATTGACCCGAAGATCAGGGTCGCTCTGACCAATCGGGCGCTGGAAGTCCTGACGCGGATGAAGCGGCCCAGTTCGGTGGCCTTGCTCGGAGCCGAACTCAGGAACGACGAGCGTTTCGCCAGCGTCAGCGAGTTCGTGCTGGCCACGGTGCTGCGCGCGGATCAGAGATTCACGCACCTCGGCCGGGGGACCTTCGTTCCGGCGGGAAGCGGCAACACGGCCGTGCGCCACGTCTCTGAAATCCTCAAGTCGATCCTCGAGAAAAACGGGGGTCCGATGACCTATGCCGACCTGCGCTGCGGAGTGCAGGAACAGCGCCGCGTGAGCGACGGCGCCATCTCGGCCACGCTGGTCGGCCGGAAGACATTCCTGAGGGTGGCCAGGGGTCTGTTCAACCTCGCCTCCCGCTACCCCTTCGACGCGGCGCGCAGGAAGCGACTCGCGGAGGAGTCGATCCTGCTGTTGGAGGATGCGGGCGTCGTCTCGCTTAGCAAGCTCCATGACAGTCTGACATCGATCCGGGACATCAAGCCAGAGCCTCCGGGATCGGTTCTGGTGGGAGATCTGCTGCGAAGACAAGGCGGCTTCCTGTTCCTGGGAGGTGGCTTCATCTGCCTGGCCGACGGCCGGCTGGAAGCAACCCTGCAGCAGGCGGCAACACGCATTCTCGAGCAGGAGAAGGAACCTCTCCGCCCCACTACGATTGCCCGCCGGCTGAACCTGAACGAGGGCTTCACGGCTCTCTTGCGCCGCGTGCTGAAGGAGAATCCACGCTTCGCGGCCCATCCCGAGGGGCGCTACTCCCTCGGCGATCCTCGATCCTCGACATGATCTCGTGATCTGGCCGCGATCGCGGTCCAGGGTGCTCCATGCCCGTGGCGTTCGCCGGAGCGCCGAATGGGCAATTCGACCCATATTCGGGGAATGACTCCTCCGGGGGGTCTGCCGTCCCTCATCCCGGAGAGAGGAGCCTGGAATGGTCCCACTCCTCTTGACTATGATCCCACCCTTCATCGGCGCATCACGCACGAACCTCTTCACAGAAAGAAGCACGAAGGATGGATCCGGCAACTCTCGTCTTGCTCCTCCCCGTCGCGGCCCTGCTCGCGCTCGCCTACGGTTACTTCCGGGCGGCCTGGGTACAGCGCCAGGATCCCGGGAACGAGCGCATGCAGCTCATCGGAAAATGGATCGCCGAGGGGGCGATGGCATTCCTGTCCCGCGAATACCGCTTCCTCGCGGTTTTCGTGATCGCGGTGGCGATCCTCCTCGGCGTCTCGAACGCCTTTGTCTCGGAGGACACCACGGCCCTGATCGCGCTCTCGTTCGTGCTCGGCGCGGTCTGCTCGGCGCTCGCCGGCTACTTCGGCATGAAGACGGCGACCCGCTCGAACATCCGCACCGCCAGCGCGGCGCGGACCGGGCTCAACGACGCCCTCAAGGTCGCCTTCACCGGCGGATCAGTCATGGGGCTCGCCGTCGTCGGTCTCGCCCTTCTCGGCCTGGGCTCCCTCTTCATCCTCTACACGAAGATGAGCCCGGACTCGCTCACCACCGAGAAGGTGATGATGCTCGTGCTCAATAACCTGTCCGGATTCTCCCTTGGCGCCTCCTCCATCGCGCTGTTCGCGCGCGTGGGCGGCGGGATCTACACGAAGGCCGCGGACGTCGGCGCGGACCTCGTGGGCAAGGTCGAGTCCGGGATCCCCGAGGACCACCCCCTGAACCCGGCCACGATCGCCGACAACGTGGGGGACAACGTCGGCGACGTCGCCGGCATGGGCGCGGACCTGTTCGAGTCGTACGTGGGCGCCATCATCTCCGCGATGATCCTCGGCGTGGCCTGGTTCGCCGGCCTGAAGGACGTGGACGCGAACATCGGCCTGAACGCCGTGTACCTGCCGCTCGTGGTGGCGCTCATCGGGATCGTCTCCTCGGTCATCGGGTTCCTCTTCGTCCGGGTGAAGGAGGGCGGAAACCCGCAGGCGGGGCTCAACCGCGGGACGTTCGGAGCCGGCATCCTCATGCTGATCGGAACCGTTTTCGCGATCCACTGGCTGATTCCGGCCGGCGGCGTGCAGGTGCCCGACATCATCACCGGCAAGGTTCTCACCTACTACTGGTGGGGCATCTCCCTCGCGGTGGCCGGCGGTCTCGTCGCGGGGATCGCGGTCGGGCTCGTCACCGAGTACTACACGGCCACGTTCAAGAAGCCGGTCCAGACGATCGTCGATGCGTCCAGGACCGGCCCGGCAACGACCATCATCCAGGGCATCGCGGTGGGCATGAACTCCACCACAATCCCGGTCGTGATCATCAGCGGCGCAATCCTGCTGGCCTACGTCTTCGCCGGCCTCTACGGCATCGCGATCGCCGGTGTCGGCATGCTGTCCACCCTCGCCATCCAGCTGGCCACCGACGCCTACGGCCCCATCGCCGACAACGCCGGCGGCATCGCGGAGATGTCCCGGCTGGGGCGCGACATCCGGGCGCGCACCGACAAGCTGGACGCGGTCGGCAACACGACCGCCGCCATCGGCAAGGGGTTCGCCATCGGCTCGGCCGCCCTCACCGCGCTGGCCCTCACCGCCGCCTACCTCACGAAGATGGGCGGACACGTGGACATCAACGCCGCGAACCCGTACGTCCTGGTCGGCCTCCTGATCGGCTGCATGCTCCCCTTCCGGTTCTCCGCGATGGCGATGGTGGCCGTGGGCCGCGCCGCGCAGGACATGATCCAGGAGGTCCGCCGTCAATTCCGCGACATCCCGGAACTCCGGCCCGCCCTGCTCGCCGCCGAGAAGGCCGAGAGCGAGGAGCGCGAGCCCACGCCGGAGGAGCAGGCGATCATCAACGCCGCGGACGGCAAGGCGGAGTACACGCAGTGTATCGACATCGCGACCGCCGCCGCCCTCAAGAAGATGGTGGCTCCGGGCCTGATGGCCCTGATCGTGCCGATCGCCGTCGGCCTCTACTCCCCGGACATGCTCGGCGGGCTTCTCATCGGCGTGACCATCTCCGGCGTCTGCCTCGCGATCTTCCAGGCCAACGCCGGCGGCGCCTGGGACAACTCGAAGAAGCAGGTCAAGGAGGAGGGGCACGCGGTCTACGGCGAGGCGTTCGACGCGATGCACAAGGCAACGGTGACCGGCGACACGGTGGGCGATCCCTTCAAGGACACGTCCGGCCCGTCCCTGAACATCCTGATCAAGTTGATCAGCGTGGTGGCGATGATCATCGCGCCGATCCTCTACGCCATTCACTACGGGAGCTGAGCCGCGCCGCGTACGCGGAGGATCCGTACGGTTCAGGAATCCGGAAACCGCCTGACGGCGGTTTCACGAGACAAGAGAGAAGGTGCCTGATACACGTGTCAGGCACCTTCTCTTTTTGCCGAGGTCCAAAGGGAAATACCCTCCGGCGCGGAATTCCGGAGTCGTTTCTTCCATGTGGCGGCCCCGAGGTCTTGCTATCCTTCGCGGCGGAAGTTTTCGGGCGTCACGGTCCGCGCTCCTTCCTCCGTTTCACGTCGCCAGACTCTGTACGAGGAGAAGCTTCCATGGGTTCACTCCACGTCGAATGGCTCCGCGTCTGGTTCGCCGCGCTCACGATGCTCCCAGGTGCGGCCGCGTTTTCCCAGGAGGAAACGCCGCCCGCACCTGCACCGTCCGCCGTCCAGAACGTTCCCGCGGGGGCCGAAAACGCGGTCAGAGCGGCTTTGTCGGCGTTTCCCGGCGCCACGCTCGAGCAGGTCGTGACGCCTTCCGAGGCGTTCGGACTCGGCGGGGAGCACGACCGATTCTGGACCCTGCGCATCCGCGTTGACGAGGCGCTTCAGACCTTGAAAGTCGGATCCGACGGTGTACTTCTCCGCGGCAGCAAGCCGGTCCAGACGAAAGATCTCCCGAGCACCGTGGCCAGCGGCATGGCTCGCCTCGTACCGGGGGGCGCGGCGAAAATCACGAAGCTCGAGACGTTCGGAATCGTGCAATTCGTCGCGCTCCGCGAGCCGGAGACTCGATACGTCGCACGCGTGGCGAACGGCAGCGGTGCGACGCTCCTCACCGTCTCGCCTCAAGGCGTCTTGCTGGACCGCAAGGAAACGAAGGCTCCGTGGAAGGCACCAAAGGTCGAGAAGAATCCGCGCACGAGCGATGGCCCGGTGCCGGAGCCGGCGGCCCGCGCCGTCCGGGCAATGCGCGAGGTCTTCCCGGACATGGTCTTCGACCTGGTCGAAGAGGTGCCGTACATCGACTCGTCGACCCAGACGCTGGTCATGCTCTGGTACGAGGTCGAGTTCTTCGTGGGCGGCGTCAAGCACGAGTTCAACGCGACGCCGGACGGCATCGTGATCGAGTACAAGAAGACCATTCCCGCCTCCGCTTTGCCGCAGGCCGCGTCGGACGCAATCCTCGAGGCCGCCACGGACGGGACCCTCGAGGAAGTCACCGAGTACCAGACCCGCGCCGAGCTGCGACTCGTCCCGCTCAACCTCCCCGTGGTCGTCTACCAGATCGAGCCGCTCGTCGAGACCGGCGCTCGCGCCAAGCCGATCAAGCTGCGCTTCGATGGCACGGAGGTGAAAGAGCCCGAGCTTCCCGCCTGGGCGAGGCCTCCCGAGGAGGAGCAGGGCAGGTAGGCACTCCCTCGTGACGTGACCACGACTCGCCATGTGATTGCACGGGACGGAGCGCTCCGTGCGAGAGAAGGGCGGCGTTCAACTCGGCGCTCCGGGATCGTCGGAACGGACGCGCTTCAGGACGCCGGCGGGTCCTCCCATCCTCCTCCGAGCGCCTTGTACATCGCCACCAGGTAGAGGACGACATCCCACTCGCTTCCCGCCAGCTCGCTCGCCAACCCCGCCCCGTTCCTGCTCTTCGTCAGCTCCAGTGTGTCTTGCTGGCTCGCGGGGTTTTCGGCGGTTTCTTCGACTCCCGTGGTCGTTCTTTTTCGCCATGCTCTTGCTGCCCGGGCACCTCCTTGCCGGCGTCCAGGCCGTTCCGACGTCGGCGGAGAGCCCGCTTCCGGAGGTCCAGGCCTCACCCGCGCTCTTGATCGCCACGGCGGTTCTCCTTCTGGTCTATGTTCTCATCGCGCTCGAGGTCATGCACCGGACGCTGGCGGCCATGTTGGGAGCGTCCACCCTACTCTTCATCAGCTACACCCTGGGGAGCTTCGACCCGGCCTACCGGATCCTCACTTTCGAACGGGCCATGAGCGCCATCGATGAGAACGTCGTCTTCCTCCTCATGGGGATGATGATCATCGTCGGCGTGCTGAAGAAGACGGGGCTCTTCCAGTGGATGGCCTTCAAGTGGTGACGGCCGGAATGGCCGAGAAGGCCGGGCATCCGGTAACGTTCCGGGAGTACTCCCGCGTCGCCGTCATCCCGACCCTGCTTTCGGTGATCCTCGCCACATTCTGGCTCCTCCTGGTGGAGCTGTAGGTCGGGTCGGCGAAGTCGACGTCGATCTCCTTTCGGACGTACCAGGCGCTGCTGGCGCCGGCACCAGGGCGGACAGCAGGGCGATGAACTGCGGGGGGCTCGAGCAAGGCCGCGGAGGTCCCGTCCGCGCGGCGTTCGCCGCGAACAGCTCGGCGGCCCTCTGGTTGGGAGAGACGAGGAGATCAGAGCACGCCGACCTGATCGGCGAGCGGTTTCTCGTCCGCCAGGCCCTGTCGGCACCACGACGGCCTATCTCGAGGTGCGCGAGTGGACCGATCTGGCGGGAGGGGAGCCGTGTACCACTCGCGACGTGAGAAACGGCAACCGGGTCTGCGTCATCGGGCAGACGGCAGCTCACAGCTCGACTTCGATTCCCACCTCGATCACTTGTTCAGGGGGTATCCTGAAAAACAAGGTCGTGTGCTTCTTGAAACGCCTGAGGAAGATGAAGAGCTCCTTGCGCCACAACACCAGGCCGGGTCTTCGGCCCACGATCACCCGGATGCGGCTCAGGAAGAAGGGAGTCGATGTCGGGTCGAGCGCCCTTCCCGGCAGGGGGCCCTTCCGGAGAAGGGTGGATAGGTCCGGCGTTTCCTTGAAGCCGTAGCGGGCGATCACCCGGGCAAGCCCTCCCGCCGGCTCCGACACTTCGACCCGCTCTTCCTCCCGCACGAAGGGGACCTCCAGGGTCTTCACCGTCAAGAGGACGACGTTTTCGTGGATCACCCCGTAGTGGCGCACGTTGTGGAGCAGGGCGGGGGGAATGTCGCGGGCGTTCTTGGCCAAGTAGACCGCGGTCCCCGGCACGCGGACGGTTCCTTCCCGCTCGAGGCGTTCAAGAAACGACTCTACTGTGGTCCCTGCCTCGCGCAGGCGGTCCATGACCTGACGCCGGCCTTGCCACCAGGTGGACATCACGAGGTACACCAGGCCGGCGGCCGCCAGGGGAAACCAGCCGCCATGCAGCAGCTTGGCGAGGTTGGCGGAGAAGAAGGCCGTGTCCATGAAAAGCAGGGGTATGAAGACGATCGCGATCTTCCACGAAGTCCACGACCAACGATGGACCGCCACGGAACTTGCCAACACGGTGGTGATCACCATGGTCGCGGAGACGGCGATGCCGTAGGCGGCGGCCAGGCCGCTCGAGGATCGAAAACCCAGGACCAGACCGATCGTCGTGATCAACATGATCCAGTTGACGGAGGGGGCGTAGACCTGACCCGGCTGTCCCGTGGAGGTGTGCACGATCTCCATGCGCGGCAGGTAGTCGAGCTGCACCGCCTGGCGGGTCAAGGAGAAGACTCCCGAAATCACGGCTTGGGATGCAATCACCGCAGCCAGGGTCGAGAGCCCGATCAGGGGGTAGATGCCCCAACCGGGGGACAGTCGATAGAAGGGATTCTCCACGGCCAAAGGCTCCGAAAGGAGCAAGGCGCCCTGGCCGAAGTAGTTCAGTAGAAGGGCGGGCAGGACCACCGTGAACCAGGCGAGCCGAATGGGCCGCTCCCCGAAGTGTCCCATGTCGGCGTACAGCGCCTCGGCACCGGTCACCACCAGGAAGACGGCGCTGAGGATGACGGCCGCTCTCCAACCGTCATGGATCAAGAACCCCACGGCACAGGCTGGATTCATGGCGCAGAGCACGCCAGGCGTCCGGGCGACGCTGCACGCGCCCAGGAGACCGATGGTCACGAACCAGACCAGCATGACCGGTCCGGAGACGCGGCCGATCCTGCCGGTGCCCAGGCGCTGAACCGCGAAGAGCACCACGAGGATGACCAGTGTGATCGGCGCCACGTACGGGGCAAGGCGGTTGACCGAGAGTTCCAATCCCTCCACCGCGCTCAGAACCGAGATGGCCGGAGTGATGACGCCGTCCCCGTAGAGGAAGGACGCTCCCAGCAATCCGGCCGGCAGGATCCACTTCGCCGACCTGGAGCCCTCGATGCCGCCCCTGGTGAAGCTCAGGACCATGAGCGCCAGCACGCCGCCCTCGCCCTGGTTGTCCGCCCGCATCACCAGCATCAGATACTTGACCGAGACCACGACGACCAGGGACCAGAAAATGAGCGACAGCACGCCCAGGACGTTGTCTTGCGACACCGGGATGCCGTGCGCACCTTGAAAGCAGGCCCGCATCGCGTAGAGCGGACTGGTCCCGATGTCGCCGTAGACGATCCCCAGGGCGCCCAGGGTCAGAAGCGAAAGGCGTGTCGAACCCGACGGTCCTCCTTGCGGATTCTCGAGCTTCTCCGATCTGGGCTGGTCATTCCCACCCATTGCCATCTCTCATCTCGAGCGGTCTCCACGCCCTGCGTGGCGGATCAAGTGAGAGTGAATATTGTTGGGCCAGCGTCCCATGTACTCCTGCTCGAAGCGGCTCATCCCCGAACAGACTGCGGCCTCCACCTCGCCTCTAGTCCTCATAATGGACTCGATTCGGTCATGGGTCCATATGCCACCGGAGGATAGTGATCGCTCAGATCATCAGCCAACGAAACTCTGCGGCTGAGAGGGCATTGCGCGTCGACTTCGGGACCGCAGGCGAGATTTCACTTGCCCTGCAAACGGGCGTGAGCGATGGTTCACGCCTCAACACGAGAGGTAGATGTCATGAAACAGACCAAGATTCAACCGAGATCAGTGGGCACCACCACCCCGCAACAAGAGCAGGCCCGTCAACGAACCAGTTCGGCCACGCTTTCGTGCCCCTCGCACGATGAGGTCGCCCGGCGGGCGTACGAAATCTACGTGAGGAAAGGTCGCCAGCCAGGCCACTGCCAGGAGAACTGGTATCAAGCCGAGCAGGAATTGAAGCAAGAGCTCCAGGGGAAGTGTCCAGCCTAGCAGCCCGTCTGGAGTTCAGCTCCCGGTGAGCATGTGATACGAACGCATGACGTCCGGCGCACCACGCCGGACGAAGCGACAGCGGGGCAGAGCAAGGCTCCGACACCTGACTTCGGACTCCCGACTCGCGGCGGCACCTCCCGCATCCACGTGTCAAGGTACGGGCGCGGATGCTGATCGCCGTCAGCAACGAGGACGTCGGCGCGGGGAACTCCGCCATGATCAACCGCTGAATTCCGCGCCGGTCCTGCTACGATCGCCTGCGCACGGCCGGGGCGGATTCCCGGCCGCGTGATCGTGAGTTTGTCATCCAATGATGAGGTAGAGAGCATGGCACCGAGCCGACGTGAGTTCTGCCAGGTCGCGGCCCTGACGGGTGTGGCGGCCACCCTTGGAACGGAAGCGCTCCCGAGCGCCGGCGCCACGGCCCGCGAGGAGGGCACCGTGTTGAAGCTGTCTTCCCAGGAGGGGCGGATCCCGGGCGCGACGCTGGCCGAGAAGATCGACCGGATGGCGGAGTGGGGATTCTCAGCGATCGAGCCGTCCGGCGGCGGACTTCCCGGCCGCATCGACGAGTACCGGACGGCGCTGGCGGACGGCAAGGTGAAGGTGAGCGCGGTTTGCGCCGGGTTCAAGGGGTGTCTGATTTCCCATGACAAGGCTCAGCGCGAACTGGCGGCCACGACCATCAAGGAACTCTTGAAGGCCGCGGGCGAGCTGGGTTCGACCGGTCTGATCGTCGTGCCCGCCTTCCACGGCCAAACCGAACTCTCCTGCGAGCAGGCGCGACCGATCCTGGTCGAAGCGCTGAAGGAACTGGGCGACGTCGCCCTCGAGAACGGCACGCGGATCCTCCTCGAGCCGCTGAATCGGGGAGAATGCTACTTCCTGCGATTGCTGGCCGATGCCGCCGCCATCGCCCGGGATGCCGGCTCGCAAGGCGTGGCGGTGATGGGTGATTTCTTCCACATGAACATCGAGGAAACGTCGGATCGCGGCGCCTTCCTGTCGGCCGGTGCCGCCCTGCACCACGTACACCTGGCTTCCGGGCGCCGCGTGCTGCCCGGCCAGGACGATCGCAGCTTCGTCGACGGTTTCCGCGGCCTCAAGGAGATCGGGTTCTCGGACTACTGCAGCCTCGAGTGCGGCTGCGACGGCGACCCGCTGGTCGAGATTCCGAAGGCGGTGAAATTCCTGAAACGCCAGTGGGCGGAGGCCTGAGAGGCCTGCCTCAGGGAAGCTGCCCGAATCGGATCCAGCGAACCAGTTCGTACTCCCGCGGCTTCCACCGCTTCAATCGGATCTCCGCTTCGACCCGCATTCCGGACTGGACGAACTCGCTGCCGGCCTCGTCCCGCTCGGTACTGAAGAGCACCAGGTCACTGGTCCCACTGCCGGAGATGTCCAGCAGCCACTTGTTGGGGATGTTCTCAGTGCGGTTCCTGAGGTTGGACTCCGAGACGACGGTGCCACGCACGATGAACCCGGAGGCTGAGTCCTCCCCGGGTGCGGAGCTGCGGCCGAGGGCGAGAGGCAGGAGGATGGCGATCAGTGCCAGCAGACAGAGCTTCGTCTTCATGAATTTCTCTCCCTTGAACACCTCGAAAGGAACGGTCATCCCGCCGTCGACTCCCGCCGGAGGCGGCTTCTCGAGATGTGACGCAACGAGACCTTCCCGAATACGATACCTGATGCTGATCACGAGCGCGATTCCCGGCCCGATCCGGGCGTTCTGAGCCGGGTCTCTACAGTCTGTTGAGACCAACCCGGTTCAGTTCCCACCCTCGAGCCGGGCCATGATCTCGTGATGCAGCTTCAGGAAGGCTTGTGCCGGCATGGACAGGGGAGCGTAGCTGGGGAGGGGCGCGCAGCGGGTGCCCATCTGCTCCACCAGGCTGGAGTACGGAATCCGCGTCTCGAGGAACGGGGGCGGCCCGGAACTCGACTCGGCGATGGTCTGCTGGTGCAGCCCCTTGCGCAGATCGACCATGCTGAAGAAGGGGAGCACGGGCAGCCAGTCCAGCTCCTCGCGGTGGAGGTGCCGCACCAGTTGCTCCAGCGTGTTGAGCGACAAGGGCGTCGGGATGGTCGGAACCAGCAGCGCGTCGGAGGCGTGGAAGACACTCTCGGACACGAGCGAAATGCTCGGCGCGCAGTCGATGTAGACCACTTCGTATTCCTCCGCCAGGGAGCGGAGCAGCTTGCGGATCCGCCGTGTGGGCCGCTTCGTCTGATCGAGGAACAGGTCCAGGTTCCGGTAGGAGAAGTCAGCCGGCAGGAGATCGAGGTTCTCGAAATCGGTACCCCGGATCCAGCGGCCGAGGGTCCGCTTCCCCTTGATGAGCTTGCGCCCGCCCCCTTTCACCTTCGGCTTGACGCGGCAGTAGAAGGTGGCTGCCCCCTGGGGATCGAGGTCAACCAGGAGACAGCGCCGGCCCTCGGCAGCCGCGAGGTAGGCCAGGTTGACCGCGGCGGCCGTCTTGCCGACTCCCCCCTTGATGTTGTAGCAGGCGAGAACCTTCAAGAGCGCCTCCTCGCCTCCGCTCCTCGTCCGAAGAGCCGCTTCGCCAGTTTCACCATCTCGGGACAACTGAACTGCTCGAACTCCAGAGCGAAGCGATCCCGCTCCAGGGAGTGACGCCTCTCCAGCCTCTCGATCAGCCGCCCCATGGCCATCAGCGTCCGGGCGGTCTCCCGCCGTTTGACCGTGAGTTCCTCCGCGATGCCACGGAGCGCAAGCTGCTGAACCTCCAGGTCGTTGAAGTCGCCTAGATTGTCCTGCAGGGATTTCATCGAGAGAATCAGTCTCGCGACCTCCTCCTCGTCATACAGGGCACGGAAGAACTCCATCAGGTAGCGCAGCTTCTTGGCGTCGAGCCGCAGGCGGTGCAGCTCGATGGCGGGGCTTTCGGGAGTGATTCTTCCACCCCTCCCTAGGACCCGCTTGTAGATCTTCCAGATCCGTTCCGAGGCGACCTGCCCTACCGGACGGGTCGCGTCCTTGAGCTGCGTCTGCTCGGGGACCGGCTTCTCGAGAAACTCGGTCCAGGAGGACTTGAGACGCTCGTACCGCGCCGTGGCGAGGGCCCGGACCACCTTGCGGAACTCCCTGTTCCTGCGCTGCTGCAACACCTTCTTGAGCGGCTTCAGGTCGGCCCGGATCTCCTTTGGGACCGACTTCTTGAACTCCGGCATCTTCAGCAGATAGACATCCAGATCACGCACCCGGCTGGTCACCATGCCGAGCCAGGAGAAGTCCCTGCTGTACCGTTTCAGCGTCGCCTCGCTGAAGACGCCGTTCACACGAGCGAGCCCGGCCCGGGTGCGCCGCACTGCGACCCGGAAGGCGTGAAGAAACTCGGAGTCGAGATCCTTCCGGGTTCCTCCCTCGTAGCGGACGAGGCTCTGCAGCAAATGCTGAAACACCCGCTTCGACGCCTCGTCCGTGCGCATGGAGCGCTCCAACGGAATCAGCAGAGGGCCGGAGATCGCTTCCAGCTCCGCGGCCTCCGGCGCGACCATCACCAGGGGATGGCCGGCCGCGAAGCTCTCCATCCCCAGCTCCTGCTGGAAGAAGAGGGTCACCTGCCGCATCGATTTCTCGTATCCCCGCACGGGGACCAGCACCAGCCGGAGCGGCAGCTTGCGGCAGATCGGTCCGTCGCCGCCGCCTGGCCGGGACCGCTCGACGACGACCCGGGCGACGGTCTTCTCGCGCTTTCCCATGATCCTCAGAGTCGGTTCGGCGTACCCCACCTTGAGCACCTTGAACAGCCGGCGCACCGTGATCACCGGTTCGAGCCGGTCCCGGACTTCCCCGGCCGGCAGGTCCCACGCGAAGGACGGCAACCGCGCCATGCGAGCGATGCGGGCGTCTCCACCCTCGAGGGAATCGAGCGTCAGCAATACGCCGGATGGCGAATCCACGCCGCAGAGAGCGAGGCCAGCGCGCCGCAGGCTCCAGTCGAACGTGTCCAGGTAGGTCACGCGCAGTCGGGTCCCCGGTTCCTCGCGGCAGGTGAACCGGCCGGACAGGGCGTCAAAGATCCCGCGGGCAGCCCCGTCGGAGTTGATGACGTATCCAACTTCACCCTTTTTCTGCAATCTCGGCTCCAGCCTGGGGGCTGAACATGTTACTCCCGCATTCCCTCTCGATGCCGACATTCGTCCGTGCGGCCTCATTCGGGCGGAAACACCCCAAGAGTTTGCGCAATCACCGTGAAGATCTGAGAAAGAAGACGCTGAATCGCCCTCTTTTCTCACCGGCATCGTTCCAACAAACGGATCAGCATCCGCGCCTGGTGGCGCGCATCCGCCAGGGCGTTGTGGGCAACTTCCGGCGCCAGCGGGTCGAGGCCCAAGAGCGGCAGAATCTGCTCCTGCCGGAGCTCCTCCCAGCCCAGACCGAGCAGACCCAGCGCCAGCGAGCGGAGATCGAGAGCCTTGTACCCGAATGGGTTCTCCATTCCAGCGCGGTGGAACAGATCGTTGATGTAGGCCCAGTCGAAGTTCGCGCAGTACCCCACGAACACCGGCGGATCCTCGTCACTGGAAACCCGGTGAACCCAGTCGCGAAGCTCCCTGGCGGCGGTCTCCAGGTCCTTCCCCTCCCGCGCCAGCCGCTCCGGATCGAGGCCATGCACCGCCATCGCGCCGGGATCGGCGGTGCCGTGATACGGCTTCAGCTCGACGTAGAACGGGTCGTCCAGCTCGAGGACCTGTCCGTCAAACATCGTCAACGCGACGGCGCCGATCGAGAGCAGGTCGAAGAAGCAGGGAAGCGGACCGCTCGCTTCCACGTCGAGGGAAATGTAGACCATGGCTGCCTTCCAGTCTTTCGTAGGATCCCCCCAGAATACTGTCCTGTCCGCTCCGGAGCGAACCGCTGGCGCACTCTCCTTCCCCCTCCGACCGATCCGGCTCGATCCGC
>JAZDLC010000131.1:0-14085 GCA_043802345.1 Planctomycetota bacterium | reverse complement strand
GGCTTCCTCCCCGCACCCTTCCGGGCGCCTCCCCTTCTCATGAACCCCATCACCATCTGCCGCCGCTTCACCATGACCACCCTCTGACCTATTTGATTGGGCACTAAAGTACATGAACGCCGCCACACAGTCAACAGCAATCAAAGGAAGAACCCCGTTTGCACGTCCGCCGAGCCCCCTCGAGCTCCGTCACCATCAGCGTCGGTCGCACTTCAAGGGCTGGGCCGACGCTGAGGAACAGGGACGGAGCTCGAGGGGGCGGCCCCCCCAGGCAGTTCCAGAGCCTGAGGCCGAGGGAGCCCAAGATTCGAGGTCCCCATACCTCCCAGCGCCCCGCCCCCGCCCCCCGCCCCCTCCGCGATGGAAACCCGCGAACGACTCAACGAGACCGCCGCGGAATCAGTAGATAGTGAGATCTGCGAACGCGAAAGGTATCCTCAACCAAATGAAGCGAACCACAATCCTGCTCGCTCTTGTTTGCACCGTGCTCGGCGGTTGCGGCGACGCCTCCCGGCGAGACGCCGGGAGGAACCTCCTCCTGATCGCCGTTGACACGCTGCGGGCGGACCACCTTGGAGCCTACGGGTACGAGCGGCCGACCTCCCCCGCCATCGACCGGCTCTTCGCATTCTCGATCGTCTTCGAGGATGCGCATTCCTCCTCGTCCTGGACCCTGCCGGCGTTCGCCTCGCTCATGACCTCGACCTACTCGTCGACCCATCGGTGCTGGCAGTTCGACAATTTCCTGGAGTCGAGCTTCACCACCCTGGCGGAGTTGATGAGCGACGCGGGGTATCACACCGCGGCGATCGTGAGCCACATCTTCCTCGGCAGGAAGTACGGCCTGAACCAGGGGTTCGTGGAGTACGACGATTCGCTCGTTCAGTCGAACCTGGAGGACTCGCACATGGCGATCACCTCCTCCGTCATCACGGACAGGGCGCTGGCCTTTCTCAAGCGGGAGTCGGAACGGTCGGACGGGCGGCCGTGGTTCCTGTGGACGCACTACTTCGACCCGCACATCTTCTACCAGCCGCATGAGGAGTTCGCCGAGCAGTTCGGGCGCTTTCGGCCTCTGGATCGGTACGACGGCGAGATCGCGTACACGGATCTGCACATCGGGCGCCTGCTCGAATACCTCGAGGAGTCGGACTTCGCGCAGAACACCGTCGTGGTCTTCGTGGCCGACCATGGAGAGGAATTCATGGATCACGGCGGGATGGAGCACGGCAAGTCGCTTTTCCGGGAGGTCGAGCGGGTTCCGTTCGCCGTCCGGGTTCCAGGACTCGACCCGAGGAAGGTGACGCAGCCGGTCCGGGGCGTCGATCTCATGCCGACGCTGCTCGACCTGCTCGACGTTGAGACGGGCCCCCTGCCGATGGCGGGCCGCAGCCTGCTGGCGCTCATGAAGGGAAGTGGGATGCCGGACGAAGGTGTGCTGATGGAGTCGCGTCTGGATCAGCTTCCGAACGCAGTGCTCGAGGGGTACATCCTCGGCAAGTGGAAGCTGATCCTGCAAACGCCCCGCAGGGAGGACCTCGGCAAGCGACCGGCGGTGTTCCTGTTCGACCGGACGCAGGATCCGACGGAGCAGGTGAATCTCGCGCAGGGGAACGATGAGATCGTGGGGAAACTGGCAAAGCTGATGCGCAAGAACGTCAACGACGCGGCGGACGTCGCGCACCTGTTCCAGGGAAAGGGGGGACAACTCGCACTCTCGGCGGATGAGCTGGAGCGGCTCAGGGAACTGGGTTACCTCGACTACGCCGACCCGCAGGATGAGAAGGACGGCGATCGGTGACGCCGGAGCGGGATGCGGGCGACGGGGGTGATCGGCCGCGGTTCCTGGAGCGCCGGAGGGGGCTGCTTCTCGGCGCGATTCTCCTGCTGGCAGCGGTCCTCAGGCTGATCTACGTGCTTCAGATCGAGGACGGGCCTTGCTCCGAGATGCATCGCCTGGATCAGGGAGACATGCACTACTTCGACGGCTGGGCCCGGCAGATCGCCGCCGGGGACCTGCTGTCCAGGGAGATCCGGCCGCCGTCCCACCCGTGGCACCGCAAGGTGGCGGAGATCTACTTCAAGGAGAATCCCGATCAACTGCCTCCCCTGACCTCCACCGATCCGAAGGAACGGGCGAGCGAGGCGTCGGACTGGCTGTGGAACAAGTGGTGCGGCGGAGGCCGTTTCTACCAGGATCCCCTTTATTCCTACTTCCTGGCGCTCGTCTACGCCTGCGGCGGGGGACCGCGGCAGGTGGTCTATCTCCAGCTCCTGCTCGGCGTGCTTTCGGTGTTCCTGATCCACCGCATCACCCGTCGCCACTTCGGCGAAGGCGCGGGCCTGCTCGCCGCCCTCGGCGCGGCGCTCTGTGGACCGCTCCTGTTCTATGACGGCATGTTGCTGCGCGGCTCGCTGATCACGTTCATGGGGCTGCTGCTGGTCGATGCGACGGATCGCGCGGTCCGCGTTCCCTCGGGCGGCCGCTGGGCCCTGGCGGGGTTCCTGGGTGGGCTCTCGATCCTGCTGCGGTCGAATTTCGCCCTGTTCGTCGCCGGCCAACTGGCGGCCGCCATCTTCGGCCGCCGTCCCCGCCACGCCTTTGCGCTGCTGATCGGCGCCTCGCTGGCTCTGCTGCCGCTGGTCGCGAGAAACGTGGCGGTGGGGGTGCCTCCCCTGGGAGTCTCGAGCGCCGGCGGGTTGAACATCATTCTCGCCAACTCACCTGGATTCGATCCGGAGCTCGGCTTCAATCTGGACGAAGCCCAGGTCGCCCGGCTGATGGGGCAAAGCGAAGGCCGCGCACTGGCGTCCGTCTTTGCCACCATTCAGGCTCATGAGAACCCGCTCGGCCTGCTCCGGATTCTCGGGCAGAAGCTGCGGCTGACCTGCCTCTGGCACGAGAAGCCGAACAACGTCAACTACTACTTCGTCCGCCAGTACGCGGGAGTCCTCTACTTCGCGCCGCTGGGAGCCCTGTTGATCATTCCTCTGGCGGCGCTGGGTCTGGCCTTGGCGATCCGCAGGTTTCGCAGAGGCTGGACCCTCTACCTCCTGGTGGTGACTTCCCTGGTGCCGCTGCTCTTGATCTTTGTCCTGTCAAGGTATCGCGCTCCGCTCCTGGCGGCGTGTCTGCCGTTCGCAGGGTACGCGGTGGTTCGTCTGTGGGATTCCGTACGACGGCGCAGAGTCGCCCAGACCGCCTTGATGGTGGCGTTCTTGGCGGCGGTCGGCGCGGTCTCGGCCAGCCCCTGGACGGTTCCCCTGGTGGCCCGGATCTCCGACTATCTCGCCACCTATGTCGTGTACTACAACCCCAGGCTGACCGCGCTGGAAGCGAGCGGTGACTACGCGGGGGCGGCGGCGTTGCTGGCGGACGCGGTGCGGCACGAACCTCGTTTCGTGAGCAAGGTGACACCGGAGAATCCGCGACCGAATCCGGGGGCGCGGCCGCTGCTCAGTCACTACGCCGGCGTCTACGCCCGCTACGCTTCGGCGCTGGAGAAGTCCGGACAACCGGAAAAAGCCCGGGCGCTCAGGGAGCGGTCCGAGCTGTTCCGGCGCCTGGACCGGGGTGGGTGACCTGGGTCAGAACGAGTCGCAGTGGCGATCGGCGTCGATCACCGCGCGGCAGATCTCATCGGTTCATGGCGAACTCAGATCAGTTCGGTCGTTCCAGGAATGGCGACTTCGGTCACCGGCAAGGGGCCGAACTCGTAATGCGGCGGGGTCAGGTCGAGCTTCGAGTTGAGCGCGAAGTCCCAGGTGACCTCCTTCCCGGTGTAGGTGGACATGCGGCCCATGATGGCGGTGAGCGTGCTCTCCGCGATCCGCCGCCCTTCGTTGAGCGGCTCGCCGTCCCGGATCGACTGGATCAGGTCGCGGTGCTCCTGGACGTACGGATTGAGCGACTTCTTGTCGAAACGCCAGTCGCCGGCTGAGCTGGTGATCGACCCGGCCGGATCCGCCTTGCCCTTGGTGCCCATCAGGCCTTCCCAGACGCCGCTGGCGCAACCATCAATTTGCCTGCAGGTCGAGGTGATCCAGACGCCGCCCGGATACTCGTACTCGATCGAGAAGTGGTCAAAGATATGCCCGTACTCCTCGCCGGTCCGGACCTGCCGGCCGCCCATGCCGATCGCCCGGAGAGGCGTGGAGCCGAGCGCCCAGTTCATTACATCGAGATTGTGAACGTGCTGCTCGACGATGTGGTCACCCGAGGCCCAGGTGAAGTAGAGCCAGTTCCGGAGCTGCCACTCCATGTCGGACCAACCCTGTTCGCGCGTCTTGACCCACAGGCCGCCCTGATTCCAGTGGCAGTCGCCGCCGACGATGTCGCCGATGGCGCCGTCGTGGATCCGCTTCATCGTCTCGAGATACGGATCCTCATGGCGCCGCTGCGTGCCGGCCACGATGGCCAGGTTCTTCTGCTTGGCCGCCTTGGCGGACTCGATCACGGAGCGGATACCGACCGGGTCGACTGCCACCGGCTTCTCCATGAACACGTTCTTGCCGGCTTCGATGGCCGCGGCCAGGTGCTGGGGCCGGAACTGCGGCGGAGTGGCGAGGATGATCAGGTCCACGTCGGTGGAAAGCACTCCCTTGAAGGCGTCGAAGCCGGTGAAGCAGCGGCTGTCGTCCACCGTGAGAGCATCTTCCAGGAAGCCCAGGTTCTTGCGCGAGGAGGCGAGCCGGTCCGGAAACAGGTCTCCCATGGCGTGGATTTCCACCCCTGGCGAGGATTCCACGCAGTTGGCGGCGGCGCCGGTGCCTCTTCCGCCGCAGCCGATCAGACCGACCTTCAAGCGGTCGGACGCGCCTGCGTGGGCGATGCGCCGGGTTGCCAGGAGAGTGGCCGCCGCGGCGGAGGTCTTCAGGAAAGTCCTGCGGGTCGAGAGAGAAGTCGGTTCGGGTGTCATTCAGCGCCTCCTTAGTGTGGAGGCGCCATTCTGATAACAGGAAGGGCGCGTGTCTACGTGCTCTTTTCGGCGGCCGTCATCCGCTGATACTCTGGATTCCCCACCAGCACGTAGCAAGAGGCGCAGACCGCCGGATACTTCCCCTCGAACATCCTCTTCCGGAAGCTCTGGAACTTCTCTCCGTTCCAGATCTTCTCGAACGGTTCGTCCTTGATGTTCCCCATGCGGAGAGATTCCGGCCCCCTGCAGCACGGGAAGGCATTGCCGTCCGGCGTGACCTTGAGATAACTCGACGCCATGGAACAGAAACCGGGATGCCGGCGATTGAGGGCATGGCCGAAGATGCCTCGCAGGCCAGGAAGCGGCACGGTCAACTCGAAATGGGAGGAGCTGTATCCGAAGTGACCATGGAGCGGAGGGCGGAGTTCGACCTTCAGGTCGACGGTTCGCTGCTCGGCCATTTCCCGGGCCCGTTCGAGTTCGGCGACGATCTCTTCCTCCGAGACCTTCCCCTCCCAGGCCAACTCATGGAACCGGGTAGAGTTCGGGAGAAGCTCCTGGATGTTGCAGACCAGGCCGCCGAGATCCGCCACCATTCCCACGAAATCCGCCGCCTCGTGCCAGTTGATCGACATCAGCACGAAGTTGAAGGTGACCTCGACCCCGTCCGCGATCGCCTTCGGCACCACCTGCCGCAGGTTCTCCATGACCTGGTCCCAGCGCGCGTTCACCCTGACCTTCTCGAAGGTCGGTGGCGTGGCGGCGTCCAGGGAGATCCAGAGCCTGTGCAGCCGCTTGCGCACCTTCTCATACCGCTCGGGGGTCAGCAAGGTTCCGTTGCTGATGAGATGCAGCCAGACCTCATGCTGCTCCGCCTGGCGCTGGATCGGGTCGACGTTGTTCAGCAGCGGCTCGGAGTTCGCGGAGGGCGTCCAGTCCAGCACGTGCGGGAGGGTCTCCTCCAGGAACGTATTGCCGATGTCGGTGTTCAGCACCGAATTCGGCTCTCCGTCCGACTTCGCGCACATGATGCACTTCAGATTGCAGAGGTTGTTGTAGGAGAACTCGAGCGCCGTGGGACGACTCTGCCAGACCAGCGATCGCGTGCCCATGTCCGTGGCCAGAGCGACCTGGTTGTCGATCTCCCGGTCGATCTTCTGCTTGGAGGGGAGTTCCATGGCACGGCGTATAGCACGAAGTCGGTCTCACGACCCGGCCGATCCTCCGCCGTTCTTCGACGCGGTCGATTCGTTGCCGCTCTTCGGTTTTGGGCTGGAGTCCGCCTTGTCGGTCGTCGCCGGCGCGCTGGCCTCCTTGTTCGCTTGCGCCTTGTACGAGGAAGACCGATAGTCCGTCTCGTAGAAGCCGCTCCCCTTGAAGATGATCCCGCCCCCCGTCCCGATCAGGCGGCGCAGCCTCAGCTTGCCGCACTCCGGGCACTTCCGCAGGGTACCTTCCGTGATGCCCTGGAAGACCTCGTGACGGTTTCCACAAGCCTGGCACTCGTAGTCATATGTCGGCATTTCCGGATCCTCGACTCTGCCCGGGAGACCAGAAGGCTCCCGCGCGTCATTCCACTATCGGCTCTTCGCCCTCTGATTCCTTTGTCTTTGACAGCGCCTTCGCCACCCTGACCGCGGCCTCTCTCAGCAATCGGTCGCCCAGGGTGTATCCCCTTGCCAGCTCCTCGGTAATGGTGCCAGGTTCAACCTCGTCGGTCTCCACCTCCATGACGGCCTGGTGGAGCATCGGGTCAAACGGCTGCCCGCACGCTTCAATCGGACGGACCCCATGGTTGCAGAGGGTCTTGAGCAACTGCTCCTCCACCAGCCGCACGCCGGCGACCAGCGGGTCGTTGCCTTCCTCCGGCCGGACCCCGGCCAGGGCGCGCTGCAGGTTGTCGACCACTTCCAGGAGCTCCCGGGCCAGCTCCGACACCGAGTACTGACGCTGCTCCTGCATCTGCCGCTGGTGTCGCTTCCTCGCGTTTTCCTGTTCGGCCAGGGCTCGTTGGTACTGTTCCCGCAGCTCATCCCGCTCCCGCTCGAGAGCGGCAACCGGATCCTCCTCCGGCTGCCCATCGGCCGCCGCGGAGGGCGTCTGCTGCGCCGCGCCCGGATCGATGGTCCGTTCCTCCTCGGGAGTCACGTCCGATGCGGTCTCTCTCTTCTGCTGCTTGCCGTTTTTCATGGTTCCAAATGGGCTAGTCGAAAAGCTCCCTTACCTTGTCCAGGAATGACTTCCTCTGTGGACTGATTCCCAGTTCTTCCGTCATGGCGAATTCCCTCAGCAGCTCCTCCTGACGGGAGGTGAGCTTCTTCGGGGTCTCGATGAAGACCTGCACTTTCAGGTCACCCTTGCCCTGCCCGCGAAAGCGCGTCAGCCCCTTGCCGCGCATGCGGAATACCTTGCCGGTCTGGGTTCCCTTGGGGATCGTCAGCTCCGCCCTGCCCGCAAGGGTAGGAACCTCGAGGTCCGCACCTAGCGCCGCCTGGGAGAAGGAGATCGGCATCTCGCACACGAGGTCGTCCTCATCCCGGGCGAAGATCGGGTGGGGCTTCACCGTGACAAAGCAGTAGAGGTCTCCCCGCGGGCCGTTGTTGCGCCCGGGCTCGCCCTCGCCGGTCACGCGCAGCTGCGCGGCGTCCTGGATCCCCGCCGGAATCCGGACGGTGATCTCGCGCTTGCGTGGAGTCCGTCCGGTCCCGCGACATTCTCCGCACGGATTCTCGATGACGGTCCCCTCCCCGCGGCAGCGGGGGCAGTTCTGGCGGATGGTGAAGAAGCCCTGCGACATCTGGACCTGTCCCACGCCGCCGCAGTCGCGGCAGGTCGAAGGAGAGGTCCCGGACTTGGCGCCGGACCCGGAGCAGGACTCGCAGGTCTCGTTTCTTCTCAGCTCGATGGTCTTCTCGATGCCGGAGTCAACCTCGCTCAGGCTCAACTCCAACTGGCACTTGAGGGAGGATCCCCGCTCCACCCGCGCGCGCCCGCCGCGGGAGCGGCCAAAGCCAAAGAAGTCCTCGAAGGGTGAGCCTCCGCCCCGGCCAAAGATGTCGCCGAAGGCCGAGAAGATATCCTCCACTCCGGAGAATCCGCGCGGGCCTGCTCCCGCGCCCTGAAGACCGGCATGACCGTATTGATCGTAGATCCGCCGCTTGTCCTCGGAGGAAAGTACCTCGTACGCCTCGGCGGCGTCCTTGAACTTCTGTTCCGCATCGCCGTCTCCCTGATTGCGGTCCGGATGGAACTTGAACGCGAGCCTGCGATACGCCTTCTTGATGTCATCCGCGTTGGAGCCGCGGTCGACCTCGAGAACCTCGTAGTAGTCTCGCTTCGCCATTCCGGATTCAGGCCGATCTCATCAGGTGCGGGCGTGCGGAAACCGCACCATCCTCGGGGATGGTGCGGTTGTTCCGGGGAGCGATCTCAGATGGTGCCGCCGATGACCGGTTCCCGATCTTCAGCCAGGTCGGTCACCAGGGTGTCGGTCGTCAGCAGGAGACCGGCGATGGAGGCGGCGTTCTGGAGCGCCGACCTGACCACCTTCGTGGGGTCGAGCACGCCGTCCTTGATCAGGTCGCCATAGGTCCTTGTGAGGGCGTTGAATCCGAAGGCGCCGGTCTTGGCCTTCACCTCCGATACCACCACGGAACCATCCTCGCCCGCGTTCTTGGCGATCCAGAACAATGGTGCCTGGATTGCCTTGAGGATCACGGCCTTGCCGAACTTCTCCTCGCCTTTCAGGCGCAACTCTTCCAGGGCCGGAATCGCGCGCAGCAGCGCCACCCCGCCTCCGGGAACCACACCCTCCTCCACCGCGGCACGCGTCGCGTGGAGCGCGTCCTCCACCCGGGCCTTCTTCTCCTTCAGCTCGGCCTCGGTGGCGGCGCCGACCTTGATCACGGCCACGCCGCCGGTCCGCTTGGCCAGCCGCTCCTGCAGCTTCTCCCGGTCGTAGTCGGAAGTCGACTTCTCGATCTGGGCCCGAATCTGACCCACCCGGGCCTCGATGTCCTTCTTCTTTCCGGCGCCTCGAATGAGCGTGCATGCATCCTTCGTGATCCGAATCGTCTTCACCTGGCCCAGTTGGTCAAGCGTGACGTTCTCGAGCTTCTGGCCGAGTTCCTCGGAGATCACCGATCCGCCGGTCAGGACCGCCATGTCGTCCAGCATCGCCTTGCGGCGGTCGCCGAAACCAGGAGCCTTCACGGCGCAGCAGGAAACGACGTTGCGCAGCTTGTTGACCACGAGGGCGGCCAGCGCCTCGCTCTCCACATCCTCCGACACGATCAGGAGCGGTTTGCCCGAGCCGGCGATCTGCTCCAGGAGCGGTAGCAGCGTCCGCAGGTTCGACAGTTTCTTGTCGTGCAGCAGGACATAGGCGTCCTCCAGTTCGGCCGACATGGTCTGGACGTTGGTGACGAAGTAGGGCGACAGGTATCCCTTGTCGAACTCCATCCCCTCGACCAGTTCCAGCGACGTCTCTGAAGTCTTCGACTCCTCCACGGTGATCACGCCGTCGTTGCCGACCTTGGCCACCGCTTCCGCGAGCAGGGCGCCGATTTCCCGGTCCTGGTTGGCGGAGATCGTGCCCACCTGGGTCACTTCACTCTGGTTCTTCACCGGTTTGGAGAGCGCCTTGAGCTGCTCGGTCACGCAGGCGACGGAAGCGTCAATGCCGCGCTTCAGGGCCATGGGATTGATCCCGGACGCGAGCGCCTTCATGCCCTCCTTGAAGATCGCCTCGGCCAGCACCGTGGCGGTCGTGGTGCCGTCACCCGCGTTGTCGGACGTCTTCGAGGCCACCTCGTTGAGCAGCTTCGCGCCCATGTTCTCGAACGGGTCGGGCAGCTCGATCTCCTTCGACACCGTGACGCCGTCCTTGGTGATCTGGGGGGAGCCGAACGACTTGTTCAGGATTACGTTGTGTCCGCCCGGGCCGAGGGTCACCTTGACCGCCCGGGCGAGCTTCTCGATGCCCTGCATGATCTTGCGCTGGGCCTCATGCTGAAAGATGAGTTGCTTTGCCATCTTGATCGTCCTCCTCAGCTCTCGACCCGCAAGAGAACCTCGTTCTCGCGCATGATCTTGAATTCCTGGCCCTCGATCTCGACGTCACTGCCGGAGTACTTGCCGAAGATCACGACATCACCTTTCTTGACGGTCATGGCCGCCCGCTTGCCGTCGTCCAGCAGCCGGCCCTGGCCAACCGCGGAGACCTTGCCACGCTGCGGCTTCTCCTTCGCGGTATCCGGCAGCAGAATGCCGCCCGCCGTCGTCTCCTCGGCCTCGAGCACCTTCACGACGATCCGATCATCCATCGGTCGAATCTTCACCATGGTCTTCTCTCCTGTGTTTGTCTTCGTTTGTTTCTTATGTTCGATTCGAGGCATGAAGGGCGCCGGCTCAGAAGCCCATGCCACCCATGCCACCCATGCCACCCATGCCGCCGTCCATGCCTTCGGCCGGCTCGGGGGTCTTCTTGGGAATGTCGGCCACCAGCGTGTCGGTGGTCAGCAGCAGCGTGGCGACGGAGGCGGCGTTCTGAAGGGCGGTACGAACGACCTTCACCGCGTCGATCACACCCCGTTCAAGCAGGTCGCAGAATTCTCCGGCGAGAGCGTCGTAGCCGAAGTTCCCCTTGCCGGCCATGACCTCCTTGACGATCAGAGGGGCGTCCGCTCCCGCGTTCTCGACGATGATCCTGAGGGGCTGCTCGATGGCCCGGGAGAGGATTTCGATTCCGTACTGCTCGTCCCCTTCGGTCTTCACGCTCTCCAGCGCCTTCCTGGCCCGCAGCAGCGCCACGCCGCCGCCGGGAACCACGCCTTGCTCGATGGCGGCGCGGGTCGCGTGCAGAGCATCCTCGATTCTCGCCTTCTTCTCCTTGACCTCCACTTCCGTGGCCCCGCCGACCTTGATGACGGCGATGCCGCCGGACAGCTTGGCCAGTCGCTCCTGGAGCTTCTCCCGGTCGTAGTCCGAGGTGGTGTTCTCGATCTCGCCACGGATCTGAGCCACTCGCGCCTGGACCGCCTTCGGGCCTCCGCCGCCCTGGACGATCGTCGTGTCATCGGAGGTGATGGTGACCTGCCTCGCGGAACCCAGATCCTGCAGAGTGATCTGTTCCAGGTCGATTCCCAGATCCTTGAAGATCGGGCGTGCTCCGGTGAGGATCGCGATGTCCTGCATCATCGCCTTGCGCCGGTCTCCGTAACCGGGGGCCTTCACGGCCGCCGCCTTCACGATGCCGCGCAGCTTGTTCACCACCAGCGTGGCCAGCGCCTCGCCTTCGATATCCTCGGCGATGATCAGCAGGGACCTGCCGGCCTTGGAGACCTGCTCCAGAATCGGCACCAGCTTCTTGGCGGTGGAGAGCTTCTCTTCATACACGAGTACGAGGGCGTTCCGGAGATCCACTTCCATCCGGTCGGGATTGGTCACGAAATGGGGTGACAGGAATCCCCGGTCGAACTGCATCCCCTCGACCACCTTGATTTCGGTCTCGAGGCCCTGGCCGTCGTCGACCGTGATCACCCCGTCCTTGCCGACCTTGTCCATGGCGCTGGCGATCATCTTGCCGACGGACGTGTCGTTGTTGGCCGAGATGGTCGCGACCTGGCCGATCTCCCGGGAGTCGTCGACCTTCTTGGCGAGCTTGCCGAGGCGCTGATCAAGAGCTTCCACGCCCTTCCGCACGCCGCGCACCAGAGCCGCGGTGCTCACTCCCGACGTCACGAACCGGAGTCCCTCGAGATAGATCGCCTCTGCCAGCACGGTCGCCGTGGTAGTACCGTCGCCAGCCTGATCCGAGGTTCTGGAAGCAGCTTCCTTCACCAGCTGTGCGGCCATGTTCTCGTAGGGGTCTTTCAGTTCCACCTCTTCGGCCACCGTCACGCCATCCTTCGTCACGGTGGGGGCTCCCCACCCCTTGTCCAAGATGGCATTTCGCCCACGCGGGCCGAGTGTGCTCTTGACCGCCCGAGCGATCTTGACGACTCCCTCACGGAGCCGTTCGCGCGCTTCCTGCTCGAAGGCGAGTTGCTTCGCCATGTTCTCAATCCTCCCGATCTCATCTCTTTAAAAGTGGGTCGGCCCGGTCCCCGGGCGCCCGTTTTGTGTTCTGTACGGGGTCCTGAGGCGGAATTCGATCCGGCACGGATGCCGGGCCACCACAGGTCTGGAATGATGTCAATGAAGCAAATCAGATGCCGTCGAGTACCGGACCAGAGGCAGGACGCCCGGCCGCCCCGCGGCCGAAAGAACGCGTGGCGCTCCAACGGAGCCGTCGCCAACGGGTTTCGCCCCCTCAGAACCGGCCGTATCCGTCCATGTACCCCTTCCTGAGCCCCTGGATCTCGCCGCAGGGGTCTCCGCCCGTGCGTCAACGTCGTGGTCGATGGCCCCAGAGGCCCGAACTGGCCCTTCTCGATTCGGGCCGCCCCAATCTCCTTCCCCGTGCCGGTTACCAGGAGTCACGACAGGTTGTCGTCCTGGGCTCGACCTGAGCGAAGGGGGAACCGACAGATTGTCGCGGTTCGGTTCAGAGGCTATGGTCTCGCTGACGAGGCAACTGCGAGTCGGAGTCCTTAGATGACCGCTTTCATTCTTCCCCTCCTGTTCCTCCTGCCCGGCCTCTGGCCCGCGGCCGGGGAGGTCGTGCTGCACACCCTGGACGGCCGGGTCCTGCCGATCGACTCGCTGGCGCTCGGCGAGCGAGGCGAGATGCGTGTGACCCGCTCCGGGGCCGTCGAGTTGCTGCAGGAGGGTCAGGTGCTGTTCGCCGAGATCCTGGACAGCGAGCCAGTACCGCCTTTCGAGGCGGACGTCTTGATCGAGACGGTCGACGGAAGCGAACTTACCGGGATGCTCGGGGAGGGTGACGAGGACACCGTCGAGTTGGAGACCGCTGGGCTGGGCCTCTTGCGCCTGCCGATCGATCTCATCCGTGCCGCGTCGTTCGGTCCTGCCGAGAGCCGCATCAACCCCTCCCTTCTGCGCGCGACCGGCAGCGAGGACGTGCTGTTCCGCAAGGGGCCCGTGGAGGGGGACGAGCTGCCGGGCACGCTGGTCCGGCTCGGGATCAGGGGGGTCACGATCGATTGCGAGCTGGGTGAGATCCAGGTCGATCTCGAGAAGGTGCTGGGAGTGGCCGTGGCCCCGATCGCTGGCTCGCCGAAGCCGTACCAGCGGCGGGCCGAGCTGGAACTGAAGGACGGCGGCCTGCTGATCGGCGACCTGATCGATCTCTCCACCAGAATGGTCCGGGTTCGGACGGTCTTCGCGGAGGAGCTGCTGATCCCGCTGGGCAGGTTGACCCGCGTCCGCTTCAGCAGCGACCGCTTCGTCTACCTGAGCGACCTGGATCCTTCCCAGGTGGAGCAGACGCCGTTCATTGGGAACGACGACCAGTTCCTCTTTCCCTGGTGCAGGGATCGGTCGGTGACCGGCCAGCCGCTATCGGTCGGCGGCCGGCGGTATGGAAAGGGCCTTGGATTGCACTCCAGATGTCGCCTCACCTACGACCTGGATGGCGGATACAGTCTCTTCCAGGGGCTCTTCGGCCTTGCCGATGAAGTCATGCAGCTGGAAGCCTCCGGCTCGGTCACGCTGAGGGTGCTGGTGGATCAGGAGGTGAGATTCGAGAGTCCGGTGATCCGCTCCGGCGACGACCCTGTACAGATTCCGGGGATCGAGCTGGCGGGGGCCAAGACTCTCACCATCGAGGTCGGCTTCGCCGACCGAGGGGATGTCGCCGACCGGGTCGCGCTGTGCGATCCGATCTTGGTGAGGGTAGTGGGGTAGCGGGAGTCGCCCTCCGCGGTCGCCAAGTGTGCTTTTCGTACTCGTACGCGCATACGTGCTCGTACGCGGGAGCACCGGGGACTTTTGTGAGCGGCTTGGGTCCAGGGTTGGGGTGGGGGTCGTGGGTGGCTCTCGGGCGTGCTTCCTGGGCGGGCCGGGACTTGGGGTGGGACGGGTGCGCTCCGGGCGCGACGAACGGAGGGTGTCCTGTTGGCGGGGAAGGCGAGTGGTCGGGCGCGGGTTTGGATAATGTTGGGTCCCGGGTGACTCCTGGTTGGGGTTTCTTTCCGCCCCGCCCTGGAAGCGCGCCCGAGAGCTGCGGAGTCCTCTTCCTGGCGGCTGGAAGGGGGGTGGAGCG
>JAZDLC010000130.1:0-3580 GCA_043802345.1 Planctomycetota bacterium | reverse complement strand
GACCGATGGATGCAATGAGGTGGTCCCTCCTTGGGATGCGGGGAGCAGGGCGCGGTCGCTGGTTTGTGAGGTGTGGTCGTGCTTGTACTCGTGGTTCTATGGAGGGGCGTGTCGGTTCAAGGGAAACCCAGTTTGCAAGGTCTGCCAGTCTTGTCGAGTCACTCTGCCCCTCAGCCACGGAACAGGTCCTGGCGCTGTCCAGGGAGTGTGCTAGCTTTCGCGGGCATGCCGGACGGCTGCGGTCGATGTGACACGGCACAAGGGGGCGAGCTGCGCGGAGCGGGCCCTTTAAGAGCCAGGCGGAGCGCGGCGATCCCTTGGCCTGGACGTTGCATCGACGAGGCCGATCTCGTGGACCGATGGATGCAATGAGGTGGTTCCTCCATGGATGCGAGGCAGAGGTCGCGGTCGCCGGCCTGTGAGGTGCAGTCGTGCTTGTGCTCGGGGCTACCTGGAACTTCGATGATCCACGATTAGCCTACGGGACGAAGAGCTCCACGACGTTCGAGATGCTGAGGATCCGGGTGATGCGGTCCTTCTGCACCCACTGGGCGCAGAGGGTCGTTCCCGGGGCGGCGCCGGCACATGTGGTGGCGCCGAGGGAGAGGGTGACCGGCAGCGGACCGGCGATGATGCTGGCGGGAGGAACTCCGGGGGCGAGACCGATGTCCCAGGAGCAACCGCCGGCGAGGGGACCGCCGATGCCGGCGCCGACCGTAAGCCCGAGACCGATGGCGCTGAAGGGAGCCGGATCGGGACCGGGACCCGAGAGCGAGACGTTGAGAGCGCCGCCCTGACAGGAGTTGCCGGTCACGCCCAGCGAGAGCGGACCGTTGCACCCGGCGCCGAAGACATCGCTGGTCTTCCAGCCGATGAACTCCGTGTGGAAGCCGCACCAGGGGTTGCCACCGAACCAGTAGGTGCCGCAGGAACCGGTCGAGGCGAAGACCCAGTCGAACATGTCCCGCGCGGAATCACCCGAACTGAACAAGGGGCCGGACATACTATCGTTGAAGGTCATACTGTAGCCGAAAGGGCCGGTCGGCAAATAGAAGCAGGCGCCTGCGCCGGCCAGGTCGATCCCGACGATCCATGCTGTAAAGAACGTGGTCGAAGTGTTGCCGGGCAAACCGGTGATCGAGAGATCGAGGCCGCCTGGATTCCGGGGAGCGCACCATCCAGTGTAGCCGTCGTAGATGCGCCAGCGGACGGTGGGACCAGTAGCGGCGGAGGTTCCGTAGCCAAACGACCCGCGGATGATGGTGCCGTGATCGGCAGCGGCCGGTCTTGCATCACCCCAGTCGATGAATTCTTCGCCAATGCCAGGGAGTGTGTAGTAGCCGCTCCACAACGTATTGGAGTAGGCGACCGCGGAAGTCGACTTCGGCTGGGAGTTGCCGATCTGGAAAGACCTCACGCCGCCCTTGACGGGCTGGGCTGGGACCACCTTCTGAGCGGTCGCCACGGAGGTCAGGACGAGGGTGAGGGAGAGCGCCAGTGAGACTGTGTTCATGGGATCCTCGACTCTGGTGACAGAGAAGCTGAAACGGTGAGTCGGGCATCAGTCTTTGGGCGTGAGCGCCATTCTCGGTGGAATCGCCGGATTCGTCAAGGATCCTCCCCGCGAGTCCCTGTCGTGGACATCACGGAACGAAGATCTCCACGACGTTCGAGGTGCTGAGGATGCCGGTGATGCGGTCCTTCTGCACCCACTGGGCGCCGAGAATCGTTCCCGCTGCTGCACCCGCGGGAATGGTCGCGCCGAAGGAGAGGACAACAGGGAGCGGTCCGAAGATCGCGCTGGCCGGAGGAACTCCAGGGGCAAGGCCGACATCCCAGAAGCAGCCGCCCGAGAGCGGACCGCCGACGCCGGTACCGACCGCAAGCCCCAGAGCGACCGCGCTGAACGGAGTCGCGTCAGGACCAGGACCGGCGAGCGAGAGGTTGAGAACGCCGCCCGGACAGGAGTTGCCCGTCACACCCAGCGAGATCGGACCGTTGCACCCGGCGCCGAAGGTGTCGCTGGTCTTCCAGCCGTTGAACTCCGTGTAGAAGCCGCACCAGGGGCTGCAGCATCCAAACCAGTACGTGGCGCAGGAACCAGTGGAATCGATCCCGTCGAACATGTTCTGAGCGGAGTCACCGGACGCGAGCAGCGGACCGGCGTTGCTATCGCTGAAGGAGTAGCTGTAGCCGAAGGGTCCGGTCGGCAGATAGAAGCAGAGACCGGCGGCGGCCAGGTCGATCCCGACGATCCATGCTGTGGCCGTGGTCGACACGCTGCCCGGCAAGCCGGTCAGCGAGAGATCGAGACCGCCCGGATTCTGCGGGGTGCACCAGCCGGCGTAGCCGTCGTAGATGCGCCAGCGGATCGCAGGGCCGACCGCGGCGGAGGTCGCGTAGGCAAATGAACCGTGGGTGATGGTTCCGTGCTCGGCAAGGGGGGTCAGGTCTCTCGCGGACCCCCAATCGATCCACTCCCAACCAGCGCCGGCCCGCATGTACCAGCCGGACCAGAGGGTGTTGGAGTAGACGACGCTGGTCGTCGACTTCGGGTGCGCGGCGCCGATCTGGAACGACCTGACGCCGGTGACCTTCTTGGCGGGAGGCGGCTGCTGTGCAGTCGCGGCAGAGGCCAGGATGGCCGCGGCAAGCACGGTGAACGTTACGATCTTCATGGCATCCTCACTCAGTGAACAGACTGCTGAAACGAGGAGCCGGGCATGAGTCTCAGGGCGTGGCACCCATTCTGGGCGGAGAAGCCGGAATCGTCAAGGTTCGCCCGCGCGAATCCCTGGCCGGCGCCAATGCGGCGCCCTCGGTACGGCGTCAGTACGCGAGGGCCGCGTGGACCCTGGCCAGGTGATTCGGGTCGGCGGTGCGGCGTTCTGCCGCGAGATTGAACATTTCACGGAACCTCGTGTTCGGAAGATGCCGCAGCAGCGGGCGGGCGCCGTCGACATCCTGCTTGAGGCGAGGAGAGACCGGGACTCGGTCGGCGAGCATCAGCACGAGCGTCGCGGCATCCTCCACGCGGCCGGTGGCGCCGGCGGCGATCACCAGCGCCGCCAGGCATTCATTCGTGCCGACCCCGGCTGTGTGAGCCAGGCCATAGAACTCCGCCGCGCCGGAGAGATCGCCCAGAGCGGCCCTGGCGCGGCCGCGGAGCAGCAGTGCGCGGGTATCGGTCCGGTCGATGCGTAGCGCCTGGTCGAGCAGGCTGTCTGCTCGCTCCGCATCACCCATCACGATCAGGATCTCCGTCGCCACATGGAGCACCGGTGTAGAGGTCGGGGCCGCGCGCAGCGCCTGCTCCGCGACCAGCCATGCCTTGCGATTCAACCCCGTCGCTTCGGCCGGAATCAGCCGGCCGAATTCCAGCAGGCAGCGCGCGCTTTGCGCCAGGGAGTAGGCGTCGTGCGGGTGGTTGTCGAGGATGTCGCGGATCTGCCGGCCGACCCGCTCCCTGAGAGCCACCGGATCGCGCCCGCCGCCGCCCTGCGCCTCGTCGGTGCAGGCGATCATGTTCAACTTGCGGTACTCCGCCACCTCAAGCGCAAGCTCGATGGCCTCCTCGAGA
>JAZDLC010000129.1:0-6138 GCA_043802345.1 Planctomycetota bacterium | reverse complement strand
GGCCAGGCACTCGTGAACCGCGAACTGCTCGGCCGCGGTGAGCCCCTCCGGCCGGCCCACGAGCCTCTCGACCATGCCGCTCGCCTGGATGGCCAGGCGCTCGGCGCGCTCATGGAGGCTCCGCTCCATGAGATACCGGACCGCCCCCACCAGATACCTCGCGGCTTCTGCCTTGACGTCGGCGAGGGAGAAATGAACTCCTGCCTCATAACTCGCGCGGCTGGCATCGTGGGGATGGGTGCTCTCGCGCGCGACAAGACCAGCCACGATCCGGTGGTACTCCCGGCGCCGCTTCTGCGGGATCCCGCGGTAGATCTTCTCCCGGAGCAGATGGTAGTCGAACCGGTACGCCTGGTCGAAGGCGCGAACGAGCTGATACTGACGCGTCAGCCGCCCGATCAGCTCGGAGGCCGTCACCAGGTCGAGCTGAAGCCCCTCCACGATCGGCTGCAGCTTGAAGCGGGTACCGAACACCGAGGCGAATTCGAGGAAGCGCCGGGCGTCCGGGTCGAGGTCCTCGACTCTGCGCTCGAGAAAATCACTGATGGAGGAGGGCAGGGGAAGGGCCCGCATTTCCTCCAGGTTCACATTGAACAGCCTCTCCCGCCGCCGAAGATCGTCGATCAACGCGAACAGGAACGCAGGATTCCCCTCGCTCGACTCGTGCAGGCGATCCGCCAGCAGGCTCTCGGTTTCCCTCGCCACTCCCACGTCCTTCAGGATGTGTTGAACAGCATCCCGGTCGAGCCGCTCGAGGTCGATTCTCAGCACTCCGTGCCGCTGCCGCAGATTCTCCAGGAAAGGCTCCAGAGGAGATGGCCCGGAGGAGACCGTCGCGCTCGGACCGGGCCTGGAGGTCAGGATCAGAGCCAGCGGAAACGCCTCCAGGGACGATGCCAGCGACTGCAGCACCCGGATCGAACCCTGATCCGCCCACTGCAGCTCCTCGATCACCAGCACGATCGGCTGGCGCACCGACAAGGTCCGGATCACCTCCGCGTAGAGGCCGGGTATGGCGTCATGGGGAAGCTGAACCTGATCCGTCCCCACCTCGTGATTGTCGATCAACGAGGCGAATCTCTCGGCAAAGACCGAACGCTCGGGAAGGTGGGACCGCAGGCTCTTGATCAGCGGCGACCGGCGCCGGTTCTTGGGCAGATCGCCCAGCTCGAACGCAGCCAGCAGCACCCGATTGAGGGGAAAGTAGGGCGTCGGCGTGGACTGCGGCAGGAACCGCGATACCAGCAAGGTCGCCGGGGAGTCCGGATTGGCCTCCAGCGCGGCATCGATCAGACGGGTCTTGCCGACTCCCGCCTCGCCGACGACGACCCCCACCTGGCCAGTGCGACCGACAGTCGCCGTGCGGAGCAGGTCGGAGAGCTGAAGGAACGCGGCGTCCCGGCCATGCAGCCGCGCGGCACGCTGCACCCGGAACTGCCCGCGGCTCCCGACGAGGTGCGCGCAAGATCCCTCGCCCCGGACGAAATCCTGCCACCAGTCCGACCGCTCCTGCTCGGCCAGGATGCGCGCGACCTTCCCGGCCGGCCCCAGGCGCAGGGTCACGTCCTTCTGGAGCAACTGCTCCAACACCTTCTCCAGGAAGTAGGAACTCCCGGGCCTCATCCGGCCCAGCGGTTCCGGCTTCACCTTCTCGTGGGCGAGCAGTGTGCTGCGAAGATCGGCAGCCTCGAATGGGTTCTTCCCCGTGGCCAGCTCGTACAGGGTCACTCCCAGGGAATACAGGTCCGCCTCGGGCCCCATATCCTCGGTATCGATCTGTTCCGGCGCGGCGTACGCCGCGCTCCCCAGAAAAGTGCCCGGCAAGGAGATCTCGGTGGTCGGCTCCAGCAACCTGGAGAGACCCAGATCGCCGATCTTGGTGTTCCCCTCCGAGTCCACGAACAGGTTGGAGGGCTTGATGTCCCGGTGAATCACGCCCCGGCCGTGGAAGGCGGCCAGACCCTCCGCCACCTGCCGTCCGACCGAGAGCAGCCGCTGTTCGGAGAATGGCCCCTCCTCCGCCAGCACCCGGTCGAGAGTCCGGCCCTCGAGCAACTCCATGACGATGTACCGGAAGTCCTGGCCTGAAACGTTGCCGCTACCCACGTCATACGTGGTCATGACCCGCGGATGCCGGATGGAGAGACCCAGTCCCGCCTCCCGCTTGAAGCGCTGGACGATTCCGTCCTGCGCCGCCAGGTGCGGATGAAGCACCTTGACCGCCACCCTGGTTCCGGCCGGAAGCCCCTTTCGGAAGCGGACCGTGCTCGCCAGGTAGACCGTCCCCATGCCACCCCGACCCAGCGTGCCGAGGATCCTGTAGTTGCGCAGGGTCCGGTCTTTGAGAGTCACTGTCATCGCTCGCCGTCAGGTTCTACACGTCCACTTGTCCACCACCAGTAAATCCCAGGAAGACCCTTGCTGAAGATTGACTTTGCAATGTAAAGTAATGGCCAACCCCGGAGGCGAACAACATGGAACTCGAGAAGGCGTTCTCCAGAATCGAGGAGATCCACGGACTGGTGATCAGAGGGGAGGTCTTCCGGGGCTACCGAGCCATGCCCGTGGCATGCACCGGACTGCTGGCGGTCTGCGCCATGCTGATCGCAGAGCGCTTCCTCACGAACCTCTCCGGGCAAGGGTGCGTCGTCTACTGGAGCACGGTGGCCCTGTTCGGGCTGGGCCTGTGCACCGCGGACCTGATCCTGACGAACCTCCACCGGGGGTCGCTCGTCTTGCGCCGGCAGACCCTGGCGGTGCTGGGACAGTTCGCACCGTGCCTGCTGGCAGGTGCCATTCTCGCGGTGGCCTTTTGCCGCTCGGAACAGGCCGGGGTCGGGCTTCTTCCCGGACTGTTCGGCATCTGCTTCGGCCTGGGAATCCTCGCGTCCCGCCCGTTCCTCCCGCGGTCCATCGGTTGGGTCGGAGTCTGGTACCTGATCTCAGGCTCGGTGCCGATTCTGTTCCTGGACCTCGGGCGGTTCTCGCATGTCGCGATGGCCGTCATCTTCGGGATCGGCCAGATTCTCGCCGCTGCCGTGATCGCCAGGGACGGAGTCCGGCAACAGTGCGACCTGAGGATTGGAGGGCGGTGAGGTGGGCGCCAGAAGCGGCCAGTCGGGCGGGAAGGACGATGCGCCCTTCGCCTATGAGGGCCTGGACAGAATCCTGCACGAGAAGGCCCGCCTCGGAATCCTGACGGCGCTCCTGACAAGGCCGGAGGGGCAGCTCTTCAACGAGCTGAAGGAACTCTGCCGGCTGACTGACGGCAACCTCTCGCGGCACACCGCCGTGCTGAACGAGGCGGGCCTGGTGGAGGTCTTCAAGGGGGGCGCTCGGAAACGACCCCAGACCCTGGTCAGGCTTTCCGTCCAAGGACGGCAGACCTTCCTGGCCTACCTGGACGAGCTGGAACGTGTGATCCGGGACGCCCGGGAGGTCCGCCACCTGGAGAGCCCCGACCTGCCACCCGGTTTCATTTCGGCGTGAGATCCCGGTCATGGCGCACGGAACCCCAACGTCCGCACGAAGCCACACTTTGTATCACAAAGTTTCCACTCATGTCTGCTGGAGAGAGCCATGCAGGTGATTCGAGCCGAGCATCTCGGTTTCTGCTTCGGAGTACGAGATGCCCTCGAGGTTACGTTCAGCCAGGATCGACCCGAAGACGTGACGATTCATGGCGAACTGGTGCACAACGAATCAGTGCTCGCGCGCCTGCGGGCGAGGGGATTCCGCCAGGAGGAGGAGTCCGAGCGTGACGTCTTGCCCTCGACTGAAAGGGTGCTGGTCACCGCGCACGGCATCAGCCAGAGCAGACGGCAACGCCTCCTGGCCGCCGGCCACGAACTGATCGACACCACCTGCCCACTGGTGGCCCATCTGCATGCGCAAGCAACGTCTTTCTCCGAGCAGGGATTTCACATCATCCTGATCGGCAAGCCGGGGCACGTGGAGGTCCGGGGCGTGCTCGAGGATCTCGATCAGTTCACGCTGGTGGAGAAGCCGTCCGACGTGAAGCGTCTGCCCCACGCCAGGCTCGGAATCCTGGCCCAGACCACGACCCCCGCGCCCTTGGCGGAGGCGATCGTCGCACGTGTCGAGTCGCTCAACCCTGACGCGGAGATACGGTGGGTCAACACCATCTGCGAGCCCACCCGCAAGCGAATCCTCTCGGTGCGTCAACTCGCGGAGAAGGTCGATGTGATTGTCGTGGTCGGCGGACGCAATTCAAACAACACGCTGCAACTGGTGAACGCCGCCCGGGAGGCCAGGGCCAAGGTCCGGCATGTTCAGGGCGCGAGCGACCTTCAGCCCCACTGGTTTCTGGAGCGCGGGCGGGTCGGTCTCGCGGCTGGAACCTCGACGCCGGAGGAGGCAATCGACGCGGTCGAATCCGGCCTGCTTCGAATCGGGTCTCTTCTCGGGATAGGAAGCCGTTGAGGAACGGCGCGAGATCACGCGGATCGTGATGGAGATCACGCCCGGACTCGAATAGAACCGGTGCACGCGGATCATGAAGCCGGGCATCCCCAGGCAGGGCCGTTCACACCCGGGGATGGTTCCGCCCGGGTGTCCGGCTTGATCCCGCCTGCGCGCCGTGCTAATACGGCGCGATCCGTTTCCTCCAGGAGAAGCATCGATGCAGAACGTGACCTCGATCATTCTCGGGGGCGGCCAGGGATCGCGCCTCTTCCCGCTCACACTGCAGCGCTCCAAGCCGGCTGTCAGCTTCATGGGGAAGTTCCGTTTGATCGATATTCCGATCTCGAACTGCATCAACAGCAATCTGAGGCGGGTGTTCGTGCTGACCCAGTTCCTCTCCGCGAGCCTGCACCGTCACATCATGCAGACCTATCAGTTCGACACCTTCTCCGACGGGTTCGTGGACATCCTGGCGGCGGAACAGACTCTCGCCCGGTCGGACTGGTTCCAGGGCACCGCGGACGCCGTCCGGGCCACGTTGCCTCACACCTCCTACTACCCGGCCGAGCAGATGCTCATCCTGGGAGGAGATCATCTGTACCGGATGGACTATCGGAAGCTGATCCAGTTTCACCGGGAGAAGGGAGCGGACATCACTGTTTGCGTGCAGCCGATACCGAAGTCCGATGCCGCTCGCATGGGTCTGACGAAAGTCGATGCGGAAGGCCGGATCACGGATTTCGCGGAGAAGCCACGGCAGCCCGAGGTCATTGATCGCTTTCTCGCTCCGGACAACATGCTGTCTTCCTTGAGCATCGACAAGACGTCGGACCTCTGTCTGGCCTCCATGGGCATCTACGTTTTCGAAACCGAAGTCTTGAAGCGGGTTCTCGCCTGCGCGAGCAAGACCGACTTCGGCGGACAGGTGATTCCGTCCGCGATTCATACCGAGCGGGTCATGGCGTACCCATTCACGGGGTACTGGCGGGACATCGGAACGATCACCGCGTTCTTCGAGGCCAACATCGAACTGGCCCAGAGGAGCCCGGCGTTTCCGATCTACGATCCGGGTTGGCCGATCTACACCCGCTCCCGTTCCCTCCCCCCCAGCCGAATCATCGAATCACAGATTCAGGACTGCATCCTGGTCGAGGGATCGGACATCACCGGGGCGAGCATTTCCGACTCCATCATCGGCATGCGCAGCAACGTGCGCGCGGGCTCGGTCCTGAAGGAAGTCGTCATGACAGGCGCGGACTTCTACGATGGGGAACGCCTGGTCTCCCTTCCCGACCAGCCGGAAGCCGACCTGCCACGCCTCGGGATCGGCCGGGACTGCCGCATCGAAAGGGCCATCATCGACAAGAACGCGAGGATCGGAGATCGGGTGGTCATCCGCTCTCGCGTGAACTCGCCGGACTCCCAGGAGAAGTACTGCTGGGTGAGGGACGGCATCAGCATCATCCCCAAGGGGTGCGTGATCCCGAACGACACCGTGTTGTGACCGCGAGGCGAGTCACTCCAGATGGGCGTAGGCCGAAAGCGTCTGGAGCCTGGTGTCTTCCAACGGCTTGCCGGCGGCGAAGTGATAGATGGACTGGAAGCGGGTATCGCGAAGGCCCAGCAGTTCGTGCATCGCGTCGTCGAAGTAGCAGCCGATTCCGGTGGCTCGCAGGCCGATGCCTCCGACTCCAGGTACAGACGCTGGCCCAC
>JAZDLC010000128.1:0-8666 GCA_043802345.1 Planctomycetota bacterium | reverse complement strand
CGGTCTGGTTCACCGATCCGACCTACGGGCTGAAGGACCGGCCCGCGGAGCAGAGCCAGCGGGGCGTCTATCGGCTCTGGCCGGAGACCGGCGAACTGCGCCTGCTGACGGCGGAGTTCGATCAGCCGAACGGCCTCTGCTTTTCGCCGGACGAGATGCACCTCTTCGTGGCCGATTCCGGACGGCCGGGCCGGGTGGATCGCTTCAGTCTCCTGCCGAACGGCGATCTCGGCCAGAGGTCGGAGTTCTACCGCCCTGACCAGGGAAAGCCGGACGGTCTTCGCGCCACCTCGCAGGGGCAACTGCTCGTCAGCGCCGGGGATGGGGTGCACCTGGTGGACGCGGAGGGCCGCCTCCTCGGGAAGATCCTCACCAGGGAGCCGGTGACCAACCTCTGCCTCGGTGGTCCCAATGGGAAGACCCTGTTCATCACCGCTCGCTCGTCGTTGCTCTCGGTCGAGCTGCGCTAGCTCGGTCGGGCTGCTGCGGCTCAAGGAAAGACCAGAGTCTGGCCGACGAGAGGAGGGCAGGCCTGCAGGGGTTGCCCCGCAGGAGGTGGATCATGGTCAGTGTCCTTCTGGTAGATGTCGTACGTCCGGTCTCGGCGACCCTTCGCGAGCTAGAGCGGGAGGTCGTGAGCTATGAGGTTCTTCGGGATGCCGAGGACGCTTTCGTCTGCGTGGATCAGGACGATGAGCTGAGGGTATTGGTGCTGGACGGAGGGCTGGCAAGTCCCGACCTTCCGAACCTGATCAAGTTCACCCGGCGGCGCAGGCCGGACGTCACCGTGGTCGGCCAGGGGTCGGGGGGTGAGCATCGCCTGTTCAGGGATCTGGGAGTGATCACGTTCCTCAGGAAGCCATGGGGGATCTTCGACCTGGAGTCGTGTCTTCGCGCCGAGGGGAACCAGGGTGCCTGGGCCTGCAACGACCTGACTGGCGAGCGGACGAACGCAAGGGAGAGGGACGAGGAAATCCGCTTCCTCGCCAGGAACCGGATCTTCCAGGTGCTCTCGCGCGAAGGCCGGCGGGAGTTGCTTGCCCGGGGAAAGTTGGTTGACCTCGGGCCCGGTCAGCACCTGTTCGAACAGGGAGACCTCTGCACCAGTCTCTACGTGGTCCGCTCCGGGCTGATCGAGGTGCTGCGGGAGGACGACACCAGTCCTAGCCCGACAACGGTCGCGCTGCTGAGGAGCGGCGACATGCTGTGCGAGCTGGGAGTGCTTCCCAGGACGCCCCACCGATCGCTGGCGCGGGCGGACGGGATGGCCCAGGTGCTCCAGATCGATCGGGAGTCGTTCGTGCTTCTCCTGGAACAGTTCCCGAAACTGGCGGTCAGCATGTACGAGGTCCTGGCGCGGCGCATGGAAGCGGTCATTCTGCACGAGGGCGGACTGTTTTCCGCCACGGGGGAACTTCAGGGCAGCCTGGACTGGTTCGACCTCGCGACGGTCCTGCAGAACGTGATCAGCGGGGAATCCCTGGTGGGAACGCTGCTGATCCACAACGAGGCCGGGGAATGCGTCGCCAGGGTGATGGTGAACAAAGGCCGGATCGTGACCGCGAGCATCGGGCCGATGCGGGGCGAGGCCGCCTTCTTCCTGCTGTTCCAGGTGGACTTCACCGGCCACCGCTTCTCGTTCCGCAAGCAAACCGCGATCACGGTCGATCCTGCGTACGACCTTTCGGATCGTCCCAGCATGGGACTGCTGCTGGACGCTGCCCGCATCAAGGACGAGTCGAAGCTGGTCAGCGTCTGACGGCGGAGAAATCGGCCTGTCAGCTTCTCCTCTTTTCCTGCCTTCCTCAGCGGGATCTCCGAACGGCGGCAGCTAGGAGCCGCCCCGGAAGAGCAGGCGCGCGCTCACTCCGCAGTGGGAACCGCGCTCGCGAGGTGGCGCGAGTTCATCGAGACAGAATCGGTCGACCGACGCGGGCAAGCAGTCGGATGAAGCCGACTCCCGGTCGAGGAAGATGTAGTCGACCCGCTCGGCTCTCTCCTGGCTGCTGAAATCCCTCGGCAGGTTCAGGCCCTGCGTCGGCCCCGCCTCGTATCCCCGGGCAGCGCGCCACACATCCAGCATCGGCGCCGGTCCGCCGAGCGCCCCGGTCAGACGGGCGATGGAAGGGCTGTCCGGAGGCTGCCCGAAGTGCCCCATCAGGATCGGCGTCAGATGGGTGACGCCCTCCTCGGCGAACCTCAGGAGCTGGTCGACCTGGTCCGACCACGATCCCGCGCCGCAGGATGGCTCCAGCAGGCGCACGTTGATCAGATCCAGAGGACCGAGGGGAGTGTCCAGTCTGACTCTCTGGGCGATGGTCAGCGGATGCCCGAGATCGCCGACCGTCAGGGCGGATGAGTCGAGGATCGGAAAACGGGACGCGACGGCGAATCCCAGCCGGGCCGCGCCGAAGGAGTGGCCGCTCGGTTCAAACCGCGTCTGGAAGTGAAGCTGGCGTTGCAGCCAGTCGAGCTCGTCCGTGAAGTCCGGGAAGGAAAGGACATCCTGGAGCGCCACGATGTCCGCATCGATCGCCCGCAGGCCCGAGACCAGACGGGCCAGCCGGCCCGCCCGGTCGGCGGACCGCTGCCTGACCCGCAGGGTGGCGACGCGGATCTCCATGTCGGCCGGTTCGGGCGGGGCATCCCCCTCGAAAAAGGAGCAGGCGGAAAGCAGCAGGCACCCGATCGGGACGGCTCTTCTCATGGACCCATTCCTGATTCATGCACCTTCCAGGGCAGGCTCCCGATCCTGACCGGCTCCCGCGGGATCTGGTCGAGCTGGAACCTGTCCACCAGGTCCCGGGCCAGGACCTCCGAACCGGGATCCGGAATGCCGCTGACCTGGGCGAGGTAGCGGATGACCTTCCCCGCGCTGACCCCGGCCCGGCGCAGGGATGCCAACTCGGTCCCGAAGCGCCTCTTCGCCAACCTGCGGTCTTCGCCGTCGAGAACCAGCGGCAAATAGATGAACCGGGGCGGCGTCGATCCGAGTGCCTGGTGAAGCAGAATCTGGCGGGGGGTGGATGGTATCAGGTCGTCCCCCCGCAGTACTTCCGAAATGGCCATGGCGCTGTCGTCAACGGTCACCGCAAGCTGGTAGGAGAAGGTCGCATCGCACGATCGTACGACAAAGTCTCCGCCACGTCGGTCCGGATCCAGGATGATCTCCCCCCGGAAGCGATCCACGAAACGGATCGGCCCCGCCGGAACCCGGAAGCGCCAGCAAGGTTCTCTGCCGCTCTGTCTCCTGGCCTCGTCCGGGTCGGTGAAACGGTCGCTGCACGTTCCTGGATAGCGTGGGCCCTCGTCCTCGGCGTGCGGGGCTGACGCGGCCGCGACTTCTCTCCGGGAGCAGACGCAGGGATAGACCAGTCCGGCCTGCCGCAGTCGCTCCAGGGCCCGTTCGTACTCCTCTGTTCGATCTTGCTGGCGGATCGGTCCCTCATCCCAGTCGAGTCCGAGCCACTCCAGGTCCGAGATGGCCTGCTCCGCCAGACTCTCCCGGGAGCGCGCCAGGTCGAGGTCCTCGATCCGCAACACGATCGTCCCTCCCGCCTTGCGAAGCATGAGCCAGTTGATGAGAAAGGTTCGCGCATTGCCGAGATGAAGCGAACCGGTCGGTCTGGGAGCGAGGCGTGATCGAGGGGGCGACATGGACCAGGGCAGAATAGCAATTGGAAGGGTGAGTGAAGAAGGGCCAAGGGACGACGGCGCCCTTGCGAATTCCCCTGGGCGGCTGGTTCGAGGCTCGCAATCCGGATCCCCCCATCGCTACAGTGAACCGTTCCTCCGGGACAGTAGAAGAGGAACAGACCAGGAGTACGCGGTGTCCGTTCGGCCATCCATCGACCCCTTGCTGGTGGAGCTTCCCGGCCACACGGACTGTCTGCTGGGGAATGAGGCGATCGTGCGCGGGGCTCTCGAGGCCGGGGTCCGCTTCGCCTGCGGCTATCCGGGGACGCCCTCATCCGAGATCACCGACTCATTCGCCCGGATCGCGCCGGCGATCGGGCTGGTTTTCGAATATTCCGTCAACGAGAAGATCTGCCTGGAGATGGCCTTCGCCGCCTCGCTCGCGGGGGCCCGGGCGATCTGCGCCATGAAGCACCTGGGGCTGATGTACGGCGGCGACCCGCTCAGCACCATGCCATATATCGGCGCCGTGGGGGGGCTGGTGATCGTCGCCGCCGCGGATCCCTCCTGCCTGACCAGTCCGAACGAGCAGGACCAGCGCCATCTGGCCAGAATGCTCGGCATTCCGATGCTCGAGCCGAGCACTCCCCAGGAGGCTCTGGACCAGACCCGCTTCGCCTTCCTTCTTTCGGAGCGGAGCGAGCTGCCGGTGATCTTGCGGCCCACGACGCGGATCTGCCACACCAGGGCGGGCGTCCGCTTCGGCCCGCTCGCCGTGCCGGGGGAATGCCACTTCAAGCGGAACCCCACCCGGTTCAATCCGCTGCCGGCGAATGCCCGGCGTCTTCGGATCGAGATGAAAGAGCGTTTGAAGACCGCCGCCCGCATGGTGGGGGAGGCAGGGCTGCTGAGGAGCGAGGGGAGCGGGTCCCGGGCGATCCTGGCCATCGGAGCCCCCGCCGCCACCTGTTCCGACCTGCTGGCGGAGGCGGACGCGGCAGCGAAGGTCCGGCTGCTGACTCTTGGGGTCGCCTATCCCCTGCCGGAGGAGGAGTTGCTCGAACAACTGGAGGGAGTGGAGCAACTGCTGGTGCTCGAGGAACTCTCGCCTTTTATCGAGGACACGCTGACCGCGCTGCTCTTCCGCCGGGGTCGCGCCCTCGAGGTGCTGGGAAAGCGCAGCGGGCACACTCCGGAGGAATTCGAGATGGGTCCCGAGGTGATCCGGAAGGCCCTTGACTCCGCCTTCGGGCTGGTCGGGCCGCCTGAGCCCGCACCCGAGACCGAGGAGGTGCCGGCGCGGCCCCCGAGCCTCTGCCCGGGCTGTCCCCACCGCTCCAGCTTCTTCGCGGTCCGCTCCGCTTTCGACGACGAGCAGCTCTACTTCAATGACATCGGCTGCTACACCCTGGGCGGCGCCCCGCCGCTGCTGGCGTCCGACGCGCTGCTCTCCATGGGAGCGGGTTTCACCCTGGCGGCCGGCGTGGCGCGGGTCACCGGGGAACAGACGGTCGGCTTCATGGGAGATTCGACCTTCTTCCACTCCGGCATGCCGGCGCTGCTGAACGCCATCAAGGAGAACGTCAACATGGTCGCGGTGATCCTCGACAACGAGGTGACCGCCATGACCGGATTCCAGGCGAGTCCCACGGTGACGGTTCAGGACGGGAAGCCATCCCGCAGCGCCTCGATCGAGAAGATCGTGCGGGCGCTGGGAGCCTCGCACGTGGAGCGCGTCGACCCAGAGGACCTGCCGCGGATGATCCTCGCCTATCGGCGGGCGTACGAGGTCGACGGCGTCGGCGTGGTGATCGCCGAACGGACCTGCCCGAACTTCCTGAATCGGATTTCGGGAGCTCCCCGGGAAAACAGGATCTTCGAGATCGATCACGAGAAGTGCGGCCACTGCGGGCGGGAGGCGCGTGGGACCCGCTGCGGGCAGTCGGCGACGGTGGCGTTCTCGAGGCGGATGGCGACCAGTCGTTCGCTGGAATGCGGGTCGTTCCAGGGCGGACGTCCGGAGTTCGCGCCTTGCGCCGCGGAGTGTCCGCTCGAACTGTGTGTCCAGGGGTACGCCGCTCACATCGCCAACGGAAGGTATGCCGAAGCGCTCGAGCTGATCATGGAGCGCCTGCCGCTCCCCGAATCGGTTTGCCGGGTCTGCGAGCGCCCCTGCGAAAAGGCCTGTGTCCGGGCCGGTCAGGAGGGGCCGGTGGCGATCAACGATCTGAAGCGGTTCGTGGTGGAGTGGGCCGATCGCCAGGAGAGTTTCCCGTACCGGCCGGAGGCGGAGCCGGAGAACGGCCTGTCGGTGGCGGTGGTGGGAGCGGGGCCGGCGGGCCTCTCGGCCGCGCACGAACTGCGCCTCCGCGGGTATGAGGTCACGCTGTTCGACGCGCACGAGGAACCGGGCGGCTTGCTCCGGTACGGGATCCCGCGCTATCGCCTGCCGCGGGAGGCCCTGGATCGGGACGTGGGCCGGATCCTCGGCCTTGGCATCAGGTTCGAGGGCGGCGCGAGGTTCGGCAAGGAACGTGGGATCGACAGTCTGCTCTACTCCGGGTTCGACGCTGTCTGCCTGGCCGTCGGAGCAACGCTTTCCAAGGTCATTGATCTTCCGTCCGAGCCGGGTGGTCCGGAGGTCTTGCAGGCGCTCGTCCTGCTCCTTGATGCCCGGGACGGGCAGGCGGCCTTCGCCGGAAGGCGGGTCGTGGTGGTGGGCGGGGGAAACTCCGCCGTGGACGCGTCCCGGACGGCGCTCCGGCTGGGCGCCTCGCAGGTTTCCCTGGTCTGCCTCGAGAGTCGGGAACAGATGCCTGCCATCAGGGCCGAGGTCGAGGAGGCGGACCAGGAGGGCGTGCGGGTTCTCGCGGGCCGCAAGGTGTTGCGCCTCGTTCGCTCCGGCGTGAAGTGCGCGCGGGTCGAGCCGATGGAGGGGGAGTTCGACCCGGCCCGCGCCACGACCCTTCCCGGGACGGAACATGTGCTCGATGCTGACCTGGTGGTGCTGGCCCTCGGCCAGTCGTCCGACCGCTCGAGCTGCGAAGGTCGTTCCATCGATCTGGAATGGACCGAGGGCGGCGCCCTGAAGCTCGACCTGAAGAGCGGCGTCACCTCCCACCCGAAGATCTTCGCCTGCGGCGATCTGGCCAGCGGACCGGCCACGGTGACCGGCGCCGTCGCGTCCGGTCTCCGCGCCGCCGCCGGCATCGATGCGGCGCTGCGTGGTTCCTCTGGACGGAGCCGGCCAGCCCCTCCTCCGGTGGAGCGGGAACCGGGATGTGATCCGGAGAGGGCGCCGAGCCGGCACGATGTCGTGGAGCGATCGGTTCCCGGGCTGCTTCCTGTCGCCCGTCGCCAGGGAACGTTCGAGGAGGTGGTCGGCCCGCTGACCGAGGAGGCCGCCCGCAGGGAGGCTGCCCGCTGCATGATCTGCGGTATGTGCGGGAACTGCTCGGCCTGCCTCGAGTCGTTCGGCTGTCCCGCATTCTACCTGCGGGAAGGGCGGATCCTGATCGACGAGGCGCTGTGCGTGGGATGCGGGGTCTGCGCCGAGTTCTGTCCGAACGGAGCCATTCGCGTGCGAGAGGCGGAGGGAGTGCGCGTATGAGCCGGCCGGGTCGCCGCCTCAAGATCGTCTTCTCAGGGTATGGCGGGCAGGGCGTTCTGACCGCCAGCCAGATCCTCGGGCGGGCTGCCACCTTCGAGGGGCATGAGGTGACGGCAGGCCAGCTCCATGGCATGTCGCAGCGGGGCGGGAGCGTGGAGTCGACCGTGCTCATCGGTCCCGGCAAGAGCGCCTTCGTGGGCGTCAAGGAGGCGGACGTGGTGGTCGGCTTCGAGCCGCTGGAAACGCTGCGGTCCGCGCCGAAGATGAACGCGCGAACGCTCGTGCTGATGAACATCGATCGCTCCATGCCTTCGGTGCTGGCGAGGGCCGGCAAGCCGTATCCCGACCTGGACGGAATCGTGGATCAGATCAGGGCCACGGCTGGTTCGGTCGTGCTGGTGAACGGCCCGGAGATCACGCGCGCGGCGGGGGCCGGCCGGACCCTGAATGTCGCCATGCTCGGAGCCCTCGCGGGCGCGGATGTGCTCCCTTTTTCCGGCGAGGCGCTGTTCCGCGCGGTGGCGTGGAGGTGTCCCGAACGCTTCCTGTCCGCGAACCGGCTGGCGTTCGATCTGGGGATGAAAGTCACATGTATTTCGAAGCGACCGGAGTGAACCCGATTCCATGAAGTACCGAATCGGCATCGATGTGGGCGGAACCTTCACTGACCTGTTTCTCTGGTCGGAGGATGGATCGGTGGAGACCTTCAAGGTGCTCTCCACCCCGGAAGACCCTTCGGAGGGCGTGTTCGATGGGCTTGCCGCCATCGCCGAGCAGAAGGGGCTCGGGGTGAGCGAGCTGACCAGCCGGATCGGCGCCATCGTCCACGGCACCACGGTGACGACGAATGCGGTCCTGACCCGGGGGGGCGCCGCGACGGGCCTGCTGACCACCCGGGGTGTCCGGGACGCGCTGGAGATGCGGCGGGGGATTCGCGAGGAACAGTACGACAACCGGCTGCAGAACGTCGTCCCGCTGGTTCCGCGCTGGTTGCGCCTGACGGCGGCCGGGAGGCTCGATTGGAAGGGGGAGGAGTTGGAGGCGCTGTCAACAGAAGACGTCCGGGTGGCGGCGGGACGCTTCCTCGAGGCGGGGTGCGATGCGGTGGCGATCTGCTTCATGAACGCCTTCGCGAACGACAGCCAGGAGCGCCAGGCGGCGGAGATCTTGCGGGCCGAACTGCCTGACTGCTTCGTGAGCGTCTCGTCGGAACTGCTGCCGACCATCCGGTTCTACAACCGGGTGTCGACCACGGTGCTCAACGGCTACGTCGGCCCGATCCTGCACAGCTACCTCGGCAGCCTGACCGCCAAGCTCGCCGCCATCGGCTTCGGCGGCGTGCTCCTGATCATGCAATCGAACGGCGGCGTCGCGGTGCCTCAGGTGACCCTGGCCCGACCGGCGACGACCCTGCTCAGCG
>JAZDLC010000127.1:0-6598 GCA_043802345.1 Planctomycetota bacterium | reverse complement strand
CGGCGGCGACCGCGCCCTCGGCGCCCGCAGCGGCGGCGACCGCGAAGGCGGCAGCGCTGCTCGCCCGCAGGGCCGCGCATGTAAACCCCAGGGCGGCCATCAGGCAGGTGGCAGCCATGACGGCCCCGAACTCCGGTGCCGGCAACCAGGTTGCCAGACCTTTCAGAAAGAGCAGGTGGAGTGCAGTGGCGCCGAAATAGGCCACGGCCACGATAGGGAATCCACGTCCCTCGTCGGTGATTGCAGAGTTCAACGCGGCTCTCCTGGTTGCAGGCTACTTTTCGGAGAGCGTCTCTTCGAGCTGGCGCCGGGCTGCCTCCAGGATTTCCGGCCGCAGGAGGTCGTCGAACCGGAAACCGGGTGGCCGCGTCTCGCTCTCCGCCGCCTCGCGCAGGAGTTCCAGCTCCTCCAGGGGCAGCTCCGCGCTGAATTCGATCTGCGGGACTGCCTGTTGCCAGGCCATGTGCGGCGGCGAGTCGCTCATGGCCCGCGCGAGGATCGAGAGGGCCCGCTGGAGAGCAAGGTCAGGATCTCTTTGAACGTCGAGCGCTGAAAGAATGTGCTGCTGGACAGCCGGTCGAGCAGCTCTGGATGTTCGGCGATCAGCCGCGGAGAGGCGACCAGCACCGCGCCCCCGGCCAACCGTCCTCCGGGAACATCCGACGGCTTCTCCACCCGCGATCCGGAGAGGGCGGCCGTCATGGACGCCAGTGGCTCCGGCAGCAATGCCAGGTCGATCTCCTTGGATGCCAGGGCGTGGGCCATCTCACCCGCTTCCTTCAGAATGACGGTGGGCGGCGCCTTGCCGTCCAGACGGAGAGCTCTGCGCAGGTCGAGACGCGGCGGCTCCAGCAGCCCGACGCGCACCGGCAGCAGGTTCTCGAGACTCAGCGCCTCCACGCTCTTGCGCACCAGGAACATCTCGTCGCCCCGGGCCGCCCCCGCGACGATCCTGGGGGCCCGCTCCCCCAATTCCAGGAACAGCCGCAGAGCGTCGCGGATCGGCACTGTGGCCATCTCCAGCTCCTCGTGGAGCAGGGCCTGGTACAGGTTGGCTGCGTGGTCGAAGATCCGGGCCTCCAGCCCGCCGTCGGCGCGTGCCGCCAAGGCGTAGAGGGATCCCTCCAGGCCGGAGAGGGCCACCAGATGGGCGGTCCGCGCGAGAGTTCCAAAGCGGACCGCGGGCGTCCCCGACGGGGCGGTCCCATCTCCTTGCAGCGGCCTGCCGTCGGTCGGACCTGCCCCTTCAATCTGCGCCGAATCGACACGGCCGGTGCTGGCAACCGGAGCCTGAGTGAGTTGATAGGCGAGGTAGCAGATCACGGCCAGGCAGGCCGCCCAGAAGACCAGGCGGCCCTTGGAGGTGCGGACAGTCAACCGACGTCGAGCTGGGTTCATGGGGTCCATGCCTCAAAACGGATGTCAACGGCGCAGGATGTAGTGAGGTTCAGATGGAACCCCGTCCTACCAGAGCCGTCTTGTCACTGCCACCCGTAGCGCTGTACCATCGGATCTCTGGAATGGAGAACATCGAAATGCTGCGCGAGTTCGAGATCATCTGTCCCGAGTGTGAAGGCTGGATCGTGATCGACCTGGAGACCGGCGAGGTGCTGCGGCACGGCAAGAAGAAGGAAAGCCGCAAGTCGAAGAAGAAGGTCGATCCGAAGCAGTTCGACGAGGCCATGGACCGGCTCAAGAAGCGGGAATCCGAGGGGGACGAGACGTTCAGCGACGCGGTCCGCTCGGTGGAGAGCCAGAAGGAGAAACTGGAGAACGCCTTCGAGGAAGCCCGCAAAAAAGCCCGGGAGAACCCGGACGAGCGTCCCACGAACCCGTTCGACGACCTTTTCGCCTGATCCGCCTGCTCGTGCAAGTAAAAGGGGTGGGGCCCGGAGGCCCCACCCATTCCCTAGAGTCTAATCCCGGATCGCTGGCACGGATGCAAAGTTGTTCTCCACCTCCTAGAGGGGCAAAAGCAGGCGATTCGCGACTGCAAAATTCCTTGCTCCGCGAAGAAAGTGCAGATTCTCCCCTGCCGGTAGGGAGCCGTCGGGACGCCACGGGCTGTCTATTGTCTGGACCGGGCCCGCTCCAGGAGGTCTTGAAGGTGGCGCCGCCGCCACTCGACCCAGCTCTCGAGTTCGGGATGGAGCTGCTCGAACTGGTCGAACAGGGCACGCGCCTCCTGGTCTCCCGCCTCCAGCTCGTCTGCATCCGGCAGCTCTGAGCCGGCCCGGAGCGACCGGGAGAGCTTCCAGAGGAAGGCGTCTCCCTGGATCAGGAGTGACCGGTCGATCTTGGGAGGAGTGAGGCGAAGCTCCCGCGACGAGGCCAGCGGATTGGCCGGGTCCGCTTCCTTGGGGCGGCTCATGCCGACATACCCCATTGCCACGAGCTGATTGAGGTCGTTGTCGCTGGGTCCGTCTTCGGAGGTGCCGGCGACGAGGAAGCTCTCTCCCGCCTTCAGGGCGCTGGCCGAGAGATCCAGGGCTCTCGCCTTCAGCCGCTCGAGCAGCTCCGTGTCGCCGAGGGGGGTTGCGTTTCTCTCGTGCCGGGAGCGGCTCAGGTCGAAGGCCCGATCTCCCCGGTCGAACATTTCGAGCAAACCCAGCGGGTCCTGCTCGAAGTCGTAGTAGCACTTGACCTCCTTGGTCACGTAGAGGTACGGGGTCTCCGGCATGTCCGCGCCCGGCGGACTGAGCGGGACCATGTTCAGTTTCATCAGCCAGTGTCCGGGGTCGTTCACCGCCTCGATGAACTTGGTCTTGCCCTCGACCAGGAAATGATTCCTGCCGGTGTTCGGCACAATGCCGAAAGCATGCTCCTTGTCGAACCGCCCTCGCTCCAGGCCGGAGAGCAAGTTCTGGCCCTGGACCTCCCGGGGAGGCTTCAGCCCGACCGCCGCGAGCATGGTGGGCATGATGTCCACGCTCTCCACCACGCTGTCGATGCGTGTTCCCCCGTGGGCCGAGCCGGGCAGCTTCAGCAGCAGGGGAATCAGTGTGACCTCGTTGGTGGGGCAGAGAGCGTGGCCGATCATCAGCCCGTTTTCCATGAACGACTCGCCATGGTCCGAGGTGATGACGATCAGCGCCTCGTCGTAGAGATCGAGCTCCTTCAGCAGCGCGAACAGCTTGCCGAGCTCCTGGTCGACGAAGGCGATACAGCCGTCGTAGTGATCGACCATCTCCTGAACATCCGAGTATTGCGAGAGATTGAAGTACTCATGCACGTTCAGGTAGGAGCACTGCTCGAGGGAGACTTCCGGAAGGGCGACCGCGGGTTCCGTGTCGCGGAAGCGCGAGCGGAACGGCTCCGGGCAGGAGAACGGTCCGTGGACGTCGTAGGTGTGGATGAACAGGAAGAAATCCTCGTTCGCACGGTCCCGGATCCACTGATGAAGTTCCTCGCCATAGCGGCGGAAACCGTTCTTCTCGTGCTCCGGGTTGCTGGTGTCCCGGTAGATGTCGAACCCCTGATCAAAGCCGTACTTCGAGTCGACGAGGAGCCCATCCGTAAAGGCAGAGGTGTTGAATCCGTTCTGCTGGAAGACTTCGGCCAGTGTCGTCACAGTGGGGGACAGCCTTGAAGTTTCGAGCTGCCCGGTCGGCATCACCGCCACCTGCTGGCCCTGGCGCTCCCTCACCACCACCGTGTTGCCGGTCTCGGGCAGGCCTCCCGTCTTGCCCGGGGGCCTCGACGCGTACGGCATCATCACCCCATGGGTTTCCGGATAGAGGCCTGTCAGCATGCTCATGTGGGACGGTAGGGTGTAAGGAGCCTGGCAATATGCCCACTCGAACAGCACCGCGTCCTGTTCGGAGAAGCGGTCGAGATGCGGCGATGTCTCGCGCGCGTATCCGTAGCAACCCAGGTGGTCCTGACGGAGCGTGTCAAGCGAGATCAGGATTACCGGGCGGGTCTGCTTGCGCGCGCAGCCCGCGAGCAACAGGGTCGGGAGCAGGAACAGGAGGGAGAGTGAGGTGCGCGGCATGAAGCCTTTCGGGGTCTGACGGGGTTCTTCTCATCCATGGGAAGCTATTCTGACGCGGGCCTCAAGGCTGTACATTCGGTGTTTCTGGACGTTCCTCCGCCGGAGATCATTCCTGTGACCCGCATTCCCGAGAGCTGGGCGATCCGCCTCTGCCTGCTGCTGCTGCTGCCCGCGCTCTGTTGCCTCGGGTGTGGCAGGGAAAGGGAGACGCGTCCGAATCTGATCCTGATCTCCATCGACACGTTGCGGGCGGACCACCTCGGCTGCTACGGGTACGGGCGGGCGACCTCGCCCAATCTGGACGCCTTCGCGGCGTCGGCGGTGCTGTACGAGCGGGCGGTCGCCCCGGCCCCCTGGACCCTCCCCTCGCACGTGGCCATGCTGACCGGGAGGGATCCGCTGGAGATCGGCATCGTCGATCGGCTGAGCGCCATTCCGGAAGGCGTGCCCGTGGTCGCGGAGCTGCTGCGGCAGGCGGGGTATCAGTCCGTCGCCTTCGTCGACTCCGAGGATAGCGGATTCGTGGGGGGGCGCCGGGGTTTTGCCAGGGGCTTCGGCGCCTACCATCACTCACCCCATCCGGGGGCACGGCTCGAACATGACATGGCGGCGACCGTGGACGCGGGCATCGGATGGATGAAGGCGTCCGGCGGGGACGGTCCCTTCTTCCTCTTCCTGCATACGAAATCGGTTCACTCCTCCTCGGGGAAGGGGGAGGCGCCGTACTTCAAGCCGGAGCCGTATCAGTCCCGGTTCCTCGAACAGCAGCGCGGGGAGAGGTACTGGCAGGGAGTGCCGGACAGAACCGGATCCGAGCTGCTGACCGAGCTGAACCTGAGGCTCGCCGCCGGACAGCGCAGGGAGAGGGACGCGCGTTTCTCCACGGAGGGCCTGGCCGAGCTGATCGCACTGTACGACGCGGGCATCTACTACGTCGATGAGCATTTCCAGAGACTGCTCGACTACCTCGCGGACTCCGGACTTCAGGAAAACACGATCGTGATGGTCGTCTCCGATCATGGCGAGATGTTCCTGGATCATCGCTTCCTCGGCCATACCGAGGTGTACGAGCCCGCGTTGCGGGTGCCGCTGCTCCTGCGCGAGCCCGGAGGCCCGGCGGGGAGCAGGATCAAGAGCCAGGTTCGGCTGGCCGACCTGTTCGCCACGCTGCTGGAGAGGGCGGGAATCGACCTGCCCCGGGGCGCCGCCGGCCGGCCGCTTCCCGTGCGGGAGAGGGGCGACGAGGACCCGACCGCGGAGTTCAGCTACTTCCGTCTGGGAGAGGAGTTCCCGTACGAGGCGTACGGGCTGCGCCAGGGCGCCTGGAAGCTGATCCACTACAAGCTGAAGACCGAGGCGCGGCCCACGGTCGATCTCTTCCGCGTGGATCAGGATCCGGCGGAGCTTCGGCCGGTCGCGGGCGAGGAAGAACGCCGCAACCTGATGCGAGCTCAGCTGCTGGAGTGGATCGGTCAGGGAGCCCGCGCCGGTCGCGCCTCCATGGATCTGCTGGACGAGGAACTGCAGGAGCTCATCAAGATGGGTTACCTGAGCCCCGGCGAGAAGAAGAAGCAGGATTGAGCGCCGTCAGAACAGGAACCCGCTGGAAGCGCCCGGCTCCGCCTTGACCAGCCGGTCGAGGCGGAAGTGCCTGGAGCACCCCTCCTCCGCGCAATACGCCTCGAGAATGCCCACGCCGGACCACTCATAGTAGACCTCGGGCGAGACGATCCGCTGTTGGGGCTTCGCGCCTCCGGTATCCAGGTGGAGATTCACCTTGGTCCCTTGCCGGCAGGCCGCATCCAGCAGCTTCAGGGAGAACGGCAGCTCCGGAGGCTCGAGGATGAAATCCTCCAGGAGGAGCGGAGTCCCTGTCTGCTCGGTCAGCTCCCCGAACGAATGCTCATCGCCACCCAGAGACTCGACCATCTTTCGCACCAGCTGCCGGACGAGCTCGGCATCCCCGAAGGCCCGATGCCGCTCGTCTTGCCGCGCAAGACCCAGCAGGTCGATCAGCGCGTCGAGTGAATGGGCTCCCGCCGGAAACATGCGCCTCGCGCCCCGTAACGAATCGAGGATCGGGTTGTTCGGAGCCGGCGCCCGCCGGCGCGTGAGTTCCAGCCCGATCATGGCCGCGTCGAAGCTCGCGTTGTGCGCCACCAACACACACCCTTCGACGAATTCGAAGAAGCGCTTCAGGGCGGCCGTTGCATCCGGCTGTCCCCGGACCATCTCGTCCGTGATGCGATGAATGCGCATCGACTCCTTCGGTATCGGCATGCCGGGATCGATCAGCATGTCGAAACGATCGATGAACTCGTCGCCGCGAAACTTCGAGCCCGCGATCTCGATCAGCCGCGTCCCCGGCCCGGTGCCGGTCGTCTCGGTGTCGAAGGCGACGAAGATGATCTCGCCGAGTCTTGTCCTGGTGTCGGTCATGGCAGAGGAGAGTAGCGGTCGGCGCGGTGCGAATCACTCGTCCGATTCGCGAGGAGAGGCAGATTTCCAATCGACATGTTTCCCGGATGTTGGGGAATGTCGTGAGAGAAGTGTGGAAAGAGTGTGAGTTGGGGGGTGCGGGGGAATGGGCAGCAGGTCGAGATC
>JAZDLC010000126.1:0-23518 GCA_043802345.1 Planctomycetota bacterium | reverse complement strand
CCCTGACCTCGATGGTCGCCTTCTGCCGATCGGCGGTGGGCCAGATCCGCTCCACCTTTCCGGAATACGGCCGGTCCGGGAAGGCGTCGAGGAAGATCCTGGCCGGCGCGCCGACCTTCACCGCCGAGAGACTGGTCTCCGGAACCTCCGCCTGAACCTCGAGCGAAGAGAAGTCGACCATGGTGGCGACCGACCCCCGGGCGTTGCTGCCGGCCTGGGAGTTCGGGGACACGACCTCGCCGACCTCCGCGTTCTTCAGGACCACGATCCCGTCGAACGGGGCCCGGATGATCGTTTTGTCCAGGGTCGCGCGCGCCAGTTCGGCGGAGGCCCGGCGCGCCACGCTGGTGGCTCTCGCCTCCGTGACGGCGGCGCGCGTGACCTCGATGCGTGACCTGCCGGATGCGAGCGCGGCCTCCGCGGCGCTGAGGCTGGCTCCCGTCGACTGGACCCTGGCCCGGGCGGATCTCAGGGTCGCCTCGGTCTCATCGAGAGCCTGGGCCGTTTCGATACCGTCCTCCACCAGCTTCTGGATTCTCCTGTGATGGACCTCGGCCAGGGCCAGGTTGGCCTCGGCTTCCTCCATCGTCCCCCTCGTCGCGTCGCGAGCAGACCCGAGCTGGCTCAGGTCCGACTCGGCGGAAGCGACCTCCGCCAGCAGTCTCTCGACGCCCGCTTCGCTCACCGCCAGGTCGGCTTCCGCCCGGCGCACGGCCGCCTCGAGTTCGTCGGCGAAGAGGCGCGCGACCACGAACCCCTTCTCCACGGCCTGCCCCTCCTCCACGTTCATCTCGATGACGCGCCCCGGCGTGTCGGCCGAAAGGGCGGCCCGCGTGCGCGCCACGATGTACCCGTTGGATGCAGTTCCCATCACGGCGCCCGCCGCGGCGGCGCTCGGCTTGACGACCCGCGCGGTGGTCACCTGCGGCAGCCGCAGCCGGTCGACAAAGTCGAGGATCGGCTGGCGGAACAACCAGCCGGCGACTGCCAGCAGCGCCAGCAGGACCAGTCTAGAGAACCACCGGCCGCGGCCCCGCGCGCGCCGGGGGGGCTGTGCCGCCGGCGCCGCCTGCACCCGGTCGATTTTCAGCCGATTCAAGTCCACGTTGCGGAAAGCCTCTTCCAGCTGCAGGCCACGAGTCTCCGGGCCAGCGCCCGAAACGGGGGAGGATAGCAGATCGGCCGGGAATCCATGGTTTCGAAACAGGGCCGGGCCTCCTGATTGCCGCCTCGGCATGGAGGGGATCCCCGCCTCTTCCGTCCGGGAACCTGAGGTTTTCGAGATCCGTCTGGAAACCTCGTAGCGCCGGTCGCTCGAGGGCAAAGAGAGGGGCACTATGAGAAACCAGGAAATCGACCGACTCATGAGGCACTACCGCGAGACGCGGTTGAGCCCACGGCGTGTCACGCCGGGGGAGATCCCGTAACCTCCGGTCTGCCGCAGCGTCTCGCTCGGCGCCATGCTTCGTGTGCCGAGACCATGCGCGCTTCCGCCCGGCGATTCCGAGACGACGCCGAAGAAGATCATCCGGTTGAGCGCTTCCGATTTGATCGAAAGCACCCGGCGTTTGGCCACGGAATTGCAGTCGGGTGCGAGGTGTGGAGTTCGGACGCATTTCACGCCACCGTCTCGGAGGATGGACCTGAACTCGTCGGTGAACTTGGTGTCGGCATCGACGATCATGTGCGTCGCGTTGCGCGGAGCGTGTGGCCCGGTTCTGCGGCTTCGACCTGAAGGGTGTGCCGGACGGTGAGGGCGACCGGAACAGCCTCCCTCACTCCCTTCTCGTCCAACTCCGCCTTCCGCGGAGGTCGAGGCGCCGGGCGGAAGGCTCCTTTGCTTATCCTTCCATTCGTCAGTCGTCCTGGTAGGAGCCGCCGCCAATCTTCTTACCCAGGTCGTCGAACTCTACCCAGTTTTGCCGGTTGCCCTCGGAGTCGTAGTACTCCCATCGTCCGACCTCGCTGTCGTCGAGAAGCCGGCCCTCGCACTGGAGCTTCCCGTTCTCCCAGTAGTGCTCCCACTGGCCCGTGCGCTGCCCATTCACAAAGACCGCGCGACAGACGAGACTCCCGTCGTCCCGGTGCTCCTCGTACGCGCCGTGGAATCGTCCCTCCTTGAACTCCGCCTGCCGGTCGAGCTCGCCGTTCTCGTGGAACCACGTCCAGGTGCCGACCTTGCCGGGAATCTGCTCCGCGTCGCCGCCGCCCGCCTCGTTCAGATCGATGTGGGCCTTTTCGTACGTCCCAGTCCAGCGGACCGTTCCGTTCGGCCATCGCGCCTCCGCTGTTCCGGACCAACAGCGTTGGTCATCCTCCGTCAACGCCTCGTTGTAGGTGATACTCCGAATGAGCTGGCCGTTGTCGGCCCAGCAGCGCTTCTGGGTCATCCGACCGTGAACATTGACCAGCTCCGAGCGGGCCTTCGTGTCCGGGTCGTAGTAGATCTCCGTCCCGTGCGTGACGCCATCCTTCCATGGCGTCACATGCCTCAGGCGGCCTTTCTTGTCCAACTCCTGCCGGTCGCCGTTCCGGATCCCGTACTCGTACCGAATGATCTCGCGGCCGCCGGCGAGATCGCTCTCGTACTCGCCGTGGTAGACCTCGCCGTCCTCCGTCACCCAGTGACTCGGCATGCCGGGAAACTGTTCGAAATAGGTGTAGCGGCATTTGAAACGGCCGTCCCGGTACTTCTCCTCGCAGAGGAGAAGTGGAACCACCCTGCCACCCTGGTCCTTCGGCAGCCGCACCGTGAGGGGGACTACCTTCTCAGCGATCACCGGCCCCGCCCCTCGTCGGCGATTACACGCACGATGAGCCGGTCCGTCGCGCGGCCGCCGGCCACGAGCTTCTCCGGCGCCTCCTCCCCCGGCTCCGCCACCGGCTCGAGCCGGGTGGACAAGACTTCGATCGCCACATCCTTCTCCGCGTCGGAGATCTCGCCAGCGATCTGGAGCACCACGCTCACGAGAACCGGGAGCCCGCCGTCGCAGGCGTCGTCGTCTTCCTCCCTCGCGCCCGCAACCTGCACCTCGAGCTCGTACTCGAGAGGCTCCCGGGCCGCGGCGGGATCGTCCGGATTCTTGGCCGGGGCCGGCGCCGCTCCCACCACAGGTTCTGTTCTCGGATCGTAGAGGAGCGGCCGGAGCAGCCTCGCGTACTCGGAGAGGTCCGCCTGGAGCGCGGTCCGCTCGATGCTGCGCATGGCGAGGGCCTGGTAGACAAGCTGCGTCTGCCACGTACCCAGGAGGCCGGAGAGCACGTCGGCCGAGTACCGGTGGACAAGCGCCTCCTCGATCCGATCGTTCTTCTCACCATAGATCTTGAAGGTCCGGGTCGCCGACTCCGAGAGAACCTTCTGCACCTGCGCGCGGCAGGTGCTCTCGATCGCATCCCGGAGGTCCGTCACCGCCTTGTCCATCTCCTCTCGCGTCGGCCCGATGACGATCTTCGGGAAACCGTCCTCCCGGACCCAGAGAGGCCCCTCCGATTCGGCCTGCTGGATCATGGCGTTCACAAAGTTGTCGTGGGCCAGGGCGGTCCTGCCGGCCTCCCCGCCCGGTGGATTCCGGCGCGGAAGCTCGTCGATGCGCTGTCCGACGGTCCGGTCGAACCAGTTCCGGTATGCCGCGGGCGTGTCGACGACGATCTCCAGCTCGCCCGAATCCTGGTTCGTCCGCCGGATCACCTCCGCCGGATCGAGGACGGAGAACGCCTCCCGGTTCCGGCTTCCCCAGTCGCCACCCGCAGCGGGATTCTTCCGGCCCGCCTCCCCGAGGTAGAGCGCGTCCACGAGATCCGCGTTCACGACGCCGATGGAGTAGCCGACAGTGACGTTGACGACCCCCTTCCCGAAGTCAAAGACCATCTTGGCCGTGCCCGCCCAGGGCACGAGCCGCGCGAGCGTCATGAAGACGATGCCCTTCCCGAGTTCCTTCAGGCTCTGCTCGTCCCGGACCTTGACCGCCTGGATCAGCGGTGAGAAGCCCCAGTGGAGTCGGGACAGGGTCTCGGTGCCGATCAGCTCGCAGTAGGCCCATCCGTCCGCGCCCTGCTGGTAGTATTCGACCAGGTTCAGGGCGAAGGTCAGAGTGTCGAGCTGGCACACCTCGTCGAAGACTCTCTGCTTGAGGTAGCTCTGCCCGCCGCCCCGGGCGTCCATCTCGTCGAGGAAGTCCTGGTACTGCTTCCTGTGGGAGGGGAACGCCTCCTCCATGTGCTGCGCGAATCGCTCCTTGATTTCGGCCATGGCACCGCCGACGCGCGGGCCGAGCGGGTCGTCCGGCCCACCGGCCGGGGCTGGCGCGGAGCCGGGCGGATGGCGCCCGTTGCCGTCGTCCCCGCTCCACCACCTTGTGTAGACCCGGGGGCCCACGTCCTCGGACTTCCTCAGGATCTCGGTGCCGGGGGTGGGGCCACCCTGCTTCGTGTGGAGAGCGAGTTTCTCGCGGAGTTTGACGAGCGTCTTTGCCATCTGGAAGCGCTTCTTCTGCGCCCCCTTGTCGTTCGGCTTCGCCCGGCAGGAGGCGAGGAACTCGGTGTAGGCCTTCGCGTACTCCGTGGCGTCCGCGAGGATCGCCTTCAACCGGGGGTCGGAGGAATCCGCGCGGTCGATCATCTTCATGAGCTCGGTCTCGCCATCGCGGCCCTTTGACTCGAGGTCGATCTCGTGAAGCATGGTGAGCGTGATCAGGAGGTTCTCGGTGGCCTCCTGGGTCACGCACTCCCGGTAGGTCTCGTCCCGGGCCCGCGCGGCCTTCTCCCGCTGCTCCGGCGTCATCTTCGCCCACGCGACGATCTCGGCCTCCGACCGCCAGTTCGGGTTGAAGTCGGGTGGGCACAGCATCGCCCGGGCCGTCTCCCCGGCCGTCGCCGCGACCGCCTTCCGGAGGAAGATGATCGCGACCTCCTGCGCCCGCGCCGCCTCCGCACCCGCCGGCATCTCCTTCTTCTGGTAGGCGCGGTCCCCGACGCTCACCGCCTTCTCGATGCCGAGTAGCGCGTCCATGCCGTGCTTCGTGTCCGCAGCGAACTGCGGGAAGAGGGGCTTCAGGAGGTCGAGCCGCTCGTCAAGATCGAGGTCGATCCACGGCCTCTTCCCGTGGAACTCGCAGAGCTGTTCGATCGCCCGCCCGGCGTACTTGAGGGGCCCCTTCGTCGGGTCCGGCTCACCCGACTTCAGGTGATGCCGGGCCTGGAGGAAGTCGCTGAAGATGTGACTCGCGCGCTTCCACTTCGCGTAGCGCTCTTTCGGGGTGCCGCTGAAGATGCGCCACGCCTCGCGAGCATTCCCCGGCGTGAGCCCCCGGTATTCGAGCGATCCGTCCGGGCCGAGTCGGAACTCCTGGATGTGGATCTTCCCGGGCCGGCGCCGGCCTTTCACCTCGATGTCGGAGGCGCCTCCGGGGTAGGCCTCGGGATCGGCGGCCTGCCGCGCGATTCCCTTGGCGTAGTTCACTCGGTAGTCGAGCGAGTCAGTCGCGTACCGGGCGTCGGGCAGGTCGTTCTTCCCGGGGAAAAGGGTCACCTCGAGTTCCGGGATGTCGATGCCGCCGGATTTGGGCTTCGTCTTGAGGTTGTAGGGGGGGCTCTCCGCGATCTGTTTCAGCTTGTCGAAGAAGGCCTTCTCCTGCGATTCGCTCCCCGCGAAGAGGGTGATGTCCTGGTCCCGACGCATGTCACCGGTGCCGCCGGAATTGACCCCGAGGACCTTCTCGAGCGGCGACTTCCCCTTCGCAACGAAGTCCTGGTTCGTCTTCAGGAACGCCTCGGCGTAGAGCTGTTTCAGGATGTCGTGCCGGCCGACGTCGAGGTTCCGGACGAGGCGGCGAGCTGCGTCGCCCTCGAGGTTCTTCAGATCACGGACGCACTGCTTGCGGTCGTAGCCATCCTTCGTCACGACTGCGAGGGTGATCCGCGCCGCCTCGGACAGGCCCGCGGGTGGGGCCCGGTACGCCTTCCCCCAGTCCAGGTCGCTTCCCGAGAGAGGCTTCGCCGTCGTCTCGACCGCCGTAGGAATGCGCTCCTTCGCCTCCTCCGACTTGATCGCGCCGGACGGAATCTCCAGTACGCCAACCTGCTTCGGCGGCTCGTCTTGGGCTCTGAGGGACGGGGCGAACGGGGCGAGGACAAGCAGCGCGACGAGCGCAAACCTACGGATCATCGGTAGCCCTCCAGGAGCTTTTCGAGACGCCGATCCTCCTCGGTGAGGACGGCGGTGATCCGGGCGGAGGCGACGCGGCCGGAGTCGTCCACCCGGACGCGGACCAGAACGGTGACCGGGCGGTAGGGATCGTCCGGGCCGTCCCGCTCCTCCGCCCCCGCGGCGAGTTCGAACTCGGTTCCCCCGCCCGGGGCCGGGGCCTCTGAGCGGACATCGATCATCCGCGTGCTGCGGAAGACCTCGACGCCGTCCTCCATGCGGGGGGCGAGGGCGGCGAGCGCGAGGACGGCACGGCGCACCTTCTCCGTCATACGCTCTCCCGCGGCCGCGGGAGCGGTCGGGGCCGGCGGGTCGGCGGCGCTCTCGTCCTCCCCCGGCGTCGGGGTCGGATTGGCGGGCGACGGGGACCCGGCCGGATCGGCGCCGGCAACGCGGTCAGTGCCGACGGCCCTGGACGAGCCGCCCGCAAGCAGCGCGATGCCGACGATGAGGACGACGAGCGCTCCTCCGGCGATGACCAGAACCCGCGAGGTCTCCCTCCGCACCTCGGCCATCACATCCCGGTTCGCCTGGAGGCCGGTCTCGTGCTCATCAAGGCGGCGCGTGATCTCCTTCGCCTCGCCGATCGGACCGGCGAGGCTCAGGGCGGTCGTCCCCGCCAGGCAGACCGACTTGCCGAGTTCCTCCAGTGACCCGGTGAGGGAGGCGCCGGCGTCGGCGAGTTCCGACTCGACCCGCCGGGTGGCGGCCCCACTCTCGCGGCGCGCGGCCGAGAGCGTTCTCTGCTCCTCGCTCCAAGCCCGCTTCTCCCGGTCACATTCCACGTCCTGCGTCTCCTGGGCCGCCCGGGCCTCCGCCTCCGCCGCCCCGGCAGTGGGCAGGTTCAAGCGGACCTCCGCGATCTCGGCCTCGATCCGGACGCGGTCGTCTCCCGGTTCGGACTTCCTCTGTTTCGCCTCGAGGTCGCGGACCCGCCCTTCCATGATTTCGCGGTCGCTGCGCGCGGCGCGGAGGATGGCCTTCCGGCGGGAGAGCTCCTCGCAAAGACCGTCAAGTTCGGCCTCCCGCAGGCGGGTCCGGTCCCCGAGGTTCTGCCGGTCACGCTCCTCATCTTCCTGGAGGGTCCGAAGCCGCGCCGAAAGCTCCGCGACGAGCGCGCGGCAACCCTTGACGCCGCCGAAGGAGTGCTGCTCCTCCGCCTCGGGCGTGTTCGCCGCGAGCGTGCCGACCTTCCCATAGGCGAGAACGAGGGCCTTCCCGTCGGCCTTCCTCAGACGCCGGAGCCGGAGGATCTCCCGGAGGGAGCGGAAGTACCGGGCGGTCGCGTGGAGGTCGCGGCGGAGAGCCGCGCCGAATCGGCCGACGCTACCCACGTCGCACCGCGGGAAGGGTTCGGATCATCGACGGTCTCCATCGTGTGCGGGAAAGGGAGAAACACCCTGGGGAATGCAGGCGTCAAGTTCGGGCGCAGACTGGGTCAACGGATCGGCGGATACGGAATTGAATCCGGCGGGTCACCCCGGTCGAGAGAGGGAGGCTCCGAGAACCATCTCCGGATCGTCGCCTCCATGCCCGGTTTGCCCTCCGGGGCCGTTCATGGAACGCTGCAAAGCGTGCCCCTCAGGCTACTCGTCCCCCTTCTTCCCCACAACCACATCTCGATGAATGTCGTTGTGATCGACGCCCCGCACTGGTCCTTAAGGCCCAGGAAGCATCTCCTGACCTGCCATGGCGTCCTGGCACCCAACCATCGATACCGAAGCGGAGTCCGAACCGGGTTACCTTCAGCACCTTTCTCCAATTTGCATGCGCTGCAAGTGTGCTGAAGGTGACCCGGTTCGGAGTTCCTCCCCCCGGCCGCCCGCAAATCCGAGGTTTCCGAGATTCGTCTGGAAACCTCGTAACGCCGGTCGCTCGAGTGCAAAGAGAGGGGCACTATGAGAAACCAGGAAATCGACCGACTGATGAGACAGTACCGCGAGACGCGGGATCCTCAGGACATCGCAGCCATCTTCGATTGTTGCGCCGACGAGCTGTTCGCGACCGCGATGCACATGCTGGGCGACGCGGGAGACGCGGAGGACGCTCTGCAGGAGACCTTCGTTTCCCTCATCAAGTCGGCGGGTCGATACGACCCGTCGCGCCCGGCCATGCCGTACCTCGTGGGGGTACTGCAGCGCCAGACCCTGTACCGGGCCCGGAAGAACCGCAGGCGCCCGGATCAGGGTCGGCTGGAGGTTCCGGCGACGGCCTCTCCAGCCGATTCGGCGGAAAGGGCGGAGTTGGGTCTGGCCCTGCGCGAGGCGATCAACGGCCTGCCGGAGACCTACCGCGTGGTGCTGGGGACCGTACTGGATGAGAGCGCGGCGCCGGCCGAAATCGCCAACCGTATGGGTGAGTCGCCCGGCGCAATCCGCACTCGTATCCACCGAGGCCTCGGGATGCTGCGCAAGAGACTGCCGGTGGGGTACGCCCTGCCCGGGGCGCTCCTGATGTTGGAAGGCCGCTCCCTGGCGGCGGTGAGGGACGCCGTAGTCGCGAGGGCGAGCAGTGAGGCGGCCGTCGGAGCGGCGGGAACCGCGGCCGCCAAGGTCGTGGCGCTGCTGTCGACCACGGGGGCGAAGGTGGCGGGAGCGCTCGCGATCGCCGTGCTTGCCGGTGTCGCGGTGACCCGGATTCAGGGGGAGGGAGGAATGGCGTCGCCCACTGAGTCGGTCACAGCGATGAGCGCCGTTCAGGACGGCGCGGGAGCCGTGAGCGAGGATGAAGCGGCGCAAGAGCCTTCACCCCTTCCGCTCGCCGGCGCGCAGGGAACAGAAGGCGCAGGAGATGAGGGGCCGGGTGAGGCTTCCTTGACCCGCGCGATGGTCGAACCCCCGCCGGTTCAGCGGGGTGAGTTTGCCTTTCATTACAAACAAGGGTACTCATTCGGCGAGGATGCGCTGGTGCCTGCCAATCGAGCCGATGTCATCTTCGAGACGTGTGCCGGAGGGATCTCCTCCATCACCCTCGAGGCGCCATGCGGAGGGGCGCGTCTCCCGGTCTCCGAACAGAAGATCGGTGAGACGCCCTGTTCACCCGATTGCTACCTGCGGTCGGTTGTCTCTGTCGACCCCGATCAGGTCAAGTTGAAGCAGCGGATCAGGACGGACGACCGCGATCTGCTCTCGAATGCCTTTGTCATCAAGACCCGACGTGGCGGCTGGGCCGCCTGCTTCCTCACTGAGCGAGGCGACGAGGGCGGCTGGCAGGAGCATCTGGCGACCGTGCGGTACGTCTACAATCCTGCTGGCCCGTGCCTCGTCGACGAGAAGAGGCCGGTCGAAGAGATCGATGGCGTGCGCTTCGACATGAGCGCGTTCCTGACCGATCCGGCGAGCGACGCCCTGCTGGCCGAGAAGGAGGCCCTGCTGGCCGAGTACGCTCGGCGCCTGGAGGCCCTCCATGCGGAGCTTGGCGCACTCGACGAGTTGGCTGCCCGGTATGCGGCGAATCTGGGAGTCCAGGAATCGACTGACGAGGGAGTGGCAGCGGTTCTGTCACGACAACGGGGCAGCGAGATCATGGGCAATCTCGGCGAGGAGTTGGGGCTTCGAGAGTGTCCGGATTACATCGCGGCCACGTACAGCTTCGAACATGCGACGCGGGACGACGAAGAGAAGACTCGCAACGACTGGGATCTGCAAGTCAGCGGCTCAGGTCGGGCCCGCCTCGCGATCCGTGTCAACACCGTGACCGACGACCGCAGCCGGATCTGGTGCATGGGCCTCCAGCCCTTCGAAGGGCTCGGGACCGAGGTCTTCCCCGAACCGATTCTCCCTGGCGAGGAGTACGACCGGAGATTCTCGCCCGAGGTCCTGGAGGGACACAGCTACCTCATCCGCACCCTCGATTCCGAAAGTCACCTCTGGGCCGCGCTCAAGGTCCTGTGCATCACCGATGGAGACGGGGTGGTCTTTCGCTGGCGTAAGCTGGCCACGTCAAAGCGCCTTGAAGCGCTGGTTCGTTCGCCGGAAGCCTACCTCACCAGCCCGATCGTCCGCGTCCAGATGCGCACGGGGGCCGGCGGTGGGAATCCGAACCGGGTGTTCCTGGACGGGACCAAGAACGCGTACCTGGATGCGATCTCTCCCGTTCCCGTGGATCTGACACGACCTCTTTACAGCAAGGACGAGAGCGTCGCGTGGATCGAAACCGGTCTCATCCCGGACGGCAGCGTCTGGGTCGTGACCGCCATCGACTACGTTGCCCAGACCCCGGGTGACAGCAACGGCCATGGCGAGTTCGTCGTCGGGTTCAAGAACGAGAAGCTGGTCGAGATTCCGGAATCCGAGACGCCAACTCGCGGCCGCTGGACTGGACGCGTGGAGTTGCGGCCCGGGGACGAGTCGCGCTTCTACGTCGAACTGGCGAATTCCAGCCTCTGTGACGTCACCGTTCAGGGTCACTTCGAGACCGACCAGACGCCCCGATAGGCCGCAAGGTCCCGCCCGAAGCGTCTCGCCCGGATTCAAGGATCCTCGCACTCCCGTCGCACGGACGGCACGCACATGGTGTGACGGCTGCGATCTCTGTAACTTCGCTGTCAAGCCTGTCATCGAACCGCAGGGAAGGAGCCTGGACATGTGGAGAGTCGTGGTGGCGGTCACGATCCTCGTCGTGTTGGCGCTGATACTGACGCGATCGCGGCAGCTCGGGGACCTGGTCAGTCGTCCAGGTGATCCGCGAGCACCTGAAGTCCGTGATGAACCGGGACCCAGTCCGGAACCGGGTGGAGAGCGGGCCGTTGTTTTCGAGACGGCCTCCGATTCAAACATCTCGATTTCCTCGGAGTCCGACGGGGTCGAGGCAACGACTTCCGGAACTTTCTACGGCCGGGTGGTCGCGAGCGAAGGCGGGTCTCCCATTGCGGGTGCCCAGGTGTTCGATCGTTTGAACCCCTGGAGCGAGGGGCGGGAGCCGACCGCGGTCACTGCCGGGAGTGGCGATTTCGAGCTGCCCATCGACCAGGACTCCGCTCCGCTCTGGACAGTGACCGCCGCAGGATACGGCCCGGCCCTGTTGCGCGTGGGAGACCAGGTCACCTCGCCGGAGAGTCGCCATCTCGTCGCTCTCCACCGGGAGGCCGTGCTCTCCGGCCGGGTTCTGACCTGAAGTGGCCTACAACGGCCGCTTCAGGTCAGACTCTCCGCTGAGGTCCACCGCTTCCTGCGAATCTGGGAAGATTCTCGGTGGGAGCGAGTGGAATGGACCGGCAATGTCGGCCCGGAAGGCACCTTCGAGATCGGTGGCCTGCCCCCGCACGTGCCGCTGGAGGTTACTGTCCGGTCCGACCGGGAGGACCTTCTCTGTCTTCCCTCCAGACTCTCCCTCCAGCCCGGCGAGCATCACGTCGTAGAGTGGATCATCGGCGCCGGAGCGATCCTCTCCGGCCTGGCCGTCAACGCAGCCGACGGTCATCCGGAGAGCGACCTCGAGATCTGGCTGCTGCCGGGAGCGGAGACCTTGGACCTCTACTTTCGGGGGTATGAACAAGGGGCTCGAAAGACACGATCGGACTGGCAGGGGCGCTTCCGCTTCACCGGACTGTCCTTGGGCGAATGGGCCGTCGGTCCTGGGCCCCGGGAACCAGCACCGGATGAAGCATCGATCGAAAAGGAGGCGGCGCCCGCGGTGACCCGGTTCGAGGTCGCCGATGGGGAATCGACGGTCGAGGTGATCGTCGAGGTCTACCGGGGGTTCTACATCACCGGCCTCGTGCTCGATCCGGATGGTCAGCCCGCTCCGGATGTCTCCGTCCATGGCTACGATCCCCAGGGTGGGGGCACGAGATACAGCCGATGCGAGAAGGATGGCCGGTTCCAGTTCGGACCGGTGGTGCCGGCGCTCTACTCACTCTGCGCAGGTGAAACATCGAGTGGGTTCGCGCGTTCGGACTTCGTCGAGGCCAGAAGCGGTCAGGCCGGTGTCGTCCTGAAGTTGAGGCGTGGAGCGAGTATCTGGGGGCAGGTGAAGGATGCCCTGACGGGCAGTGGTGAGTCCGGCTGGATCTGGCTGCAAGGTGTGGAACCCTGGGGCTACGAGGGGATGAACACGAAGCCGGACGGTCGTTTCGCGTTCACGTCGGTCGAGCCGGGCCGGCACCACCTGATCGCGAGGACAGACGATGGCCGGGTCGGCTACCTGAAGAACATCGTGGTGGGAGTGGATTCCCCGGCAGCCGAGCTCGAACTCCTCGTCGGGCAGGGCGGCCGGGTGCGGGTCCACTACGACGGCCCTTCGGAAATGGGCCAATCTCAGCGCCATCTCCGACGAGGTCACGGTCCTGAACGATAGCATCCAGAACGGCAGGGAGTCGATTTTCTTCGCGCCGGTCGGCCCACTCGAGGTGGTGTTGGACGCCTACGACCGGAAAGTCAGATCCATTCCCCGTCCGTTCCTGTTCCAGCGCTCGCAGTCAGGCCAGGTGCTGTTCGGCGAGACCCTCGAGTTCACTTTCGTGGTCGGGGAGTGACTGGTCGGGATCCGTGACAGGCTTCATCGTGCGTCCGGCTTCCGCTTCAAATTCCTCGATCTTCGCCCGGGGACCTACGCGATCGGGGTCGCCCGTGGTTGGGACGACGGAGGGGGGATCATTGACCACGCGATCGTTGAGGTGCGCGACACGCTCGTCCGGCACGACCTGTTGGGAGACTCACGACCTGTTTCCCGATTTTCCGAGACGCTTGGCGCGAAGCAGGTACCCAAGTGGTCGCTGCCCGGCGCCGGGAGTGCGTGGCAAGCATGGTTCACCAGAAACAGGGATTCGTTGCCGGATGAGCCCGTTGAGGCGAAGCGAGTGCGCTCGGAAGACAGGTGGAGACGCTTGCCCAGCCTCTTGCCGCAGCACCGAATCGCGAAGTCGCCTTTCGCGCGCCGGCGCACGCGCGGCCCCCTTGCGCTGCGCTCACTGGCCCGCCACCGCCGGCGGAAACACCGCCTTCACGGCCTCCAGGTACTTCAGGCCGTTGACCGTGTCGGGCTCGAGGTAGCTGCCTTCCGTCCACTCGTTCCAGCAGTTGATGTTGAAGATGTGCGGGCCCGCGGGCTGCGCGAGCAGACGCTCCTTCGTCACCTCGAGCGCGTGCCTGAAGTTCTCGGGCGTGTTGTTGCCGATCGTGTTCGTGAACGGGTAGCCCGAGTTGTCGAACGGGTCATCCTGCGCGGCGCGCGGGCTCGGATCCCAGCCCATGCTCACGTTCGGGAAGTACGGGACGGCGAAGGTCTTCCGCGCCTGATCCCAGTACTCGAGGTACTCATCCCTGACGAGGTTGTAGTCGGTGACCTGCGAGTTGAGCGGCACGTGGTGGACCCACACGTAGGACGTCACCGAATCGAATCCCAGGTCGCGTACGAGCGCCGCCGCATCGAGCGGCGACCTGTCCCCGGGCAGGATCGGCTGCCCCCAGACGACGGCATTGAGGTGCAGGCCCGGCAGGCCGGCCGCGGCCGCCTTCGCGCGGAACTCGTCGAGCGCCGCGCGCGTGGCCGCGACCGAGCCGAAGCTCTCGAGCAGCTTCGAGAGCTCGTAGAACGAGAAGTACGGCTTCCCGTCGATGCGCCAGTAGGACGGATGCGCGAAGTAGTCCTTGATGACGTGGTCGCAGATCCTCGCGAAGGTCGCGGGCGTCACCTTGCCCGGGTAGACCACCTCGTACGGCGCGGCGCGCCGGTACGGCTGAATCTCGCACCAGTCGTGATTGGCCCACATGAACGCGAACTTGATGCGCGCGTTGTTGGGCGCCTTGAGGAACCCCTCGTCGATCGGGTGCTCGAGGAACGGGCCATCGTCGTAGTAGTACCAGTCGAAGATGAAGACGTCGATGCCGTGCTCGGCCGCCGCGTCGATCTTCTTCGCCATGACGCGCGGGTCCGACTCATCCTCGTAGCCCCAGAGCGGCACCTTGGGCTGCGCGTGCCCCGGGAAGCGCGGCTTCGCGCTCTTGACGAGCTCCCACTCCGACCAGTCCTTCCCCTTGCGCTTCTCGTTGCGCGCATCGCCGGGGTGGTAGTTGCCGAAGTAGTAGCTCGCAACCGTTATGGGGCGCACGACCTCGGGAGAAGCCGCGCCGGCTGCATATCCCCAGGTGACAAGTGCCACCAGCGCGGCCAACAGGATGACGAACAGACGCATGGTCTCCTCCGGATGCGGATTCCTGAACAGCTCGACAGAATGACCCTATCACAATCTGTCATCGCTCGTCGGGTAAGAGTAGGCCGGCGCAATCAGATGCGACGGACCCTTACTGAACCGTGAGCTCGATCCCCCTGCTGTTGCCGTAGCCGGCACCGCCGACGCCCGCGAACGCCTGCATTGTCGCAGAATGGAACACCGTGCCGGGAGGGACCGTCACGGCCAGGCTGATGCTGCCTGTAGCGGAGAGGGGTGGCGTGCTGACGGCAAAGAGAAGCGGCCTGATGTTCAGAGTGCAGCCGAGGACCAGGGGTTGGGCGTCCCGGAAGAAGCCGAGGAGGATGAAACCGTACCCGCCGGGCTGCCCTCTCCGGGCGAAGGCCCCGTCTTCGGTCCCCCTGCTTGTGTCAGATTGGTATGAATGAGCAGGATACGCGCAGCCGTGGGCCGAGCAGGGGCCGGGTTGTGCCGTTTTCGCACCGGCACGCGGATTGCATGTTGACCCGGTCCGGCGTTTCGCGCCGGACCGCTCGAACCGTTCGAAGCTACAAGAAGGCTGAACTCATGTTGTACCGGATCTCGCCCGCGCTGATCTGTCTTCTCGTCTCGTGGGCGCCGCCCGCCCAGGCCGACCGGGTGCTGCTCGAGAACGGCAGCGTGATCCGGGCCGACTCCGTGCAGGAATCGGCCGGGTTCGTCGAGGTCGACCTGGGCTTCGAGACGCTGCGCATACCGCGCACCGCGATCGTCGAAATCAGGAAGACAACGAAGGACCAGCTCTATCACGAGAGCTTCGGCGGCAAGAAGAGGGATCTGGACGCCAACGTGAAGGAGGTGGGGGAGGCGGTGGTGCTCGTGCGCAGTCCGGTCGGACTCGGTTCCGGATTCGTCATCCATCCGGAGGGGTACCTGATTACCAACGATCATGTCATTGAGGGGACGACCGAGCTGACCGTGATCGTCTATCGCCAGGCCACCGACGGGCTGCGCAAGGATGAGTACAAGAAGATCCGCATCGTGGCGAGCAGCGCTCTCTTGGACCTTGCCCTGCTCAAGATCGAGCCGGACGCGCCGGAGGTGTTTGTCACCGTACCGCTCGGCGACTCCAACCACGTGACGCAGGGGGAGGGGGTCTTCGCCGTCGGCAATCCGCTCGGGCTGGAGCGGAGTCTCAGCGAGGGGATCGTGGCGCTGAAATCAAGGCTGCTCAACGGCCAGACCTACGTCCAGACCACGGCGGCGCTCAGTCCGGGGAACAGCGGCGGGCCGCTGTTCAACCTCTCCGGCGAGGTGATCGGCGTCAACTCCCTCAAGGCGGTGGCGCAGGGCGCGGAGGGACTGAGCTTCAGCATTCCGGTCAATCTGGTCAAGGCGTTCCTCGACAACCAGGAGGCGTACGCCTTCGACACGCTGAACGCCAACAGCGGTCACCGCTACTACCCGCCGCCCCAACAGGGCGAGCGCTGAAGAGGAATCCCATGAAGCGAGCACTCGCCAGTTTGACCTTCGCGCTGAGCCTCATGGCACTTGCGCCCGCGCAAGTTCCGGAGGGCGACCTCGCCCAGTTGCTCCCTTCCGGAACCATGGTGTTCCTGAGCGTGGACAACCTGAGCAAGGCGTTCACCCTCGACGTGGATGGCGCCTGCATGACCCTGCTGGAGCATGAGGCGGTGCAGCAGGCGTTCGAGGGCGCCACCGAGATGCTCGGCGGGCTCAAGGACAAGGACTTCCTGCTGGCGCTCGACCTCGAGGAGAATGAGATCGCCCGGCTCCTGAACGGCAGGGTGATGTTCGCGATTCCGGAGATCCTCCTGAAGGAGAGCGAGGTCGAGACCGCCGGCCGGGGCGGCGACGTCAAGACGAAAGTGGAACTGCGCTTCGAGATCGGCCGCGGCATGGTGATGATGGCCGATTTCGGCGGAACGAGGGAACGGTTCGAGGAGCTGCTCGAGAACGTCGCCAAGCTGGTCGCGGAGGATGAGAAGGTCCACCGCGCGCAGGTGGTGATCGAGGAGTTCGAGGGGACGAGGCTCTACTCGCTCGAGACGGAAGATACCGAGGGGAAAGTGGACGAGCCGACATGGCTGGCGCTGGTCGACGATCTCCTGCTCCTTTCCGATCGCAAGGAGACCCTGGAGGACTTCGTCGATCTGGCCGCGAAGGGCGCGCCGGAGCAGGACCGGCTGAGCGACGATCCGAAGTACGTCGAGGCCAGGGAGACGGTCGGCCGGGCGGACGCGCTGCTCTATTTCAACCTCTCCGAGCTGCTCCCTCTGGTCAACCAGTTCATCGAGTACCAGATCAAGCAGCTCGGCCGGGGGATCGAGCAGTACCTGCGGGCCGAGGATCTGATCGAGAGCTTGCGGCTGGACGCGATCAAGAGCCTGTTCGCCGGCGCCCGCGTCGAGGATGACGAGGCGGGCCTGGTGTTCGGCTTCACCTTCGCCGACACGGAGTACGGGCTGCACACGCTGCTGACGTACACCGATGCCGGGGTGGAGATCCCTCCCTATTTCAGCTCCGACTTTCACTCCGCCTCGATCACCGCCTTCGACCTGTCGGCGGCGTACGAGAAGTTCGACAAGATGCTGCTGCACGCCTCGCCGTTCGGGCACAAGCTGCTGCAGATGAAGATTGCGGGGATCGAGCGGGGCGGATTCAAGCTGCGAGACACCGTGCTGAACAACTTCGGCGGCCTGGTCGTGGAGATGCTCGGCTACCCGGAAGCGACGGTGGCCGGGCCGGACGACCTGCCGACCCAGGCGTACGTCATTCGCGTGAAAGATCCCCAGTCGCTCGCCGAAACCCTCGATGAACTGGGAGAGGAGCTGGCGGAGGAGGACCCGGTCGAGTTCATGAACGAGCGGATCAACGTCATTCCGATGCCGTTCGCCGTGGCGATGGGCGGCTCCGATCCGGTGCTGTCGTACGCCGTGGTGGAAAACTACCTGGTGGCCGCCCTCGGCAAGACCAAGATGGTCGAGAACCTCATCGCCCACATCAAGAACCCGGGCGAGTCGCTGCTGGACGATCCCGATCTCATGGCAGCCTTCGAGGAGATGCCGAGCGAGAACGTGGTTTCGATCGGATATGTGAATGTCGCCGACATGCTCACCAACCTGCTGCGTTCCACGGAAACGGCGATTCAGATCCGGGCCTCCAGGGGAGGCGATCCGCCGAAGATGAGCGAGCTGATGGAAGTGCAGAAGCTGATCAACGAACTGCCGGACGTGAGCGACATCAAGTACTACGTCGTCTCCAAGACGTACAAGACCCAGAACGCATACGTGCAGCGCATGCTGCTTCGCAAGAACCTTGAACAGTAAGAGCCCGCGCATGAACCGATCGCTCGTCCTGCTGGCCCTGCTCAGCATCCAGGTTGCCCCCTGCCTCGCCGATAACCCGTATCGCCTGACCGGCCCCCGGGTTGCCAAGGTCGACTCGAGCAGCCGTGGCCTCAGCGCGGGTGACCTCGACGGTGACGGCCGTCAGGATCTCGCCGTGATCAACAATGACCACGCGCAGATCGATCTGCTCTATCAGCGGACGCCGGCCGAACTGAAGGAGGCGGCCAGGACCAAGCTGCCCTCGCCGCGGTGGGAACCGATCATCGAGGACGCGCCGTTCCTGAAGGAGAGCGTGACCACCGGCGACTACATGTACGACTGCGCCATCCTGGATGTGAACGGAGACGGGCGCGCCGACCTGGTCTACACCGGCAAGCGGGATCGCCTGGCGGTGAAGCTCCAGACCGGAGCCGGCCAGTTCGACGACGAGTGGACGTACGACCGCGACATGCCGAGCGCCAACGTCGGCTCCCTGGCGATCGCCGACGTCGATCGGGACGGACGCGACGACCTGATTGCCCTGACCACTCAGGCGGTCCTGCTGTTTCGCCTGAAGGGCGCGGCCGACACCTTTCCGCGGCCGGATGAGTACCGGGTCAGCGAGGAGAATCCGCAGCGGCTCGAGGTGAAGGACCTGAACGGCGACCAGTTGCCCGACCTCGCCTACATGGCGGAGAGCAGCGAGCGAGCGCTCAGAGTGCGCTACCAGGATCAGACGGGCGGCTTCGGTCCGGAACTGGGCGTGCCGGTGCCGGTCGGCTCCGCCGATTGGGAGGTGTTGCCGTGCGAGGACGGATCGATCGAACTGATCACCATCAAGCGGACCCGCTCCGAACTGCAGTTCACGCCGCTGACGAAGGAGGCGGGGGTGCGAGCGCACCGCAAGTCGCTCGCAATCCGGAGCTACCCGGTGCCCAAGTCGGGAGTCGACCCGTCGCTCTACGCGGTCGGCGATTTCGACGGGGACGGCCGGCTTGACGTGGCGGTGGCGGATACCGATGGCGCGGCGGTCTACCTCTATGTCCAGGATGACAGCGGCGAGTTCCGGCGGCCCCGGGAATACCCGTCGCTGCAAGGCATCTCCTCCATCGCAGTGCTCCGGCTCGCGGGAGCGGAGCGCGACGCTCTCCTGGTCTGTAGCGAGAAGGAAGGGATGGTCGGCATCTCCCGCATGGAGGCAAGCGGGCGCCTGAGCTTTCCGGAGAACCTCGCCGTCCCGGGCACTCCGCTGGTGGCGGTGGGCGCCGATCTGGATGCAGACGGCGCTTCCGAGGTGATCGTCGCCACCAAGGACGGCCGCCGCTTCAATCTCGAACTGCTCCGCTTCTCGGGCGGCGAATGGGTCGGCGGCAAGCCGGTCAAGCTCGGCGCCATCAAGCGCAGTCCGACCGCCCTGCTGGCGCAGGATTTGAACGATGACGGCGCGCCCGATCTGGTCATGTTCATCCCCCGCGAGGCCACGCGGCTGTTCGTCAAGGAGGAGGACTCGTTCCGCGAGATCGGGGAGGAGGACTCGCTGCGCACGAGCCAGTTCGAGGGGGTGCTGCCAAAGAGCTTCGGGGTCGGCGACTTCACCGGGGACGGCAAGTCGGAAATGCTCGTCGCCGGCAAGGGGTTCGTGCGGGCGTACCGGATCAAGGGGGACGGCGCGCTCGAGATCGTCGATCAGGCGAACGCCCGCAGCAGCCTTGACGAACTGTCGGGACCGATCCTGTTCGACCTCGATGGCGATGGAACTTCGGAACTGCTGTCGTACTTCGCCGATGAGGCGCGCATGCAGGTCATGGCGCGCGACGCCGCCGGCCTCTACAGCTACCGCGATTCCCTCGATCTGGCGCCGATCGGCCTGGTGCGGGTGACTCAGGCCGACCTCAAGGGGAATGCCGGGCGCCGCCTGCTGTTCTTCGGCAAGGACCGCTTCTGGTCGGTGCCGCCCCGCGAGCTGGGCGGAGACGCGAGCGCGCGGCCGAGGAGCTACCGCACCGATCTGGAAGAGGTCGAGTATTCCCGCTTCACCGTGGGCGATCTGAACGGCGACGGCAGCCAGGAGATCATCGCGGTGGACACGACCCGTCATGTGCTCGAGGTCCTGAAGGGGGGCTGCGGCGCTGCCTGGACCAACGCGCTGTTCTTCACGATCTTCGAGCAGAACCGCTTCAATCGTGGCAACACTGGTGGCGGGGCGATCCAGCCGCGGGAGATGCTGGTGGGTGACTTCACCGGTGATGGGCGCAGCGATCTGGTGCTGCTCTGCCATGACCGGGTGCTGCTCTATCCGCAGGAGAAGCCCGGAGAGAAGGAGTGAAGGTCGCCGCGCGCACGGTCCGCCGCCCCGCGCTGATCCTGGCAATCCTGGCCCTGGGGCTGGCCGGAATCCACGCTTACCGGGAGATGCCGCGTCAGCTCGAGCCGGAGGTCGCGGCGCGCCATGGCGTGGTCGACGCGTGGCTGCCGGGAGTCAACGCGGCCGAGCTGGAAGAGGTCCTTACCGAACCGATCGAGAAGGCTCTGCTGGCACTCCCGGAGGTCCTGGAGTGCCGCAGCGAGACGCAGGACGGTGTGACCCTGATCGTCACCGAGTGCGAGGCGCGGGCGGCGCGATCCGGCGCCGCCTGGAGCAGCATCGAGGCGCGCCTGGAGAGGCTGCGCAGCGAGCTTTCTGCGGACTTCATCGGCCTGGAAGGGCCGTACCTGCGGCGCCCAGAGGAGAGATGGGCGGAGGCGCTGATCACGCTGGCGCGGCCCGATGGGGCCGACCAGGCGCCCGTGGAGCAGGCGCTTCTCCTGGCGGAACGTCTGGAGCGATGCACGGAGGTGGCCCATCTGGAACAGGTGGGGTTGCCGCGCGAGCAGATCGTGCTCAGCTACGACGACAAGGAGCTGGCCGGCACCGGCATGACGCCGCTGAAGCTGCGCGAGTACCTGCGCGCGCAGCATATCACCACGCCGGGCGCGTACTTCCGCGAGGACGGTTCGATCGCGCCGGTCGAGACGGTGTCGCGCATCCGCGACTTCTCTGAGCTGGAAAGGCTCCCGGTGCGCGATCCGAGCGATGGCCGGCCGGTGGCCTTGAGCCGCCTGCTCGACGTGAAGAGGAAGCCGCTGGAGCCTGCCATCGACCGGGTGACCGCGGCCGGCCGGCGCGCGATCGCCCTGGCGGTCTACCGCGCCGAGGGGGTGTCGATCGAGGCGTTCGCCCAGACGGTGCGCGCGGCGGTGGCGGAGTTCCGGCGGGCGCACCCCGAGAGCTGCGAACTGCTGGTGTTCCAGCCGGAGATGGTGGAGCAGGAGATCGGCCGCTTTCGCGTCAACCTGCTGCAGAGCTTTGTCGCCATCGTCGTGCTCCTGCTGCTGGTGCTCGGCCTGCGCGCCGGTCTCGCGGTCGCGGTGGTGCTGCCGTTCGTGGTGCTCTCCAGCTTCGTGATCCTGGGCGCGGCGGGATTCGGCCTCGACGCGGTGACGATGTCGAGCTTCATCCTGGTGCTCGGCCTGCTGGTCGACAACCACACCGTGGCGGTGGAGCGGATTCAGCGGCTCAAGCAGATGGGCGAGGCGCATGCGGGCGCCGTCCGGCGTGCGAGTCGCGAGCTGCTCGGTCCGCTGCTGGCGGCCGCGGCGACCACGGCGGCCGGCTTCCTGCCTGTGGTTCTCACCGGTGACCCGGTCGGAGAGTATGTCGATTCGCTGTTCTGGGTGGTGTTGATCTCGCTCAGCGTGTCATTGACCTTCTGCTTCCTGGTCACGCCGCTCCTTCTGTCCAGGGCCAGGCCGCGGGCATCGACCCGGACTCCCCTGCTGGAAGAGATGTACAAGCGGATTCTGGCCCGGAGCTTCCCGCTTTTCATCCCGCTCGTCCTGCTGGTGGGGGGGCTCTGTTTCGGCGGCTATCAGTTGCTGAAGACCAGCGATCAGATCTTCTTTCCGGCCTCGAGCCGCGCCCTCTGGCTGCTGGAAGTCGAGTTCCCTCACGGCACCGAGCTGGCGCGCACGGCCCAGGTCACCAGCGATCTGGACAGTGTGCTGAATCAGGAGAAGTCGCGGGAGGACAGCGCGCTTAGCCACTTTGCGACATTCATCGGCCGTTCCGCGCCGCAATTCCAGGCCAGCATTCCGTACCGGGAGTTCGCGCCACACTACGCCCAGGTTCTGCTGAAGCTCGATCCGGACCGGTCCGCGTCGGACCTGTCGGAAAGGCTGCGCGAGTGGATGGCGCTGCCGCACGGCGGCGCGCGCCTGCGCCTCAGACCGGTCCGGCTCGGCGCGCAGCTCGAGTGGCCGATCCGGGTCGAGATCAGCGGCAAGGAGGAGGCGATCCTGGCGGCCGGCGCGGAAGTCTCGAAGCATCTCGAGGAGACCGGCCTCGTCAACGTCTCCTGCGACTGGGAGCGGCCGATCGCCAAGCTGCGCGTCCTGCCGAATCGTGAGGCGCTGGCAGAAAAGGACCTGACGGTGGCCGACCTGAGCGCCGCCATGCACACCGTGATCCACGGGCTGCCTCTGTTCGATCTGCGGGAGAACGGCCGGCGCATTCCGGTTCTGCTGCGCGCCAGGAGCGCGCGCGCGAACTGGCAGGAGGCGCTGGCCGACGCCTACGTCTACCCGGAAAAGGGGGACGCGGCGCTCTTGTACGAGGTGGCCGAGAGCAAGCAGCTCTTCGAGTACCCGGTGCGGGGGCGCAAGCACGGCATGCCGTGCATCACCGTCCGGGCGGAAACGTCCGACCCGGATCGGGCGCTGCGACAGGAGATCGAGATCGACGGGTGGCTCGGCACGATCCGTGAGGCGCATCCGGAGCTGTCGTTCGAGGTGGCGGGCCTGTCCGCCGCCGCGGAGAGAGCCAACCGCGCGATCCTCGACAAGATGCCGTGGGCTCTCTTGCTCGTGCTGCTCTGCCTCCTGCTCCAATCCCGGTCGCTGATCGACACGGCCCTGATACTCCTGACCATCCCGCTCTCGTTCACTGGGGTCGCCTTCGGGCTGCTTCTTTCCGGTCAGCCGTTCAGTTTCATGACGTTGGTGGGGATGACGGCGCTGGCGGGCATCGTGGTCAACAACGCCATCGTGCTTCTGGCCAGCATCCGCAGCCGCCTGGAAGAGAACGGCGAGGCGTCGCGCGAAGTCCTGATCGAGAGCGCCGCCCACCGCCTGCGGCCGATCCTGCTGACTTCACTCTGCGCCCTGGCCAGCATGGCGGTGCTCTATCACTCGGGCGGACCGATGTGGCGCCCCCTCGCCATCGCGGTCATCAGCGGCCTGGCGTTCGCGACGGCCCTGGTGCTGTTCGTGCTGCCGGTGCTGTACGGGGTCATCCTGCGGGTGAAGCCCGGGGTCCGGGGGGCGGGATCGACGGAAATGTGAGGCGGGAGGGCGAACCGGGTCCGGAGAGCCTCTCCGTTCGGGTGCGGGTTCGCTGCGATGTGGTCTGTGTGAGCGGCTCGGGTCCAGGGTTGGGGTGAGGGATCTGGGTGGCTCTCGGGCGTGCTTCCTGGGCGGGCCGGGATCTGGGAGGGGACGGGTGCGCTCCGGGCACGACGAACGGGCGGTGTCCTGCTGGGGGGGGAAGGCGAGTGGTTGGGCGCGGGTTTGGGGAATGATGGGTCCAGGGTGACTCCTGGTTGGGGTTTCTTTCCGGCCCGCCCTGGAAGCGCGTCCGAGAGCTACCGCATCGTTCTTTCGATGGCTGGAAGGGGGGTGGAGCGCGTCGTTTTTTTGGGGGGGCGGGTACGGAAGGTGGGGACGAACGATGGATTCAAAGAGGTGGTCCCTCCAAACATGGATGCGATGAGCAGGGCGCGGTCGCCGGCCGGTGAGGTGCAGTCGTGCGCGTACTCGTGC
>JAZDLC010000125.1:0-2192 GCA_043802345.1 Planctomycetota bacterium | reverse complement strand
CCTCCACGAGATCGTCGGCCGGCGAGGGATCGCACTGCTTGCCCAGCTCTATGGTAGCCTGCATCGCCTTCATGAAGGCCTCGTAGGATGCCGTGTACGTCGCCCCGACGGGCGAAGACTGGAAGTTCTTCTTCGTCTCAGCGAAGTCCGGCGGGAGCGTCGGCAGGGCAACGGCCTTCACTTGGCCGACCATCTGCTGAAACCGGGCCTGAACGTTGCCGGAACTGCCCAGGATCTCGTTGCTGAGGGCGCTGACGATCTGATCCCTGAACACCGCCGCCGCGTCTTCGGCCTGCGTGTAGACGCTCTCGAGAGAGTCCAGCGTCAACGTACGGTTCCGCTGACCCTCCCCATGATCCCCCTCCAAGTCCAGGATGGGGTCGTGCGCCTTGAGGGCAGCGTCGAGCGCCGCCACAGTCGCGTCCACTTCGGGCGCCAGTTCATGCAGGCGGCTGTTGGCCCGTTCAACCTCGGTCACCTGCTCGTTCAAAGAGGCGACCCCCAGGGCGGCGAACTGATACAGCCTCCGGATCTCGGCGGCTGTGTCCTGCGAGTCGCAGCTATCGGCCAGCCCCTGCGCCTGCTTGACCGTCTCGGCGATGATCTTCTCGCTGTCCGGCGCGCGGGCGGCCACCGCCTTGATCGAGGCCTTCAGCGGGCCCGCCTCCGCGCAGAGCGTCTTCAGCTTCTCCGCCAGGGCAGGCCCTTTCTGGACCTCCGCGAGCATGGCGTTCAGCTTCGCCGGCGAAGTCTCGGCGGCCGAGCTCTGCAGGGCCGCGACGAGCGCATCGCGTGCCTGCGTCGCCTTGGCCACCAGCTCGTTCAGCGTCCCCATCTGACCCTGGAACCACCCTTCCATCTTGGCGAACGCGTCGGGGGCGGCGTTCGTCGCCGGCGGCGGAACCGGTGGACCGCCAACCGCGACGTCGCCGAACTCGGGCGGCGCGCCCATGAGGGGCGGGGTAACCGCCGCCACGGGCTGGGTCACCTCGTCGGGCGTTTCCTCGGGCTCTTCCGGCGGCACCTCGCTGCGTTCCTCCGGCTTCGGCTCTTCCGCGGTGGTGTCTACGAAGTCGCCGTCCTTGATGCGCTGGTCGATCTCGTTGAGCCGCTCTCTCTCCTTGTCCAGGATCCACTGCGCGCTCTCGACGTCGTTGGAACTCGCGTTCTCTTCCCCGAGCCGGCTGAGGTCCTGCTCGAGCGTGCCGATCCGGTTGGTCTGCTCCTGTCTCTGCAACTCGAGGTCCGCCTTCGTGGGGATGGATGTGATCTTCGAGACTTCAGCGATGTCCGACTGCGCGGCTTCCGCCTGCGCGCCGAGCTCCGTGACCTTCCGGTCCCGCTCGGCGGAAAGCGCCTGCATCTCCTGCTGGAGCTGTTTCCGCTTCTGCTTGAGTCCCTTGATCGCCTCGTTCGACAGGCCCGCGTTGATGGCGGCGTCGATGTCATAGGTGACGACCGCCTTGGCGCCGCTCACGGTCTTGTCCACTTTCTGCCCGAACAACTGCGCTTCGACGTCCTGGATCTCCTTCTGCTTCCCCGCGATCTGGTCGTCGTACTGGCGGGAGGTCCCGTCCCGCTGGGCGTTGATCTCGCCGACCCGCCCCTGGAGCTCCGCGAGCTTCTGCTGAGCGGCCTGGTACTCGGCCGGCGTGACGCCCCGGGCCGTGGAGAGAGAAAGGAGAAGGGAACACGAGAACAGACAGGCGATCACAACCCTGTGCATGGAGCACCTCCCGGGGGCCTCATCGCCGCGGACGCGCCTGGGGGCAAGACCCGATGCGTCGACCGGACTAGCGGCGGATCTTCTTCCAGCCGCGGTAGAGGCCCGCCATGATCTCGTGGACCACCGCGCGCGAATGTTCCGGCAGCGTCACCTTCCGGTCCTCGGCCTTCCGGGCGAGGTCCACGCTCCACACGACCCTGCCGGACTTGCAGTCGATCAGCCGGATGGAGATGCCCACGACCGGATAGGCGCGGCCGCGCTGCGCCACGGTGCTGTATTCATCCACCGTGCCGATGACCACGCCGTCGGCGCCCATCATGTTGCCGACCTCGACGGCCTTGGAGGCCGACAGGCCCGCCAGGGAGAGCTCGGACTCGCTCAGCACCTGCGCCATCTGGCTCCGCTCGACGAGCTCATAGCGGCCCGCCTTGAGCATCTCCGTGACGAAGAGGTCCGAGACCGACGT
>JAZDLC010000124.1:0-2174 GCA_043802345.1 Planctomycetota bacterium | reverse complement strand
GAGAGGACTCCTCCCACGCAAAGGATAACTTGGTCCCGCCCGCGGCGTCGACGTCGGAATCGAGTGGCGGACAACGATCCTTTCTGGTCCGACCAGGATCTCCTTGATCAGGAGTCGCACAACCCGCTGCCGATCCTGAATTGATGCTTTCTCGCTTGAGTAGCTCAATCGGGCCAGGAAGCCTTCGAGGTTCTCGACCAACTTGAGGTACGCGGCTCGATCGATCATCTGCGTTTCGAGCGCTTCTACCTGCATTCGGACGCTCGCCTCCCTTCTCCGGAGCTCGGGCATCCGGTCTCGTAGCTCATCCAGTGACAGCAATTGCTCCTGGTATGCCTCGAGCAGGCGGTTCTTGGCCGTGGTGAGCCGACTCAGCTGCAGCTCGAGGCGTGATCTCTGGGCCGCGGCTGGATGGGTGGACTGAAGTTCCTGCAGGCGCCGATCGATCTCGACGCGGATGAGTCCGGGATCTGTAAGCAGGGTGGTCACATGCGACCAGACCAACTCGTCCAAGTAGTCCTGGCGCACGGGCCGGTTTTGACACACCCGGCCTCCCTCGTGTCGATAGTCATCCGATCCGAGACAACGGTAGTAGTACAGCTTCCGGGAGCTGGTTCGGGTGGAGGTCCGGTAGTAGCTGTACCCGCAGCTCTGGCAGGCCACCAACCCGTGGAGCAGCGTCGGCTCCTTGGTGCGCCGGGACGCGAAGCGCTTGTTCGCCTGCAGCCGGCGGCCAGCCAACTCGAACTGCTGTTCCGACACCAAGGCCGGGACCGGAATCTCAATCCACTCTTCCCGAGGCCTCTCCCGCGTCGCCGGTCTACGAGACAGCTTTCCGCCGCGGAGTCGAACGGAACGGGTCACTCGGGGACGATCCCCGACCCGCTGTGTCTTGCCAAAGGCCGCTCGACCGCAATAGGCAGGATTGCGGAGCATCCCCCAGAGCGTCGAACGATCCCATCGCGACTTGCCTCTGGCTGTCGGGGTTCCTTCCTCGCTCAGCCATCGGGCCAGCGCTCCCAGGGAGACTTGATCGTCCACATAGCGGCGAAAGATCTGCCGTACTACCATCGCTTCCGGCTCGAAGATGTTGTATTGGGCCTCCGCCTCGTCGCTCTTGCGGACGTAGCGGTAACCGTAGGGTGTCCCCGACAGCACGGCGGGCGAACCAGATCTGGCACGATAGACCTTTCCACGCCTGGTGCGCTCGGCGATCTGAGCCCTCTCGTACTCCGCGATCATGCCCTGAAACTGCAGCAGCAACTCGTCCTCCGCCGTGTGCGTCTTGGGCCCTTTGAGAAATCGGACTTCCGTCCCCGTTCGGCTGAACTCCTCCACCAGGAGAGCCTGATACACGTACTTCCGCGCCAGGCGATCCGGTGAATAGCACAGGATGAGCGGTACCTCGACCTCCGCCGCAAGATCCCGGAGGCGCTCCAGTGCGGGTCGAATCAGGGTTGCTCCAGAGTACCCTTCATCCTGAAACACCCAATCCGGCGGAACCTCCAACCTTTCGGTCGCGGCGTAGGACTGAAGGGCCGCGATTTGACTGGAGATCGTCTCGTCCTCCTTCTGCCGAGCCGAGGAGACCCGGGCATAGACCGCCGCCGCCGTCTTCATCTACGCTCCTTTCCTGCGACCTCCGCCGTTCCGGTACCAGCACCGCGTAGGCCTGTTCCAGGAGACAATCCCCCAGGCGATCGAACACGTACTCCAATTCGACTCGCCGGGCGCCCATGTCCTACCCCGCCCCTACCCGGTCCAAGAACTCCTTGAGCGCCTGAGCGACCAGGGCGCTGATCGTTTGACCGGTGCGCTTGGCCTGCGTCCGCACCCGCCGCACCAGATCCAGAGGGAGCTTCACCGTAAACACGGCCTTCCGCCGGGGAACTTCCACCTCGCCTCCGTCTCGGGCCTGTTCCACGTAGCGCCGGGCTTGCCGCTCGGAGAGCCCGTACCGCTGGGCCAGCCGGTGCGCCGCCTCGGGCACGCCCACGCCCGTGACCAGGAGCTTCCCCGCAGCGTTTATCCTGCGGGCATACTGATCGGATCGCGCTCTTGGCATGACACATAGATACTACCACACTTGTCAAGTCCCTTTCTTGGGCCGTTCACATCGCCGGTACCGCAGGGCCACGTCGAACTCGAAGTTGCCTACTGCGTGGGAGGAGTCA
>JAZDLC010000123.1:0-3175 GCA_043802345.1 Planctomycetota bacterium | reverse complement strand
TAATTGAATCCAGTTGCGGCCCGGAGAGACACTTCGCCTCTCTCGGCAGGAAATTGCGATTGCGCACGTACCCGCAGCCGGCCAGGACATGAGGAAAGTCGGATCCCCACATGCAACGGTCGGCGCCAAACGCCTTGACGGCAGCCTCGACGAAGGGCATCCCGTCGCGGTATGGATATCGCTCCTCGCACCAGTGGTGGAACCCCGACAGCTTGACGAAGACGGTGGGCAGCCTGGCGGCATCCAGAACAGCTTGGAATGCCGCCTGTTTCAACCCGGCCTTCGGCACGGGATTGTTCAGGTGATCAATCACAACACGAACGCCGGGAAATCGTGCCAGCAATGCCGGCAGCTTTGTGAGTTGAGTCCCCGCTGCCATCGGACAAACGATGGTGCCCGTCTCGGCGATCGCCTCCCAGAGTGGCAGAGTCTTTTCGATCCCAAACCATGGGCCAGGCTTGCCGCGTTCCCCCCGCCGGAACGGCCGAAGACGGATGCCCGTGACACCCATGGCACGCCAGCGCTTGAGAGCCTTGGGCGCATCCGGACCTCGGGGATCGATCACGCACACGCCGCGAAAGCGATCCGGGTGCCGCCGCATACACTTGACCATGTACCCGTTATCCCAGTGATAGAACCAGGGCTGGACGAACACGGCCTTCTCCACACCCGCCTCGTCCATGTAGTCCGTGTACATCTCGACCGAGGCGATGGCCTGAGGGCTGTAGCTGCCCTTGGGCATCGGCTCTGGCTGCCTACCCCCGGCGGTCTCGTCCCAGACATGCAGGTGCGCATCGATGATCGGGCTCATCTCGCCTCCTCCGTACATTCTGCACTCATACGCGGTGGCACGGGAATGAAATCGTATTCACCAATGCCCTGCAAGACCAGAAAGACCGCCGAGCCCTCTCCGGCATTCGTCACCTGATGCGGCCGGCGCGCCCGAACCGTGAACGTCTCCCCGGGGGAAAGCCGAACCTCCTCCTCAGGATCGCGCGCGCTGACCGAGATGCGTCCCTGCAGGACGTAGAAGGTGTCGTGCACGTTGCTGTGGTAATGCCAGGGGATCTTCTGCATCGTGGTGATCTCGAGCTCGGTGATCCGGAACCCCGGCCGCTCCGCATGGCGGGCGGACCGTTCGACCTGGTATGGTGCCTTGGCGTCCATATATGCCCCCGCGTCCGGACCGTCCTGCCGGCCGAGCCGTCAGGCCCAGGCGCCGATGAAGGGTGAATGATACTCATGCGCCATCGCCAGGAGCGCCCCTTGCTCCTCCGGCGACAGCAGGCGGAATCGCTCCGCCGCGTTGAGAAACCTCGGGAGGATCGTCACGTCCCCCGTGCTGCACAGCGTCGTCACCGGCTGCGAGAGGTTGAACGCTGCGGCCTGGTCAATCATCGCCTGATCGGCGAACGGCTCGTACCAGGTGGCGTATGTCTTTGGCTGGTCCCCCCAGGGGTCCTTGGCGAGCGTCTTGATGATGTGCACCCCGACGTCTTTCTCCTGGCAGAGCTTCAGAAGGGCCTCCGCATCGCGCCGGTAGTCGGGCATGGACCAGAGGACAAAGTTCAATGGGAACATCACCGTGTCGAAGGCGAAGCGCCGCAGAGCCTCCAAGTGCGTCCTGGGTGCGTCGTGGGTATGGCCCGTGATTCCCAACCAACGGACGATCCCCTGTTCGCGAGCCTCAACGAACGCCTCCAGCGCGCCACCCTTCGCCATGCACTCATCCAGATCATGCGGCTTGCACACGGAATGAAGCTGGTAGAGATCCAACCGGTCCGTCCCGAGTCGATCCAGCGACCGCTGCAACTCGGCCTTAGCGGCATCGCGGGTCCGCTGGCGCGTCTTGCAGCCGAGGAATATCATGTTGCGGATCTTCGGTATCCAGGAGTTGAGTCGCACCTCGGCCTCTCCATAGGTCGGTGCCACATCAATGTGGTTCACGCCGTGGTCGAGCACCATCTGAATCGCCCGGTCCGCCGTATCCTGATCCACCCGGCCGATTCCCGCAGTACCGAACGCGACCACCGTGCTCATGTGCCCCGTCCGTCCCAACCGCCGTCGTTCCATCTGCCCCTCCCATTTCCGACGCGAGAGGCCCAACGAGGAGTCATCACAGGTGGCGGCAGTCCTTCGCGTGTTTTCTGTTCAACTGCCCATCAACAACAACCGTGAGCAGGATGCCTATCCTGTGCAGGTCCAACCGTGGCGCCTCACGAAAACACGTAGAGACTAGCATAAGCCCTTTCGGCCGGCAACGATCCTCGCTTTCGGGGCGCCTCGAGGTTCCCGAGATGCCCAGTGGATGTTCACGATCAAAATAGTATCGAGTTTTTCTTGCTTCTCGGGTATGCTGTGCCGCTACATTCGCCTACAAGACCTATTCCACGATCCCAAGGGAGGGGACACCATGCCCAACAATCGACCGTTGAGTGGAGAGCTGTTTTTCCCAACAACCGAAACGATTGCCCAGGCGCGCCTGCAGGATTGGGATGCACTCGCCAAACGCGCCGCGGACGATCCCCTGGGCTTCTGGGCCCAGGAGGCAGAGGAACTCGAATGGTACCAGAAGTGGGATCGGGTACTGGATGACAGCCAGAAGCCCTTCTACAAATGGTACGTCGGCGGCAAGGTGAACATCGTCCACAACTGCCTCGACCGCCACATGAAGACCTGGCGCAAGAACAAGCTGGCCCTCGTCTGGGTGGGCGAGCCGGGTGATGTCCGGACGTACTCGTACTTCGCCCTGAACCGGGAGGTGTGCCAGTTTGCCAGTGTGCTGCGGGCCATGGGCGTCAATAAGGGCGATCGCGTCACAATCTATATGCCCCGGATCCCAGAGATCGTGATCGCCATGTTGGCCTGTGCAAAGGTGGGTGCCATCCACTCCGTGGTCTACGGGGGATTCAGCGTGGACGCCCTCCAGGGGCGCATCGAGGATTCCCAATCGAAGCTGGTCATCACCGCCGACGGAGGGTGGATGAATGGCAAGATCGTCGAGTTGAAGAAAATCACCGACCAGGCCCTCAAGCTATGTCCCTCCGTGGAGTCCACTATCGTGGTCCAGCGGACCGGCCAGGAGGTGACTATGGAGGCCAGCCGCGACTACTGGTACCACGAACTTCTCCGGCTGCCGATCGTCAACCGAAGTTGCCCGACCGAGGTGATGGAC
>JAZDLC010000122.1:0-20389 GCA_043802345.1 Planctomycetota bacterium | reverse complement strand
GTGCCGGTGCCCAGCGGGCAACCACCCTGGACCATGAAATCCTTGATCACGCGGTGGAAGGTCGTGCCGTCGTAGAACGGGTTGTTTCTGTCCGCTCCGGTCTTTGGGTCCTTCCAGGTCTTCTCTCCGGTCGCCAGGCCGACGAAGTTGGCGACGGTCACCGGCACCTTGTCATAATGCAGCCGGCAGACGATCGTGCCCATGCTGGTGTCGAAGACGGCGTACATGCCGTCCGCCTTCGTCGCCTCCTGAACCGGGCTGGTCGCGGCGACCTGGGCAGAGAGATTTCCTGACGCGCCGAGCAGAGCGGCGACGGTTGTCATCCCGATCAGCAGGGAGATGATGTTTCGCATTTCTTTCCTCGAGTTGAGCGGGAGTCCCATCAGTCAGGGACTTGGACCCCGCGCGGTAAGCAGAGCCAGGAATCCTAGTCATTCGAGCCGGAAGTGCGCAGCCAGCTTCCAGTGAACCCGAGCTTCCTGCCCAGTTCCTGAAGGTCAGCCGCGAGCGGCGCCGCGAACCCTTCCGGACTCAATCCATCCTCAAACCGTACGCTGGCTGCGTGTAAGGCCTGTCGTGGCCAGAGGGTACACGGTTTCGGCCGGTACCAGTATTCGCCAACCAGCGGATGATTCAGATGTGATAGGTGGATACGGACTTGATGCGTCCGGCCCGTGAAAATCCTGACTTTCAGGGCAGAAAAGCCGTTTTTCCGTTCCAGCACCGAGACCTGGGAACGCGCCGGCCGTCCCGAAGCGGTGATTCCGAGCTGGGTTCGCTCGGAATCCAGAAATCCGATCGGCAGGTCCACATCCTTGCAGTCGAACTCAGCCTCGCCGTGGCAGAAGGCCAGGTACTCCTTCACACCGGAGGGTGCCTCCATCCTCTTCTTGACGACCGCCACCTGCCGGCGGACGAGGGTGAAGATGTTCACCCCGGACGTGTCGGCGTCGAGCTGGTGGACCGCCCAGACCATCCGACCGAAGTGGCGCATCAGGTGGAACTGGAGACAGTTCTCGTCCTCCAGCGTGATGCCGGTGGTGGGGAGCCCGGGCGGCTTGTCGATGACGACCAGGTCGGGGGACTGGAAGAGGATTGTCTGCGCGAGGTCGGTCATCGCAACGGATTGTGCCTCTGAGTTTTCACCCTGACCACGAGTTGCGCCGAATCGTACTCGAGCTCGAACCGGAGTCCGTTGGTCCGCTCCAGCCTGACAGCCGACGATTCGAGTACGAGTACCGTCGCTGAAGCGACTGAGTACGAGCACAAGCACAGGCACGCAATCGAACGCACCGAATGCGTCCGCCTAGTACCGGTAGCGGTTCGCCTTGTACGGCCCGTCCATCTCGACCCCGATGTACTTCGCCTGCGCCTCGGTGAGCCGCGTCATCCGCGCGCCCAGCTTGTCAAGGTGCAGCCAGGCGACCTTCTCGTCCAGCAGCTTCGGCAGGGTGTAGACCTGCTTCTCGTACTGCTCCGGCCGGCAGTACAGTTCGATCTGCGCCATGACCTGGTTGGTGAAGGAGGCGCTCATCACGAAACTGGGGTGGCCGGTGGCGCAACCCAGGTTCAGCAGCCGGCCCTCGGCCAGCACGATGATCGAGTGGCCGTCCGCGAAGGTCCACTGGTCGACCTGGTTGCTGTGCTCCACCGGATTCTTGATGTTGACCTTCTTGATCCCCGGGATCCTCTGGAGCCCCGCCATGTCGATCTCATTGTCGAAGTGGCCGATGTTGCCGACGATGGCGTTGTGCTTCATCTGCTGCATGTGGTCGGCGCGGAGGATGTCCTTGTTGCCGGTGGTGGTGACGAAGATGTCCGCCTCCTCCACCACGTCTTCCAGCCGGCAGACCCGGTATCCTTCCATCAAGGCCTGGAGCGCGCAGATCGGGTCGATCTCGGTGATGATCACCCGGGCGCCCTGTGCCTTCAGCGCCTGGGCGCATCCCTTGCCCACGTCACCGTAGCCGCAGACCACGGCCTGCTTGCCGGCCAGCATCACGTCGGTTGCGCGCATGATCCCGTCCACCAGTGAGTGGCGGCAACCATACAGATTGTCGAACTTGCTTTTGGTGACCGAGTCGTTGACGTTGAAAGCCGGGAACAGCAGCGAGCCCTCGGCCTGCATCTGGTACAGGCGGTGGACGCCGGTCGTGGTCTCCTCGGTGACGCCCCTGATCTCGCCCGCCAGCCGGGTCCAGCGCCCCTTGTCCTCGACCATGCAGCGCTTCAGGATTCTCAGCAGCTCGGCGTAGTCCTCACCATCCTTGTCGGTCGGTTCCGGTACTGCGCCCGCCTTCTCGAACGCGACTCCCTTGTGGAGCATCATGGTGGCGTCGCCGCCATCGTCGAGGATCATGTTGGGTCCCTTGCCGTCGCCGAAGTCGAAGGCGCGCTCGGTGCAGTGCCAGTACTCCTCCAGCGTCTCCCCCTTCCAGGCAAAGACCGGGACGCCTTGCGGGTTGTCCGGCGTGCCGGTGGGGCCCACCACGGCCGCCGCGGCCGCGTGGTCCTGGGTCGAGAAGATGTTACATGAGGCCCAGCGCACCTCCGCGCCCAGGTGGGTCAGGGTCTCGATCAGGACCGCGGTCTGAATCGTCATGTGCAGGGAGCCGGTGATCCGGGCACCCTTCAGCGGTTTGCTTGCGCCGTACTCTTCCCGCGTTGCCATCAGACCGGGCATCTCATGCTCGGCCATGACGATTTCCTTCCGGCCGAAGTCGGCGAGGCGCAGATCCTTGACCTTGTGGTCGATTCGGGTTCGCGTGACTGCGTCACTCATCAGCTCTTCTCCTTGCTTGTGGATCTCAAGTTTGTCCTCAGATTGTGAGCGGCTTGCGGCCGCGGATAATGAACAGCGGAAGGGAAACCGGGCTCCCGTCCGGGCGCTTCGGTCGCAGGCGGTCCGCGGGCGGGTCGAGCAGGGCGTCGACAAAGCCCACCTGGCGCATGGTCTGCAGCAGATCGGACGGCTCCAGCCCGAGGTGGCGATCTCCGAGTTCCGTCCGCATCCACTCTTCCCGGTGTGGGGCCAGTTCCAGCACGGCCACGGTCCCTCCCGGTCGGATGGCACGGTACATCTCCGAGAGTCCCGCCTCGATCGACGGCAGGTGGTGCAACACCATCCCCGCCAGGAGACCATCCAGTTCTCCGTCCTTGATCGGCAGTGCGTCCAGCTCACCCTTTCGGAATTCCACGCTCGTTCCCCTGGTATTTCGGGTCAGGCGCTTTCTCGCCTCCGCGAGCATCCCCTCCGACCGGTCCACACAGATCAGACGCTCGCAATGGCCCAGAACTGATTCCGCCATATAGCCTGTTCCGCACCCCAGATCAGCCAGGACCGATTGACGGGGGAGCAGGTGGTTGACGACCCGCAGCCGGGCCTGACCGGTCTCGAATTCCCCGGCGATCTTGTCCCACTCACCCGCGACCCGGTCGAAAAAGTCGCCATCCCGCGCTCGGCGCTCGGCGAGGACGCTCTCCAGGCGGACCAGATCGGCCTGGTGCTCCGGCAAGGCCTCCAGCTCCTGCTTCATTGCGGCCCAGATGCGCGGCAGGGCGTCGTGGATCGTTTGCGGCTTCGCCAGGCTGAGGTGCGTGCTGACTCCCGCATGCCTTTCAGTCAGCACACGAGCCTCTCGCAGAATCCTAAGATGGTTGCTTACACGGCTTTGTGCCATTCCGAGTGCGCGGGTGAGTTCTCCCACGGAAAGCTCCTCCTGCCCCAGGAGAGCCAGAATCCGGAGCCTCGTGGGGTCTGCGAGCAGCTTGAGAATCGATGGAAGTGCTGTTTCAGCCATGGGCGTCATATAAAGAACATAACATCATGACCGAATGATCAAAGGAATTCCCCGGCTCTTTTCTTGGCAGACTGGACGACCGGTAGGATGGCCCCGGAGGTTTTCCAAGGCGATGGTGACAGTCAACGACCTCATGAGTGCGGAAATCGTCGTGGCGGATGCGGACGAGAGCGTGGGGACGGTTCGCGAGAGGATGGTCTCTCACGCGATTCACGCGTTGCCGATCGTCGACGCCGAAGGGCGCGCGGTTGGAATCGTCACAGCCACCGATCTGTTGTCAGGCCCTGACGACGAGCGGCCGGTCAGCACCATCTGCTCCGAGAAGGTGTATGTGGTGCCGAAGTACTCAGATGTCCACGTCGCCGCGCGAGTGATGCGGAACCAACGCATCCATCACCTGGTAGTGACGCACGAGAAGAAGGTCGTCGGCGTGCTCAGTTCCTTCGATCTGTTGCGCCTGGTCGAGGAGCACCGCTTCACCCTCAAGAACCCGCTGGGGAAGAAGAAGCTTCGCGAGTACGTCCGGAAGAACAAGCGGTACGTGCGCAACCCGGAGACGGAGTTCGATCCGCCGAAGTGATCAGCGCTCGAACTCCTGCTGCGCGATCCGGACCAGCTCGACCAGAACAGCCGTGAGCGGGCGCCCGATCCGGGCGGCGGCGTCCGTGTTGACCTGGATCGCGGCGGAGATCTGGCAGTCGGGGAAGTGGCCCAGAGAGGTCAGGTAGCCAGGCATGACCCCCTCGTGACCGAGCAGCCGGCCTGCCCCCGTGTCCCTCAGCATGACGCCCAGGCCGTACCCTACCGAGGGGCCGAGCTCCGGCGCATCCCTGGCCGAGAGCAGGTCAGGCAAGTACGGCTTCTCGAAGGCGCGGCCCGTGTACAAGATGCCGGCCCAGCGCGCCAGATCGGTGGGGGTGCTGGCAAAGCCGCCTCCGCACCACTCGAACTGGGGGTTGAAGGTGAAGCTGCCATCCTCGCGCAGGGTGGTGTCCGGCACGCCCAGGAACTGCGTGAGCACAACCCGTCCGCCGGCCATCCGGGGAATCTCGATCCGGTCGGAGGGAACCGTTGCTGACAGCCCATGAGGCACGAGGAGCCGCTTCCGCGCGAGACCGTAGAACGGTTCGCCCGTAACCTTCTCGATCAGGATGCCGACGATGATGTAATTGGTGTCGGCGTACGAGAAGCCCCCGCCGGGAGCAAAAAGCGGCCGATCTCCATGCACGAAGGAGAGGAGCTCCTCCGGACGGAAGGTGCGCTCCAGATCCTCCTTCAGAGCGGCTGCGAACGCCGGCTTCATGACGTAGCGGGGGATGCCGCTGCTGTGCTGGAGGAGTTGGCGGAGCGTCACCGCACTGGCGTTCGGGACCCTGGAGATCCACTCCGGCAGCGGGTCGTCGTAGTACGATTTCACCGTCCGATCGAGCGCGAGTTTCCCCTCCGCGCAGAGGGCAAGAGCCACAGCGGACACGAATGTCTTGCCGGTGCTGCCGACCAGCATCCGATGCTCCGAGGTCATTGTCTCTTTGCTGAAGAAGGAAGCGATGCCCGCGGTCACCTGGACCTGACGCCCGTCGGGCAGCAACAGCGCCGCGGACGCCCCTGGAACGCCCCGGGCGACCAGCCCTTCCAGCAGCTTCTGGCCCTGTTCCTCGATGCGGGAGAGCGCCGCCCGGGTCCGGTGGTCCTGTGTGAGGCCTGAAGGAACGACGCTGAGGACGGCGGCGGCCAGCGTCAGGGTGGACAGCAGGTTCTTCAGCGTCAAGCTGGCAACGCACCGCCGGATGACAGCGCCATCGCCGCGGAGCCGGTCCGCCGGCCCCTGTCCCTCGATTGTGCGTTCCCGCGGGGCAGATCGTGGCTGGAGAGGACTCCCACCAGTTTCCTGCCCGACGACACGACGGGGAGGCAGGAGACGCCAGTGTCCCGCAGGATCCGGCTGGCCTCCTCCACCGGCGTTTCGGGCTCCACCATCCAGACCTGGGTTCGCATGACCTCGCGAACCGGCCTGTTCCAGAGTCGCCGCTCCACTTCCTCGCCGGACAGGTTCCGGCTCTTCGAGTCGGACCACTCCGCCTGGAGAGCGCGGTGGCTCAGCATTCCGACCACCCGTCCCTCGTCGTCGATCACCGGCAGGTGCCGCAAGCCCTTCCAGTCCATCAGGTTCTGGGCGGCCAGCAGCCGGTTGTCGACATGGATCGAGACGAAGTCGGTGGTCATTCGGAGGCGAACCGTCATATGAGGGCTCCATCTTCCGGAAAGTTCGAACTTCCTCTTTCGTCCGATCATGCGGCAAACTGAAGGAGTTCTTCCGCGGGCGAGGCGAAGGAGAGGCTTCCAGGATCTGGCTCATGAAACGTGCCCTCAGTCGAGGCGGTTGTCGTCGAAGCAGGTCTGGACCCGTTCCCAGTAGCTCGCCAGGGAGACCCTCGGCCGGCGGCACAGGAAGATCGGGAGATCCCTCTCGACCGGAGAGGCTTGCGGCATCCTGTGCAGGCCAACCGCTTTCACCTCCTCGAACAAGGAGTGCAGGTGGAACGAGGGCCAGCCGATGGCGATGGCGGCCTCGGGCGAACCGCCGCTTGCGAGCGCCACGGCGCCGAAACCGTAAAAGCTGTTGTGGCCGCAGAGAACTTCAGGCATCTGCCGATCGGCGAGGAACAGCTCGATTGCCCCCGCCTCGCCTGAGTTCCCGGCCAGGATCGCGCTGTGCGAGCGCTCCTCCTGCGTGAGCTTGTTGCAAGCCTGCTCCACATTCTCCGCCATCTCCCGCCAGCCAACCCGCTCTCCCAGATGCTGCGCAGTGACGGTGGGCAACCCTAGGCGGGCCGCATACCGGCCAGCCCGCTCCAGTGTCAGCCCCGGCACCGAGAGAGGCAGCGTGGCGAGGCCTCCGAGGACCAGCAGCAGGATCGTCGCCACGCGAAGCCGGCGCGATCTGGCCACCGACTCGAGCACGATCGCGCCGGCGGCGTACAGCACGGGCGCCAGTAACTGGAGGCGAATGGGCCGGGTCGACTGGACCACGATCAGCACCGCGCAGGAGATCAGGAAGACCCAGCCCAGCGAGCGGAGGACGCCCGCTCGCCCCGGGAAGAGCAGCCAGCAGAGGCCCGCCACCCACACCAGAACCAGAAGAGGATGGAATACGTACACCACGCCCAGCAGGAAGGCGGAAACAGGGACCTCGATCCGCCGGTTCATGGCGGCGGTCTGGACGAATTCCAGGGAGGGGAATCCACGCTGGATCTGCCAGAGGATGTTCGGCAGCAGCAGAGCCAGTGCGATCAGGCAGCCGAGCAGGAAGAACCGGTTCCGAAGACGGGCCCGGGCCGAGGTGACGCAGAGCGCGAGCAAGAGAACCGTGAAGGGGAGCAGGTTCGTGTAGTGATTCAGCAGGCTGAGACCCATGGCCGCGCCAAACAGCAACCACCACCTCGGGCGGTCTTGCTGGACCGCGGCCAGCAGAGCCGAGGTACCGACACAGAAGAGCAGGGTGTCGAATACTCCCATCGAGAACAGACTACCCTGAAGAAGCGACCCGGGCGCGATCAGCAGCGCCAGCGCCGCGGCCCCCTGTGCGAAGCGCCCGCCTCCCAGTTGGCGCGCGATGATCCCGGCCATCAGCACCGACAGCGCGCCCGCCAGGGCCGGGAACGCCCGGAAGAGGATCAGCTCATGACCGGAAAGCGTGCCGGCGATCCGCGCCAGCCAGGGCGTGAGGGGAGGGAACTCCAGGTAGCCGGCTGAAAGGCGTTCCCCACAGGCCAGCAGAACCAATTCCGTCCGGTGAAAACCCTGGTCGGAGAGACCCGTGCTGAACAGATGGATCAGCAGCCTCACCAGCGCCAGAAGAAGCAGCATCATGTCCGGCTCGACTTTCTCACGGTGGACGTCGCGCGGAGCAGCACCACGTCGAGTTCAGTGAACCGAATCCCACCAGTTTCCGCGTCGCATTCAAGGAGTGTGCGGGCACGGGCACGAGAAGAGAGCGATGCTCGCGACAGACCGACCCTGCTATACTTCTCCCGACCACATCCATCCACGCGAGAATCCCGCTTGCCGATCGACAAGAACAAAGCCCTGCTGTTCTTCCTCCCGTTCTGGATCGCCTGCGGAGTCGGCACGGTCTATATCGCCCGCGAGCTCTACAGCCGGCTGATGCCGGCGCAGGCGGCCCAGAACCTGACCGTCTATCCCAACAAGCCACTCAGCGTACCTCACCCCGTCTACGGCCGGTTTCCCAGTCCCGGCGAGTTCGATCTGACGATCACGGTGCCCCAGACCCCGATTCCGTATCACTTCAAGGTCCGGACTGACGAGGAAGGGTATCGCACCACCAGCACCGATCCCGCGGCGCTTGAGAACCTCCCGGAGATCTGGGTCTTCGGCTGCTCCTTCACCTGGGGCATGCCGCTGGACAACGAGAAGACGTTCCCGTGGCTGTTGCAGCAGCGATTGCCCGGCTGGAACGTGAAGAACTACGCCGTTTACGCTTTTGGCAATGTCCATGCCCTGATGCAGATGCGGGAGTTCCTCGATGACCGGGGGCGCAAGCCGCCGGCCGTGGCGGTCTTTGCCTACTGTTCCTTCCACCGCAAGCGAAACGTGGCCGCCCCGTCGTGGCTCAGGCCGGAGACCCTGACGCCGAAGTTCCGCCCGGACATGCGTTATCCACGGGCCAGCATCGAGAACGATCGCGTCAGGATCGACCTGGTCTCCTTCCTGGTGCCTGATGAGGCGGAGGACCCGCCGATCGAGGAGCAGAACCTTGTTACCCTGGCGATCTTCAGGGAGCTGGCGGAGGAGTGCCGGAAGCACGGGATCAAGCCCGTACTGGGAGTGCAGTTCGTGAATGGGGAGTCGGACCCAGTGCCGGATTACTGCCGGGACGAACTCGGGTTCACCGTCGTCGACATGCAGGTCGACATCAAGGATCCACGATACAACGTGCTGCCGTACAACCGCCACCCGAGCGCGGAGGCGCACCGGTTGTATGCCGACAAGCTGACTCCCGTATTGCAGCGGCTCCTCGGCCCGTAGCCTCTCCTAGGGACGGAGCGGCGGGACGGAGCGGCGGGACGGAGCGGCGGGACGCAGCGGCCGTCAGTTGTGCATGATCACCTGCAGGCCTCGGGTCAGCGAGACTCCGAAGGCAGCGTCTGAGTCCACCACCAGCCACTGGAAGTAGAGCGAGCCTCCCAGGCACCCTGGGTTGGCCGGAAGTGGCAGGCAAAATGACGTCCGGCCCTGTCCGTCGACGAAACGCACCCGGCAGCCAAGTGACACGTCGTTGAGCAGGCTGCCGCCGGCGTAAGGCAGGTTGGCCTTACCGAGTCCCACCAGGATCAACGCCGGGGCGGCGGGGCGCGCCGACTCCAGATGCACCTTGAACTCGGAGGCGCCCAGGCGGGGATCATCCGCGCTGATGACCGGCGTGAACCCGGCGATACCCTGGAGCCCCTCGCCGTACTCGATGCGGTAGTCACCCACGGCTTGAACCAGGACGGCCCAGTCATCCGAGGGGGCATGGGGCGGGAAGCCGAGCGATTGCGTGCCGGAGCCCGTCAACATCGGCACGCTGCCCGCCTTCAAGTACCCGCCGTTCCTGGGATCGAACCAGCGGACCGAGAAGGGGCCTTGCGCGCCGCCCAGATTCAAGTTCGTGCTGCCCCCGTCCGGCAGGTAGACGAGCCAGGCCTCTCCGTTCTTCACCAGGCAGTGGGAGCCAGGGGCCGAAGTCAGCGAGTCGGACGGTTCCATCTCCGCGAACGGCACCTGCTCACTGAAGAAGCCCAGAGCCAGGCGGGTCTGGTCCCACATTTCCTCCCGGGAACGCCAGTCCTCGCAGCTGAGATCATTGTGTTCATAGGCGTAGCCGAAGTACCACTCGACGCCGGCGCCACCCGCCATCAGGTTGCCCCACAGGCCCTTCTTCCGGACCTCGTCGTGGTTGGGGTCGACGGAGTCGGGCAGCACCCCGCGATTGGCGGGACCGATCTCGTCCAGGGTGGCGATCCATGGCTGCCCCCACGCCGCCGAATGCTGAACCCACTTCAGGGTCTCCGCGTAGGTGTCATCGACGGAGGCCAGCTGCAGCGACGGCCCATTGAAGCTCTCGTGCCCCAGCAGCGGGTTGTAGACCGTGTCGGTCATTCCGAGCAGCGTATGGACCACCACGTGGTGGTGGTACGGGTCGAGCTCCTGGAAGTAGTCCGAGTAGCTCTTGCGCTGCGAGTCGGTGTTCGTGTTCTCCTCACCGAGGTTCCAGGTGACGCCCAGATGATGGCCGAAGCGGGCGATCAACTCCCGGTAGTAGATCCTCCGCTGGGGGCCGAGTTCGCCCCCATCGATCAACTGGTCGTTCTCGTTTTCCTGGGTCACCACATGCAGCATCAGTCCCTTCCGGTCCATGTGCTCGAAGACCAGTTCCCACTGGTCCAGCTTGCTGCAGTCGTAGCGGTATCGCGCTCCGGAAGAGGTCCAGGGCCAGACGTCGGAGCCGTCCCCGGTGACGTTCATGGTCAGGAAGTAAACCGAGTTCATCCCCTTCGAGGAGAGGTAGTTCAGCGCGCCGATGATGTTGCGGCCGGCTCCGCCTCGCCAGTCGGTGTCACCCGGTGTCCAATCGGACGCGTGGGGCGCGTACGAGTGGGACGGGACCGTCTGGTCGAACCCTGCGTAGGCCAGGAAGTTCTCGGGACTGTCGGCTCCCCCTTTCAGGAACGCTTCGCCGGTGCCGGCGAAGCGCAAGTAACGGCCGCCCACGTACTGCAGCAGCCCTTTCCCCCGGAAGTCCCGGCCTGTCTTGTCGGTCTCGCTCACGGTGAACGAGCCTTGAGCGCCGTCAAAGGCGACTGCGACGCCCTCCAGCGGGTCGGTGCTGGCTGCGATCAGCGCTCCGGTGCGGAATGAAGCGATGTAGTTCCACTCGCCGACCTGGTCGGGCACGAAGTGGACCCTCCACCTGGTGCCGGACTCGGCGCCGGTCTCCGCCGCATTCCCGTCTGCCGCGAAGTAGCCCGGCACCGTGACGCTGGTGCCTCCGTGCGTGAAGGTCACGTTCAGCCGGTAGCCCGCGGAGGGTGGCAGCGCATCTTGCTCGTTTAGGTCCGGCCCGTCGAAGCTGACCGTGACGTTGTGCCAGCTCTTCAGTTCACCGCCGACTTTCCCTCCCGGAGCGGGCGGATTGACGATGGCGTCCAGGATTGGCCGCAAGACCTCGTCCGGGGCGGTCTGGTTGCCACCATAGGTCACGCTCACGACCAGGTCGTATTCCGGGCAGACGAAGATCCTGTTTCCGTTCAGACCGTCGGCCCAGATGGTTCCAGCAGGGATGCTGGGATACATGTTGCTGGCGTTGGTCCACCAGCCGAAGGAGTAGTTGCCGGCCAAAAGATCGGAGATCGCGAACTGGTTCCACCAGTTGTCTCCCGGCACGCCCTGAGTCTCCCCACTGCCGATGGCGTAGCTCTGGGTGGCGTTGGCTGGAATCTGGTTCTGGTAGAGATTCGCGATGAACGATGCGGGGACCACCTGCTGGCCGTCCCATTCCCCGTCGCACAGGACCAGGTGACCGATGCGGGCGATGTCCCGGGCGCTCGACTCGAAACCGCCGCCCCATCCGCCCCACAGACCGTAGAACCAGGTCGAGTCCTGCCGTCCGACCGCCGAGTACAGCCCGTCATCGAGGATCTGCACCGGAGAGTGGTTGTTGAACGAGGGCGTCAGGCTCTGACCGTAGCAGTCGGTCGACTTGTTGTTGTAGGCGTAATGCTGTCCCGGGCCATGAGGAGTCAGACCGTAGTCGCTGGTCATGCTCAGGAACTGCCTGTAGGACGCAAGAGGCGCGCTCGGACGGTCGGAGCCGGGGACCAGGTCGTCCATCTGGTGCTGTCCCGCCTGCAGCGTGACGCCAAACAGCAGGGCGGTGATCGACTTGCTGGCGGAGTAGAGGGGGACTCTCTGGGTCACGTTCCCCCGGGTGCCGGCCAGATAGCCGTACCGGACTACCGCGATGTTGCCGCTGGCGCCCGAGAGGGCCGCGTTCAGGGCCGCCGGATCGAACCCGACTGTCTCGGGAGGGACTACGTCCCACTCGGAGCCCGGAAACGTGGTGGTCTGGGATTGTGCGATGGCGGCGAGAAGACCGGGCAGGCAAAGAAGCAGGCTCAAAGTGCGATACCGGTGCAACATAGGTCTCCATTGCAACTGCGACGAGGGAGTCCGAAGGGCCCCGAAAACGGCCCGACCCTTGGGATGGGTGGGCCCTGACGAGGCGGCGAGCAGCGACGGTCTTCCTATCGGTGAATGGAGCCACCTAAATGTAAGGGAATCGGTTGTCCCGCCGCGGCTGGGCGGCGCGTTCTGCACCCGTGAAACAGCCAGGGGTCCCGTGCCTTGGCGGCACGGGACCCCTGAGGAATCACTGCGAGCAGAAGGACTTACTTCTTCTTGCCGTCCCCTCCCAGCAAGCCGCCCAGGCCGCCCTTCAGGTCCTCGAGCGCCTCTCCCGCCTTGTCCTTGGCATCATCCAGTTGCTCGCCCACCTGGTCGAGCGCCTCTCCCGCCTTCCCTTTGATGTCCTGGAGTTGCCCCTGGATCTTGTCCGCGTACTTTGCCACGACCTCTCCGTCGAGGATGCCCTGAAGGTCCGCGGGCAGAGCGCCGGCCTTGGCCACCGCGGCCATGATCGTGCCGAAGATCTCCTCCAGCAGTTCAGACAGGGTCACGGTGCCGTCCCCGCCTTCCTTGCCGCCGCCGATGTCGGTTAGCTCCAGCGTGGGGAGTTCGATTCTCTGCTCTGTCTTCATCAAGAGGGACTGGGCCAGAATGACCGTCGGTGAGGTGATCGTCACCCGACCGATCTTCAGCTTCTTCGAGGGCCCGCCCGGCTCCTCCTTCGGTGCAGGCGCCGTGGGACCGCCGCCCCCCGTTTTCGACTTGAGGTGGTCCATCAGGGCGCCCAGGTTGCTTCCGCCCGTGCCGATCTCGAGGGTGATCTCCGGGGATCCGATGTCGATGTGGTCGATCTCGAGCGTGTCGGAAAGGAACGAACCGACGGCTGCCTTGACGTCGATCAGGCCGACCGACATGGCGGACTTCGCCTCGAATCCCTCCGGGCTGGCCACGTTGAGCCCTTCCATGGAGACTTCGCCGCTCAGGACCGAGAGCGAGGCCGAGGAAAGCGAGGTCTTGGACCCGAGAGCCCACGTGCCGCCCTCCTCGACGCCCTTCTTCAGGAGGTCGCCGGCGAACCACATGCCCGCGGCCAGAATGAGCGCGAGGAGCACGAGGAGGAGAAGTAGTTTCTTCATGAGATTGTCCCGGATAGGTGTATTCGGTGTCGGAACACTGACTGTAGATGCTACTGCACCAGGGCTAGGAGCAGCACCTCTGATCGCACGATTATCGGGATTTGAGTCTGGTTTTCCAGGCTCATGGGCCGCCGGACCCGCGCCAGGACGTGCGGCGGAGTCCGGACCGCTTCAGAGGCGCGGCCACAGGAGAGTTGAGTTCCCGGAGCGTACTCCGTAATCTGGAGCACTGGGAACCTGAACAAGGCTCTGACAATCATGTGTGATTCGTGCGAGTAGTTTCACCTACCTCCGAGTACGCGCTCCGAGCGATTCTCTATCTCGCTTCCAGCGAGAGCGAGGCGCGGACCAACCAGCAAGTCGCGGCGGCGACCAAGGTTCCCACCGCATACCTTTCCAAGGTTCTCCAGGCCCTGGGACGGGCGGGGCTTCTGACCTCGCAGAGGGGGTTGGGCGGGGGCTTCCGGCTTGCCCGAGGCATGGATGAGATCAGCATGTTGGACGTGATCAACTCGGTCGATCCGATCATGCGGATCGACTCCTGTCCGATGGAGATCCCCGAGCACACCCCCGACCTCTGCCCGCTGCACAGCAGACTGGCGCTGGCGATGGACGCCATCGAGGTGAGTTTCAGGGAGACGACCCTCGGTGAGCTGGTCCGGGCGCACCAGAAGGGGGGCGCCTGTCGCCGACCGGTGCCTGTGGAGCTTGACTCCCCCGAGGACGTGTAGCCGGACCCTACCCCTTCGAGCGACCGATCGAGCGCTTGATCAGCGCCTGCTCCAGTTCCGTGACCCGAGCCCGCACTTCGGAGGGGACTCCCCGGAGCCGGAGGATGTCCCTGACCAACTCCAGCGCCTGCTTGAGATCCTGCATCTGCTCGGCGCCCTCGACCGCGATCAGCAGGCCCAGGTGCTGCTTTCCGATCGGCGCCGCCCGGGATGCCGTCACGCCCGCGGAGATCGCCTCCAGAGTCTGCTGCCGGTCTCCAGATCGGCCGGCCAGCATCAGCAGCGCCCGGGCGCTGCAGAGCAGGGCGTCCAGGTCGTTCGGATCGTCATCAACGAGGCCCTGGAACAGGTTCGCGGCCGTGACGTAGTCTTCCTCGCCGTAGGCGGCGCGGGCAAGCACTCTTCTCGCGGAGCGGTGGCCCCGGTCGAGCTCCAGCGCCTTGGCCGCGTCCATGCGCGCCGCGAAGTACTCGCCCTGCTCGAGCCGCACCCAGGCCGAGCGCACCAGTTCGCCCACCTCGCGGAACGAGTCTGCCTGGAGGAACTCGATCCAGCGCGGCTCCAGCTCCTTCAGGAGCTGCCGGTGGAGAGTCTGGGACCAGCGGCCGCTGCTGAGTCGCCGCACCACCAGGTTCAGGAACTGGGCCGCATCCGGGTCGTCAGCGCTCAGCAGGTAGAAGAGCAGCGACCACGACTCAGCGTACAGCGTGGCCCGGGGCCAGTCGGACTTGCGCGCGCCCGCCAGGCCGTAGAACTCCACATGCTGCAGGTCCATCAGGTCAAAGAGCGGACAGTAGCTGGAGTTCCGGAGCGCGTCGCGGACCGTGCTCAGCAACTCCTCGTTGACCAGGTCCATCGTGCCACCATACGGGTCGATCTGCAGGCCCTCGAAGTACCCCGCGAATCCCTCCTCGAACCAGATCGGAGCGTCCGGAGCATGCTCCCGCAGAACGTGCCGGGCCACTTGCCTCCTCAGTTGGCCCGTGGCGGTCAAGGAACCATCCTGCCAGGCGGCGGCGATCTCTCCGCCGCTCTCATCGAGGTAGGAGACGGAACTGGAGACAAAGGTGTTTTGATCGTGGGTCCTGCGCCGGTGATCCTCGTAATCTGCCTCGTGAGAGAAGATCGTCAGCACCAGGCTCAGGCCGCCTTTCCTGCGCACCCCGAGCCGCTCGAGCAGCTCCCTGGCGCCGGCCAGAGTCCGCTCAGCGACCGCGAGCACCTCTTCTTTCTGGGCGCCGTCCAGATCGGTCTTCAGCTCGAACCCCGCATGCTGCTCGGAGACCATGCGGTCCTGCGTCGCCAGAGCCAGCAGTCCGAAAAGCAGGAGGGAGGGATTCATCCACGGTTCTCCTCGGAAACGAGCAGAGCTTCCGGGGGAGAGTCTACCCACCGCCTGCCTCTTCATCAGGGGAGAATCGGGAACTGAAAGACCGCCAAGTCACCGCTGGGATGCACCGATCCGAATCGAAATCGAAATCGACGAGTCACGACGAACGGCGCTGCAGAGCGACGCGGAGCACCGCCCGCGCCCGCCTTTCTAGCCGCGGGTTCTCCAGGTGATCAGCCAGAGGAACGTGTACTCGTTGTACGAGGGGGTGCTCTCGAACTCGAACATCCCCAGCGGGAACAGGGATAGCTTCGAGGACTCCGCGGGGCTGCGGGTTTCGGCGGGCAGGTAGCGGCTTTCGTAGTTGGCCCCGAACTGGAAGATGAAATCGAGGAACGACCAGCTGTTGCTGTCCACGTCGGACGAGTAGTCGAACAGGATCGGGAAGTGGAAGCGGGTGGAGTCGTCCAGGTCGTCCACCACCTCGACGCTGGCGGAGTGAGATCCGAGCGGCCCCAGGACATTGAACTCCAGGTCGCCCGGGGTGTCGGTCATGGTCTGTGGCGTCGCGTTGGCAGCGTCCGGCAGCTCGAGGACCGCCCCCGACAGATTGAGATGTCGGGCATGGCCGCGGACGATCTCACGGACCTCACCCACGCCGCTGACCTTCCGGCCGTCCAGGTCCAGAACCCGGTCTCCCCTTCGTAGTCCCGACAGGTAGGCCGGCGAGCCGATGACCACGCCGGAAATGATCGTGATCGGCTCGTTGGCGCCGAAGATTTCGGCAGCCAGGTCGGCCGGGATCGCGGCGACCTGGGCGCCGGTGAGCTGCTGCACTCCGCGCGAGGTCTCCAGCTGGATCGAGCTGGTCTTCGAATCGGTGACCTCCTTGCTGGCTGGCACGAAGCTGAGCGAGAGATGCTCCTGGTTCACCCCGAGCTCCTGATCGCCGGGACGTAGCACATTCAGGTCGATCTGCTCGCCGGGCTTGAGCATGCCGGCGAGCAACTCTTCGAACTGCTGCCGGCTGGTGAGCTCCACGCCTCCGAAGGAGAGGATCACGTCGCCCTTGGTCAGGCCTGCCTCGGAGACCTGCGACCCACTCGGAACCTTGTCGACCCTGATCCCCTTCCACGGAGTGACGCCGAGCTGCTCGGCCAGTTCGGTGTCGATGTCCGATGTCGACAGTTTGACTGAAGCCTTCTCCCGGGTGACGGTCTCGGTGCGGTGGATGCGCGGTGGGCCTTCCCCCTTTCCGGGAAGCAGCTGGTAGGTCACCTTCCCGCCCCCGTCCAACGACTTCTCCGCCAACTTGACGCCATCTGAGGTCACCGAGCGGTGCGTCACGGTGCAGGCTGCAGTCGAAAGCAATGCTGCTGCGAGCAGCGCGATTCTCAGGCTTGTCATGATTGTCTCCTATGCGTGAGCATCGCCGGGGATACGTACCGGCCGGTGGGGGAGTTCCCTCGATTCCTCACAATGTGCCGTAGGTCCCGGCCTCGAGGATGCGAACGGCGTTCTTCTGCCACCAGCGATTCCATCTGGAAGCTTCCGAACTCTCGGCGGGATCGGGCAGGTCGCCGCCGCTGAACAGGCTTCTGAACTGGTCCAGAGCCCCCGGGTTTTCTTGCGGCTCTGCTAATTCCAGTTCCAGGGTGCCGGCGAGGGCCGGGTTGGCGTCGAGCTGCAGCCGCAGGGCCTCCAGGCGGTCCTGTACCATTTCGACCAGGTCCGGGTCCTCGTCATCGAGGAAGCCGATCAGGATCGGGATGACCTCGACCGGCTGACCACAGGTCTGGAGCGTCAACTGTCCCGCCGTCCTTCGGATCAACACCGGCGGCGCCGGCTCCGCCTGCGGCGTTGGCTCCGGCTGGTTCGACCCGGCCGCCGGCGCCCTTGGGACGAAGGGTGCCTGGGGGGTGTGAGGCTCCGGCGGGCCGAGCATCTTCAGGTTGGTGTAGGTCTGCCGCGCCATGCCGGCCACTGACCGGAAGGAGGATTTCATGGTATCGATCGAGCGGTTCACCTGGACCAATCCGCGATCGACCACTTCATTGTCCACCTCGAACGAGACCAGCGGTCCCGTTCGGACATACTGTGTCCTCTCCACCACCCTCTCAACCACTTCCGGAGGTGGCTCCTTCGCCTCGAAGCGAATGACGCCCCCGTTCCCGATCGCCAAAGCAAAGACGCTCTTTCCGGTGACGCGGATGACATCGTCCGGCTTCAGCACGAGCCCGGGTGCTGCGTCGACGCCCTCGTCCTGGCCGGGGCGGCGAACCAGCGAGCCCGGTCCCGACAGGACCGTGAGTTTCGCCGGCACCTCGACGAACTTGGTGACCTGTGACTGGGCGGCCGACGGCGAGCCGGGGGCGGGCATCGTGCGCGCCGGCTCCTCCCGGAACAGGACCATCAGCAGGATCGCCGCGGCGGCGCCACAAAGTGCCGTAAAGACGTGGCCTCCCACCCGGCGCAGACGGGAAGGGGCTGCGATGACGGCGGGTGTCTTCAGGGGACTTTCCGATGACGCTGCGTCGACGGCCCTGAGGATCCGGTCGACATGGCTTCTGGGAGTCGGCGGCGCGGACAGGCCGCGCAACGTTCGTGTAGCCTCTTCGAATGACGCGAATTCGCCCTGGCAGTAACTGCAGTTCGCAAGATGCTCCCGAACGGCTTCTTCCAGTGAACCGGCGAGTTGTTCCTCGAGCAATTCGGAGAACAGCGGTTGGATGTGGTCGCACTTCATCAGGCCCGTCCTTTCGAACCGTCCAGGGGGGGCGCCGGGCGCTGCTCGGTCCCCTCCTGCTCGGATCGCAGGTAGTGATCTCGGAATGCGAAGCGGCCCCGGTTGACCCGGGACTTCACGGTGCCAACGGCGCAGTCGAGACTGGTCGCCGCTTCCTCGTAGGAGAAGTTCATGATGTCCACCAGGGTGATGGCCGTGCGGAACGGTTCCTGGATGCGATCGAGCGCCGCCTCGATGGCGGCCGCCTCCTCGACCCGGCCTCTCGGGTCGACGCTGGGAGTGGCATCCGGGTCGGAACGGAAGTCGTCGATGTAGACCACTCTGCTTCTTGCCCTCCGGCGGTTGGCGTCCCGCACATGGTTCAGGGCGATGCTGAACAGCCAGGAACGAAGGGAGCCCTGAGGCCGGTACTTGCCCAGGCCCTTGAAGACCTTGATCCAGATCTCCTGCGCCAGATCGTCCGCCAGGTGAGAGTCGCCCACTTGCTTCTCGATCACTCCGAGAAGAGCGGCTCCGAACCGGAAGACGAGCTGCTCGAAGGCGGCGCGGTTCCCCGCCCCGGCCGCAAGGGCCAGCGTCTCGTCCGCCGGATCTTCGTCTGGAGCTGAGATCGGATCCATGGTTCTCCCGGGTAACGACTCCTCTACCACGATGGTTCCAGGGAACTCATCCCATCAGGGTGCGTTCCTTTAAGGATGGTTTTTACAGTATGTTACGCTCTCCATGTTCAACATGTGAGGGCCGTTTGCCATACTGGCCCGCCAGGTGTGACGCGACGGAGACGACGGCGGGCCAGCAGATGGACGAACAGACTCAGAGACCCGGAAGGTCCGGCCCCATCTCCCGGATCGGCACTCCGTCCTGGTTCCTCATCATCGTCGGGCTGGCCCTCCTGGTCCGGCTGATCCACCTGGCCCAGCTCTCCGAGAACCCGTTCTTCCAGCATCCGACCATGGATGCGAAGGTCCATCACGAGTGGGCCCAGGAGTTCGCCGAGGGGAAGGAGTGGTCGATCGACCGAAGGAGCGGTGAGCCGGTCCCGTACTTCCGGGCGCCGCTCTACATCTGGTTCCTCGGCACGATCTACTCGGTTTTCGGAGTGGATGCGGGTCTCGCCCCGCGGCTGATCCAGTGCCTGTTGGGCGCGCTCAGTTGCGGCCTGGTGTTTCTGCTGGGGACCAGACTGTTCGGGCGTGGCGTGGGGATACTGGCCGGCGGGTGCATGTCGGTCTACTGGACGGCGGTCTACTTCGACGGCGAGCTGCTGATCGTGCCGCTGCAGATCTTCCTCAACCTGCTGCTCCTGCTGATGCTGGTGGTGGCCGGAGAGCGGAGAACCTGGTGGGCCTTCGCGACCGCCGGACTGCTGCTCGGCCTGGAAGCGATTGCCCGGCCGAACATCCTGCTGTTCGCGCCAGCGGTCTGCGTCTGGATTCTCTGGCTGGAGAGGGCGAAGGGAGGCGGTCTCCGGCGGGGCATCGTTTCCTGCCTCGCGTTCGGGCTCGCCCTCCTGATGCCGATTGCGCCGATCACCATCCGCAACTCCGTGATTGGCCATGACGAGGTGCTGATCTCGTCCCAGGGCGGGGTGAACTTCTACATCGGCAACAACCCGCAAACCGACGGCGTCACCGCCATCGTGCCCGGGACTCCGCCCGACTGGTGGGGCGGTTTCTACGCTACCCGGGAAATGGCGGCACAGGCCCTGGGCCGCGAGCCGAAGCCATCCGAGGTCTCGCGCTACTTCTTCCACAAGGCGTTCCAGTTCTGGCGGGAGGACACCTCCCGGGCGATCGATCGCACCGTGCGGAAGATCCGGCTGTTCCTGTACGGGATGGAATACCCGAACAACCAGTGCATCTACTCCTTCACCGAGCTGTTCACCCCGTTCACGAGATGGCTGCCTGGTTGCTTCTGGATCGTGGGGCCGTTTGGCATGCTCGGGTTCTTTCTCGCTCTCTTCCGGGGGCTGAAGCTATTCCCGCTGTGGGGCTTCGTCCTGGTCTATTCGGTCTCCATCGTGATGTTCTTCGTCTCGGCCCGCTTTCGCATGCCGGTGGTCTTTCCGCTCTCGATCCTCGCGGCTCACGCTTTCTTCTGGCTGATCCTAAAGGCGAAGGAGCGGGCTTTCCTGAAGCTGGCGGCCGGAGGGCTGGCCCTGGCGGCGTTCGCCCATCTGACGCTGTACTTTCCGGACCGAAGCGCCTACGGATTCGTGCAGAAGAACGAGGGGGAGACGCTCTGGAGAGTCGGCGTGGAGTTGGCCGAGCGGCATGAGGACGAGGAGGCGCTTCTCTATCTGACGCGCGCCGCGAAATCGCTCGAGGAGACGGCCCGGACGGCCGTCAATCAGGAGCGCGGCGGCTCTGCCATCAGGCTGCTCTGCCAGGGCCTTGCCTATGAGGGAGAGGTCCTGGAGAGGCTCGGCCGCCTGGACAGTGCCGTGGATGCCTACAAGTCCT
>JAZDLC010000121.1:0-2606 GCA_043802345.1 Planctomycetota bacterium | reverse complement strand
CTCGCCCAGACGCCAAGATCGCCAAGAAACCTCTTATCCGGGGAAGGCCGTTGACGGTCCGGGTGGTGCCGCGTTTCATCAGAGCCGCTCCCATCGTCAGCAGGTAGCCAGGCCCCGTTTCTCTGCGATCTTTGCGCCTTTGCGAGAATCATCTTTCTTCCTTCCTCGAACACCCAATTCTGCGGCGCGGGGCCAGATGACGGCAATCCCGGGCAGATTCCCGTTTACTCTCGGAATCCGTGCGCTAAACTGCCGGGCTCGTTTGCGTTATGGAGGTCAGAGTGTACGCGATCATCAAAGACGGCGGGCATCAGTATCGGGTGTCCTCGGGGGACAGCATCCTTGTCGAGCGCACCGGCCTCGTGAAGGGGGAGACCCTGACCTTCGACAAGGTGCTCTATGCGGATGGCAAGATAGGCACGCCCCTGGTCGATGGGGCCACGGTGGAGGCGGAGGTCCTGGGGGACATGGCGGGACCGAAGATCTACGTGGTCAAGTACAAGCGCCGCAAGAACTACCGGCGCAGGTTCGGCCACCGGCAGCATTTCACCAAGGTCCAGATCAAGTCGATCAACGCCTGATTCACCCGCGGAATACTCAGGAGGCATGACTCATGGCGCATAAGAAAGGTCAGGGATCCTCGAGGAACGGCCGGGACTCGAATCCTCAGATGCGGGGCATCAAGAGGTACGCGGGCGAGGTCGTGAGCGCCGGGTCGATCCTGGTGCGGCAGCTGGGAACACGCTACTACGCGGGGTTGAACACCGGACTGGGCCGGGACTACACCATTTTCTCGAAGATCGACGGTGTGGTGCGCTACCAGAGTGGAGCCAAGGTGCGGGTACACGTCGATCCTCTGCCCGAGTAGCCTGGTCGAGGAGCGCGCGCGGGGCGAGACGGCTTCCGTCGCGCCCCGTTTTCGTTGGAGCAGACGCTTTTGGTCTTTCGGGATGAAGTCCGGATTCATGTAAGGGCTGGGGATGGCGGGCCGGGCCGCGTGTCGTTCCGCCGGGAGAAGTACGTGCCGAAGGGGGGGCCGGACGGAGGGGATGGAGGGGACGGTGGGGATGTCGTCATCGAGGCCGTGACGAAGCTGATGTCGCTGGAGTCGCTTGCGTCCAGGCGCCGGTACGTGGCGAAGAGCGGGGAAAGCGGGGGGGGCGCCAAGAAGCACGGCAGGAACGGCCGGACGCTCGTGCTGAAGGTTCCCGCGGGAACGCTGGTGCGGGACGGGGATCGGGGGCATCTGTTGAAGGATCTGGACCGGGTGGGTGAGAAGGTCACCATCGTCTGCGGCGGCAAGGGGGGGCGGGGAAACGTCCGCTTCGCCACCTCGGTGGACCGCACTCCCCGCCGGGCCGAGCCGGGCGAGCGGGGAGAATCGAGATCGTTGCATCTGGTGCTGAAGCTGATCGCCGATCTCGGGCTGGTTGGCTTTCCCAATGCCGGCAAGTCGACGCTGCTTCAGGCAATGTCCGACGCGAAGCCGCGCATCGGCGCATACCCATTCACGACGCTCACGCCCAACCTGGGTATCATCGAGTACGAGTATGAGCCGTACGTGGTGGCGGACGTTCCGGGTCTGATCGAGGGGGCGCACGCCGGAAAGGGGCTCGGAGATCAGTTCTTGCGCCACGTGGAGCGCACCAGGGTGCTGCTGCACCTGGTCGACGCCTCCCAGGAGATGCCTCCAGGAGAGGCATACCTTTGCGTGCGCAACGAGATTCAGGCGTACGGCGGCGAACTGGCCGGCAAGCCGGAGATCGTGGTGCTGGCCAAGGCGGACCTCGTCGAGGACCGGGAGGCCGTCGAAAAGGAGTTGCCGGGGGAGGTCTCGGGGTATCACTGGGTCTCGTCCGCCACCGGAGAGGGGATCGAGGAGCTGACCCAGGTGGTGGTCCGAGCGGTGCAGCAAGCCCGGGGTGAGAGCGACTGATCTGGGATCGGGCTCACCTTGCGCGGGCTCCTGGCCGATAAGGGACGGCGACCGTACCGTTTCCACCCAACCCAGGAGATCTCGATGCAGGAACTGACGGAACTGCTGCAGCGAACCGTGGATGAAGAGGCTTCTGACCTGATCGTGAAGACCGGGTCGATCTCCTCGCTCAGGGTGCGGGGAGGCTTGAAACGGGTCGATACCGAGATCCTGACCGAGGATGTCGCCATGCTCTACCTCGGGGAGCTGCTCGACACGCTTCAGATGGATCGGTACGTGGCGGGAGAGGAAGTGGACCTGGCATACGAGATCGTCGGGCTGGGCCGCTTCCGGGTCAACGTCTTCCGGCAGCTCGGCAGACCTGGCATGGTCTTTCGCTACATCAAGAGCGACGTGCCTTCATTCGCCCAGTTGAACCTCCCCGCCGCCCAGCTGGAGAGACTGTCGAACATGAAGCGGGGGCTGGTGCTGGCGACCGGAGTGGCCGGCTCGGGAAAGTCGACCACTCTCGCGGCCATGCTGGAGTACATGAACGAGAACCTCTCCCGCCACATCGTGACGGTGGAGGATCCGATCGAGTACATCTTCTCGGACAAGAGGTGCATCATCACCCAACGGGAGATCGGCCACGACTCGAAGACCTTCTCCGCGGCCCTGAAGTTCTGCCTGC
>JAZDLC010000120.1:0-16787 GCA_043802345.1 Planctomycetota bacterium | reverse complement strand
GCCGAATCGAAGGCCGTCTCCGCTCCCAGATCGAATTCGACCCAGGCCGCGTGCACGTCGTCGTCCGTGGCCCAGCGGGTGCGCGAGTCGCCGTCCGTCAGCTTGTCGGGGCCGTACTGCGCGTCCTCGCGGTAGACGTTGGAGGCGTTGGCCCGCTTTCCCAGCAACAGGTTCACCGGCACCTCCCTGGGATGGTCGATGACCCGCCGGAGATCCAACAGCCGCCGGACCGTGCCCTCGGGAAGCCGCCCGGTGCGGTCCGGGGCGGCGTCGAGCAGCAGGTTCGCACGCCGATCCAGGCACGAGCGGTAGAGGCCGTATAGGGTCGGCACCGTCTTCAGGGCGTCGGCATCGCTGTAGAACCAGTGCCGGGCCAGGGTCTCGCACGTCTCCATGGGGATGTAGTAGGTCCGGCCCTTGACCTTCTTCCACGGGTCGTGTCCGCCCGGCGGAGGCAGCGTGACCTCGCCGTTGATGAGGTCCTTGGGCCACAGCCGGACCGCGTCGCCTTCGGCGGGCTCGCCACGGTACGTGGGATTCATCTCTCTGACCTCGGTGCCGTCATCGAATCCCTGGTTGAGGAGCACCAGGCAATCCGGCTGCAGCTCCTTCACCAGCGCGTAGAGATCCCCGAGAACGCGGCCGGTCTCGGGACCCATGTCCCAGGGGATGTCGAACCACATCTCGAGAATCGGTCCGTAGCCGGTGAGGAGCTCGGTGACCTGCCGGCGGCAGAATTGCTCGTACTCAGGCGCGTCCATCCGCTGCTGGCTCATCTTGTCCCAGCCCAGCAGGTAGTAGAAACCTGGTCTCACTTCGTACTTCCGGCAGGCGTCCACGAATTGGCGGACCACGTCGGCCCCGACCGGACCGGTCGCGACGCTGTAGTCACTCTCCTGCGTCGGCCACAGGGCGTGCCCGTAGCAGTGCTTCGTGGTGAGCACCGCGTACTTCATGCCGGCGTCCCTCGCCACCCTGATCCACTGGTCCACGTCGAGCGCGGCCGGATGGAACGTGCTGGACTCCGCGGGGATTCCCCCGAACTCGTGACCGGTGAAGGTGGACATTCCAAAGTGGATGAACATGCCGTAACGCAGCGCTTCCCAGTCCGCGAGGAGCGGCGTTCGTGCCGTCGCGGGCTCCGGCGGCTGCGCGGGAACACCGGCGGCCGTGTAAACAAGGGGGAGCAGAGCCAGGACAACCAGTGCCTTCATTGCCTTCCTCTCGGCTGAAGGTCGGAACCTCGTCCATTCCAACAATCCCCCCAGGCCCCAAGCGCCTCTTTTCCAAGCCATCCAGCAGGCAATGCCACGGTTCGAGGAGCTTCCGGCACTTGACTCCGGAAGTCGTTGCGCAGAATATGTCCGGGTTGCTGCACCGTCCCACACGGTCCAGTCTTCAAGGTCCATTCCATCCCTTTGATCTCCGAGATCGAAACCCCTGGTCCGCAAGGCTCGCGCACGTGATGGCTGGAGAACCCGGGTCTCAAGGCGCGGTGGATCGCGAGAGCCTTCTCCGTTCGCTTTTCGAGAACCTCTCGCTCGGCATCACCCTGATCAGCAGGCAGTACGACATCCTGCTCGTGAACCCCCATCAGGCGGAGCTGTTCGGGAAGATGGTCTCGGAGATGCAGGGGAAGAAGTGCTACGAAGTCTTCGAGGGGCGCAAGGAGGTGTGCTCGCACTGTCCGGGAACCCGGGCCATGCAGTCCGGCCAGCCCGCCGTCGCCGAGAGCGAGGGGGTGCGCGACGACGGTCAAGTGATCCCGGCGCGGATCCACGCCTTGCCGTATCGCGACCGCGATGGTCGGACGAGCGGCTTCATCGAAATCATCGAGAACATCACGGAACAGAAGCGCGCCGAGCGGGAGGCGCATCGCGAGAAGGTGCAACTGCGCAGCATCTTCCGGGCGGCTCCTGTCGGCATCGGTGTCACGCACAATCGCGTTCTCGTGGAGGTCAACGAGCGCCTGTGCAGCATGCTCGGACACACCCCCGACGAACTGATCGGGCAGAGCGCGAGAATCCTCTATCCGAGCAACGAGGATTACGAGTTCGTCGGGCGCGAGAAATACGAACAGATCCGGAGACAGGGGACGGGAACGGTCGAAACGCGCTTTCTGCAGAAGGATGGTCGGATCCTGGACATCCTTCTCAGTTCCACCCCGCTCGATCCGGACGACCTCTCCGTGGGCGTGACCTTCACCGCGCTCGATATCACAGCTCGCAAGCGCGCGGAAGATGCGTTGCGGTTCACGCATTTCGCCGTGGAGCACATCTCCGATTCCGCGTTCTGGATGGGGCCGGACGCGAGGTTCATCTACGTCAATGAGGCGGCGTGCAAGGCGCTGGGGTACTCACGGGATGAACTGTTGCGCATGACGGTTCACGACATTGACCCGGACCTTCCGGCGGAGCTCTGGGAAGCTCATTGGCAGGACCTGCGCGAGCGCGGTTCCTTTACGCTCGATTCGCACCACCGCACGAAGTCCGGAGAGGTCTTCCCGGTCGAGGTCTCAGTCAATCATGTGGTCTTCGGCGGCCGGGAGTTCAACTGTGCGGTGGTGCGAGACATCCGCGAGCGCAAGCGGATCGAGAGGGAGCGGCACGAGCTGGACCGGCAGATCCAGAGAACCCAGAAGCTCGAGAGCCTCGGAGTCATGGCGGGGGGAATCGCTCACGACTTCAACAATCTGCTGGTCGCGATTCTGGGCAACGCGGACCTCGCCAGCGGCATGCTGGCACACGACTCACCGGTCCTGGAGCACCTCGAGGAGATCAACCTCGCCTCGCAGCGGGCAGCAGACCTCTGCCGGCAGATGCTCGCCTACTCGGGGAAGGGACGTTTCATCATCGAGGCGGTCGATCTCTCGCGCGTCGCCAGGGAGATGGCCGAGATTCTGCAGGTCTCCAGATCCAGGAAGGTGGCGCTTCGCTACCAGCTCTCGACAAGCCTGCCGGCCGTCGAGGTCGACGTGACCCAGATCCGGCAGGTCATCATGAATCTCGTGACCAACGCGTGCGAGGCGATCGGCGAGGAGTCGGGTCTCGTCACGATCACCACGTGCGTCCGGGATTGCGAAGAGGACGAGCTTCGCGGCGTGACCCTGGGCGAGAACCTGTCGCCGGGACGGTACGTGGCTCTCGAGGTGTCTGACAACGGCTGCGGCATGGACGCGGATATGATGTCCAGGATCTTCGAGCCGTTCTTCACCTCGAAGTTCGCCGGGCGCGGTCTCGGGCTGGCGGCGGTTCTCGGGATCGTCCGGGGGCACAAGGGAGCGATCCGCGTCTTTAGCGAGTTGGGGCAAGGCACCGGCATCGAGGTCTTCCTCCCGGCGTGCGAACGCGGCCTTCCCGCCGCCCGGGAGGATCCGGAGGAGGCCACGACTCGGTGGCGCGGAGAGGGAGTCGTTCTGCTCGTCGACGACGATGCGGCCGTGCGCAGGCTGGCGACACGCATGCTCGGTTCGCTCGGTTTCGAGGTCCTCTCCGCCTGCGATGGAGAGGAAGCGGTGGAACTCTATCGCAGGGAGGCGGAACGTGTCAGCCTCGTGTTGCTCGATCTGACCATGCCGAGGATGGAAGGCGGTGAGACTCTCAGGGCCTTGAAGCGGATCCAGCCGGACGTTCGCGTCGTTCTCGCCAGCGGCTATGACCGCGACGAGCTGTCGAAGCGCTACGGGCCTCAGGGCGCGCTCGGCTTCCTTCAGAAGCCCTACGAGTTGAAGCAGTTGCGATCCGTGCTCGAGGCAGTGCTCGGCTGACTCCGGAGTGGCCGCGCGGGCCACGGGACGCGCGCCAACGACGAGCATCCCGGTGCGGAACTACGAGACGCGATTCAGTAGAATATTCGATTCTCGGATTTCCTCGGCGCGCCTCGCTCGTATCTGACCGGGATTGGCACGCCGCGCGCCCGTAGACTTTGTGGCCAGGCCGTCCACTAGAGATCGAGGAGTCGCCATGTCATCTCCCCTGCCGTTCCTGCTGCCCGGTGTGGCAGCACTGGCGCTTTCTTTCGGCACGGCCGGCGCAGGTCCGCAAACCAGCGTGTTTCAGGCCCGCGCTTCCCTGTGCTTCGTCCAGGTCGAGCTCACGAAGTTCGGCGAGCGCCAGCAGCTCGACGTGAGCGGCGCCGGGTATGATGCGTTTCGTCCCCCGCCAACCCCCGAGTACTACCTGCAAGTCGCGTTCCAGGTGGAGTCACCCGCTCTGGCCGGACAGAACGTCTCGGTGGAGGTGGCGTTGCTGAGCGCCGACGGGACGATCCTGGAGGAACGAAAGACGGGTGGAGGCCCGGGCATGGTGCCGGCCAGGAGGAGCGCCACCCTTGCGTTCGGTCCGCAGGGTCTCACCGGCAAGGCCGCGGCCCAGTTCCCGTATTCAGGCCTTTCCTTGCCGGATGGCCAGCATCAGTTGACGATCGCGCTCACGGCGCGCGCGGGCGGCGCGGAGGCATCGCACACGGAACCGCTCCAGTTGCGAGTTCCGGTCCGCGGCCCGATCGATGACATGATCCTGGTTGACGCCAGCGGAAACACCGGGCGGCTGGGAGAGCAGCCAGCCACTCCGCCCGAGCCCGGCGGCGAGCTGGACGAGTCGCTTCTTTCGGCGGCCACCCGCGGCGACGCGGAGGCGGTTCAGAAGCTGCTGTTCCAGGGCGCCAACGTGCTGCACATCGGCGCCGGTGGCCGCACGGCGCTGCACCTGGCCGCGGAGGGAGGTCATCTCGAGGCCGCCAGGATCCTGGCCTCGGCGCCGCCGCCCGACAGCCCGCGCCAGAATCCCGGCGAGATCTCCGACGACAGCGGCGGGTTGTTCAGCAACAACTACGACCCGGACAAGCCGGCCACCGAGAGAGATGACGCCGCCTTCGAGGACCGCCTGAAGGCGATGTCATTCGACAGTTACATGGAGGACGTGGAGCGGGTCCTTGCGACGCAGGACGATGCTGGGCTGACTCCTCTGCATCTGGCGGTCGCGGGCGGGCACTTCGATGTGGCGGACCTGCTGGTCGGGATGGGCGCCGGGCTCGAGACGGCCGACCAGACCGGCATGACCGCGCTGCATGCGGCGGCCGTCACCGCAGACGACGCCCTCTGCGCGCTGCTGCTCGCCAAGGGCGCCAGTCCGTACGCCCGCAACAACGCCGGCCAGACGCCGCTCGATCTGGCCGGCTCGGAGGCCTTGAAACGGCGCCTGAAAGGCGCGCTCGACAAGCTGGCGAACGACCCTGAGCACACCGCGGCGCGCCAAGTGGTGCTCGCCTTCCTCGGCGCTGTCAAGCGCGGCGACGCCGCCAGGGCCCGTCAACTGGTGACGCCCGAGCAGGCGGAGCGGCTGCCCGCGCAGATGGCGCCCTCCTCGTTCGAGATGGAAGTGCTCTCGACGGAGCAGTATGGCAAAGAAGCGCAAGTGGTTGTCTGGACCCAGGTGGCCGATCTCCCGTCGCAGTGCAAGGAATTCAAGACCACGTATGTGCTGCGGCGCTTCGATGAGAACTGGCTGATCGCCGAGTCTCAGACCCTGCCGTTCGTTGCCGCCCTCGATCGCGCGGAGGAAGACCGATGACACCCCGCGGGATCGTCCCGTGCGTCTGGCTCGCCGCCCTGTTCGCGGTCTCTCCGGCGCCGGCGCAGGATGCGGCTTCGTTCGACGCGCGGATTGCCCAGCTCGAGCAACAATGCGAATACCTGGAAGCGGAGCATTACGAGATCGGCCCGCGGTCGCGGAGCATGGAACGCGAGCTGGAACAGGGGAAGGACGACGTCAAGAACGCCGAGTTCCTGCAGGCCCGCCTGGACCAGCTTGATGCGCGGTTGACGGCAAAGGAGGCGGAGATCGGCAAGGCGCGCGGCGACTGCGCTCGCACGGAAAGGGAGATGAGGACGCCCTTCGGGTATCCGGTCGTGCGGTCGCCTCAGACGAACATTCCACGGATGCTCGGGCAGGCATACGACTACCTCTGGGGCGCTCGCTCCGCGCTGGCCGAGGAGCGAACGAAGATCGACCACGAACTGCGGGGATCGATCGCGGTCACGCCCGACGGGATCAACCAGCGGTTCAAGAGCCTCGACGACTTCAGAAGGCATGTGACCACCGCGGTCTGGAGGAGCAAGCTCTCCGCCGCGCGGCAGAAGACCCTGACGGCGGAGATCGAGGCCGGGAACAGGCGCCGGCTGGCGATCAAGGAAGAGGTTCAGAGGAAGCGCAATCAGATCGACCGGCTGAAGCGCGAGCGCGACCAGCTCGCGGTCACCCCGACCCCGCCGTCGCCGCCCGCGCGGAGCCCCAGGGTCGCCAAGCCCGAGATCGTGGGCGCAGAGCATTCGGCCGTCGAGGGTCAGGAGGGGAAACGGTACTGCACCTGGCGCTTCTACATCCGGCTGCTTGAAGGAAACAACGCGCCCGTCCGTCTGCGGCTGACGCAGATCCGGCGGGAGCCAGAGGCCCAGGATCCGGATCCTCGTCGCCGCTTCAGCGATCCGGTGCACCGCTTCACCGTGGCCGCTGGAGAAGAAGTACAGCTCGGTGGGTATGTCCACGCGGAGACCGGCCTGGAGATCGTGGAGTTGGATCTGCAGCGCCAGTTCACGCCGCATGTTCCGGCTGAGGCGGCGCCTTCTCAGCGCGACCTCGGCCCGTACTACCTGACGGTCTGGGAGGAGTCCGGCTTCCTGGGACGGTTCACGGCGGCCTTCGAGAGTCCGCAGGACGCTCCCTACAACTTCAACTTCGTCGTCGAGTTCGTGCCGCCAAAGCCGGCGCTCCAGCGGGTGCAGATGGATGTCCGGTACCCGGACGAGCGCGGCCTGAACGGCACCGGGTATCACGACGTGCAGAGCCTCGCGTGGTCCGACCCGTATCACCTACACTTCGAAGTGCGCGTTCCCGGCTTGATGGAGGGTCTCCATCGGCTGTGCGTGCGGGTGAATGGCGCGACCGACCTGTTCATCTGGGCGCGAGCAAAGGCAAGCGATCAGACGACTACGTTCACGGGACAGCTCCCGATGCCGCTGGGAGAGCTCGAGCTGCTCGTGTTCTTGCCGGATGCTCCGCACATTGCGCCCGTCACCCTGCGCGGGCGGCTTCAGCCCAAGTACAACGACCTGCAGGGCTCGCTCCAGAAGCTGCGGGAGAACGAGCGCAAGTACCGGGGTCCCGCGCCGCAGGGCGCTTTTGGCGGGCAGTCCCGATACTGGCAGTGGTACCTGGGTGACACCCTGCTGGAGATCGCGATCAAGTACAACCTGGCGGGCGAGTACGGCACAGCTCTGAAGACCGCGAACGAGGCGGCAGAGTACCTGCCGGAGAAGAGTGAGACGTCCACGTACGCCGGGAGACACGAGAGGCAGGATGCGATGCGGGAGATCGCCACGGCGTTCTACCATCTTTACGATGCCGGGGCGTTCCAGGGAGCGGTGAGCGAGCTGGCTGCCGGGCACCTGCGGGCCGCCGACATGTATGCGAATGAGGGGAACCCGGGTGCGGCGCGAGTGTCTCAGGAGTATGCCGGGCGGGCGCTGCTTTTTGCGGCCAGGCGCTTGTTGATCCTCGGCGCGACACCGGGAGACGTCCGGACCGTCATCGATCAGGGCAACGCGCTCTTGCAGCGGGGCGGCGCCAAGCCCCAGCCCACGCCGTGGCTGCCGAACTGACGGGCAGCCACACCCGTCGTCCTGGCGTCTCTGCGCCGCCGGCAGTCCGGTGTCTCTCCATCGGACTCGCCACTGCCGCGACTACCGGCGTCGTGCGCTCAGCGTGCCGTAGAGCACGAAACCCGCCGCCGCGAGAACCGTGGCGAGCACCATCGCCGAGAGGAAGCTGCCGGTCTCGTCGAACAGGAGGCCGCACACCCCCGGCCCGACCTCTGCGGCCAGCCCGTGGGCCAGCATGACCAGGGTGTACACGGTGCCGACCACCCGCGCGCCGTAGATGTCGGCGACCTGCGCCGGGTAGAGGGCGAAGCTGCTGCCGTAGCAGAAGCCGCCGAAGAGCGCGGCGCCGAGGAAGGCGTACCCCTCCGGGTCGGCCAGGCCGGCGAGGAACAGCAAGAGCGGCGAGAGCGCGATCAGGGCCAGCGCCAGGAGCGCCATGCGTCGACCCCCGAGCTGATCTCCGGCCAGCCCCCAGAGGATCCGACCCGTGCCACTGCCGATGGCGAAGAAGCTGATCGCCTGCACCGCGATCGGCGCGGTCAAGCCGAGGAAAAGACCGATCGGCTTCAGGCTCCCGCTGATCGCGAGGCCCGGCAGGGTACCGCAGAACATCGCCGCGCATAGCGCCCAGAAGCGCCGGTCTCGCAGGAGCTCGCGCCGCCTCAGGGTGAGCGGGAACGCCGCGCCGTCGCTCGCCGGGACGATCAGGCAGAGGCCCGCGAGGAGCACCACCGGCCCGTAGACGAGGCCGACGGCGCGGAAGACCTCGAGCACCTGCCACCCGCGCTCGAACAGCAGCTCGGCGCCGTTGGCCAGCACGATCGCTCCGGCGCCGTACCCCGCGACCGCGAGGCCGCTGACCAGACCCTTCCGCGAGGGAAACCACTTCACCGCGGTAGCGATGGTGCAGACGTACCCGCAACCGATGCCGAGTCCACCGAGCACGCCGATGCCCAGCCACAGGAGCAGAAAGCTCCCGCCGCTCACCGAGGCGACGAGGTAACCGGCGGCGAGAAAGACGCCGCTCGCCACACCAAACGGCCGCGGCCCGCGGAGGTCCTGCCCGCGCCCGGTGAAGACCCCGGAGATGGTGAAGACGAGGAAGCTCGTGCCGAAGACGAGCTGCGTCTGCGCGGCACTGTAGCCGTACGCTTCACGCAGCTCGGGCACGAAGGCACTCCAGGCGTAGATGCCGCCGAGACACATCTGCATGACAATGGCGGCGGTGATGACCAGGTAACGCGTCATATCTTGTGAGGATACCGAACCCGGTAGTGCATTACGGCGAACTTGTGCGTCACCTGGAACAGAGGGGGGCGAGGGCCGGCCAAAACCGGGAGTCATTCCTGCGCGGGCCCTTATGGTGCCGGAGTGAGCGAGCCACACGGTGGCTCCCGCGGTGACGCCGCGGATTCACGCGCTCTCGACCCGCCCGGATCTGGCGCTCGGGCGCAGGCTTTCGCAGAATGGTCGCTCTAGGCGCACCGGCAACCCGAGGAGATAGTGATGCGTGGCAACATCCCGGTTCTGTGGGTCGAGGGGAATTGCCTGGCGGAGGCGTGGGAGAACTCGCTGATCGCCGTGCACCAGAAGGGGTGCGAGATCAAGACGGAATACGACAAGCCGGAGGATCCGCCGAGCAAGGACGCGTCGATGACCATCGTGGTCAAGGATCCGCTCGCGGAGCCGATGATCCACAAGGACCTGCCGGGGGGGCTCGAGGATCTCCAGGAGTACACGATGGAGGTGCTCGACGGGATCAAGGACCACTGCATTCGCAGCCCCGAGGATCCCGACGACACACGGTGGGAATACACCTACCACCAGCGGCTGTTCAGCTACGCCGTGCCGGGTGTGGATGAGGTGCACGACCAGATCGAGCTCCTGGCCGCGAAGCTCGCGAAGACCCCGTACAGCAGACGGGCCCAGGCGATCACCTGGAAGGTGTGGGAGGACAACACTTGCTACGACCCGGCGTGCCTGCAAAGCATCTGGTGTCGCATGCTGCAGGGCGAAGGCGACGAGTGGTTCCTGAACACGAACGTCCGCTTCCGCTCGAACGACGCGTACAAGGCGGCGTTCATGAACATGTTCGCGCTGATCCAGCTCCAGACCCGGATCGCGGCGCGGATCTCCGAGCTGTCCGGCAAGAACGTCCGCCTCGGCCGCTACGTGCACCAGGCCGACAGCTACCACATCTACGGCTCGTACTTCGGCGAGTTCGAGACCCGCTTCCTGGGCGCGCTGAATCGCCGGACCTTCGAGCAGCGCACGTACCGCTACGCCGACGTCAAGCCGATGATGGAGGAGGCGATCCCCGCGATCCTCGAGAAGTCGGAGAAGCTGAGGCGCACCTAGCAGCCCGTCGAAAAACGGTGCAACGCCCAGACGGGCCCTCGCGGCCGATCTCGGCGTTGCACAGAACTCACCGTATCCACCAATACGCCGCGTCCTGTGCGCCTTGATCTCGACCACGATCATCCCGCCTGTGCATCACCCGGTTTTTCGACGGGCTGCCAGATGGGACCGCGCGAGGATCGCGCCAAGGAAGGCAGGAAGGTAAGAATGCAGGAACCGCGAAGGGCACGCGCTGGTCTGTTGGAAGGCCCCTCGCACCAGCAGCAATCCGCTTCCTGGCTTCCTGGTTTCCTTGGCGGTCCAGCATTCACTTCGTTGGGAAGAACAACTGTTCGCCGCTGATCCGGAAGCCGGCGATCTCCTGCCGCCCCTCATCAGACGTGATCCAGTCGATCAGCTTGCGCGCTTCCGCCTCATGCACGTGGGGATGCTTCTCCGGATTGACCAGCAGGATGCCGTACGGGTTCTTGAGCAGCGCGTCCCCCTCGGACAGCGGCACCAGCGTCCGCCGGTTCAGGAAGCTGAGCCAGGTGCCCCGGTCGGTTAGCGCGTACGCTTCCAGCTCCGCGGCCAGATTGAGGGTCGCTCCCATGCCCGAGCCGGTCGAGCGGTACCAATTCTCGCCACCAGATTCCGGCGCGATCCCGGCGGCGGCCCACAGTTCGAGTTCCTTCTTGTGCGTGCCGCTGTCGTCCCCTCTCGAGGCGAACGGGGCCTGCGCCGCGGCGATTTGCTTCATCGCCGCGACTACGTCGTTTTGGCCCCGGATCCCCGCCGTATCCGCTTCCGGGCCGACGATCAGGAAGTCGTTGTACATGACGTCCTTGCGCAACGACCCGTACCCCTCGGCCAGGAACTGGTCCTCGGAGGCCCGGTGGTGCACCAGCACCAGATCAACATCCCCATTTTCCCCCAGCTTCATGGCCTTGCCCGTGCCCACCGCCACGACCCGCACTTCGATCCCGGTCTGCGCAGTGAACTTCGGCAGCAGGTCACCCAGAAGCCCTGAGTTCTCGGTGCTCGTGGTCGAGGCGAGGGTGATGCCGCGCGTCCCCTCGGGCGAGTCGTCGGAGCAACCGCCGGCCGGCAGCAGCAGGAAGGAAAGGAGGGCGATTCTCGATGAGAGCATGACGGTCTACCAGAACAGTTCTGAACGAAGGAAAGCGGCGGCCTCGGCGGTGCGGGGCTCGTTGAAGAATACGTCGGAACCAGAGCTCTCGATCAGCCGGCCCCGGTGCAGGAAACAGATCTCCCTGGCCAGGCGCCGGGCCTGCTGGAGATCGTGGGTCGCCATGACCACCCGGGCGCCCCCATCACAGATCGCCTGGATGATCTCTTCCACCTGTCCCACGGCGGCCGGGTCGAGGCTGGCGGTCGGCTCATCGAGGAAGATCACGTCCGGATCGAGCGCCCAGCTCCTTGCCAGCGCCAGCCGCTGCTGCTCTCCCACCGAGAGCGTGCGGGCGGGCTGGTCGGCCTGCTCCAGCAGTCCCACCCGTTCCAGCGCCTGCGTGGCGCGGACCTTCCGCTGGGGTCTCCTGACCTGGCGGCAGGCAAGTGCGAACTCCACGTTCGCCCTGACCGAGCAGCGCAGGAGCACCGGGCGCTGAAAGACGAACGCCTGCCGGTTCCGGATCCGGCGGTCGCCAGGCCAGGTCACCCGGCCGGTGGTGGGCCCGAGCAACCCATGCAGAAGCCGGAGCGTCAGGCTCTTGCCCGCGCCGTTCGGCCCAAGCAGCACCGTGATCTTGTCGGAGCAGAAGACCAGATCGAGGTCGTCGATCAGCATCCGGCCGCCCACGGCGTACGACAGATGCTCTACCCGCAGCCAGGGCGCGCTCATCGCTCACCCCCGAGCGGCGCGGTCCGGATCCTCTGGCGATCGGACACCTCCCGCACCAGAAACACGATCGCATTGATCACCAGGGTCAGCAGGAGCAGCACGATTCCCAGCCCGAGCGCGAGCGACAGATCTCCGCGGGAGGTCTCCAGGGCGATGGCGGTCGTCATGACGCGGGTCGCGTGGTCGATGTTGCCGCCCACGATCATCACCGCGCCGACCTCCGAGATGGCGCGCCCGAGCCCGGCCAGCAGCACCGGAACGAGCCGGAAGCGCCCGTCGTAGAGCAGCGTGACCAGTGCCCGCCGGCGCGAGACACCCAGCGACAGGAACAGTTCGTGATACTCCCCGAGCAGATCCTCCACCACCTGACGGGTCAGGGCGGCGATGATCGGCAGCACCAGCAGGGTCTGCGCCACGATCATGGCGGTCGGCGTGAACAGCAGCTCCAGCACGCCGAACGGCCCTGAGCGGGACAGGATCAGATACAGCAGCAGGCCGACCACCACCGGCGGCAGGCCCATCAACGCGCTGACCAGAACCGTCAGCACCCGCCGGCCGGGAAACCGGAACAGCGCGAGTGAGGCGCCGAGCGGCAGGCCGAGCAGGGCCGCGATCAGGACCGCGCTCAGGCTGGTCCGGAGCGACAACAGCACGATCTCCACCAGATCAGGATCCGCGGTCAGGATCAGGGAGAGCGCCCGCCGGCAGGCATCGGCCAGTTCGTTCAATCCAGACTTCCTGGGAAGATGTTCATGGTCTCCGGGTGGATCGTGTCGCTTTTAGCAGTTCCAGGTGATGCGAACACAGGAAGAAGGCTCCGCTGCGGTGTTTTCGGGGCGGCCTGACGGCTCGCGATCAACCGGGAGGGCCGAAAGCCAACGAACCGCGGCCTCGTCATGTACACCCACGGCTACCTGCCGCGCGGATACCCCTGGATCCCCCTGGCCGAGGACCGCCACATCGGAATCATCGAGCGGGACGTTCCTGCTTCACCGGCGAAGGCCCTCCCCACAATCACGTTCCGCCAGCAGATCACGTTCCACCTGAACGATGAGGAAGTGACGGTTCTCCACCTCGCGAACGCTCACACCGAGGGCGACGCGGCCGTCCTGTTCAAGAAGGCGAACGTCATCCACGCGGGGGACATCCTGTTCATCCACGGCTACCCCTTCATCGACCGGGCGGGAATGGAGAGCTACCTGGCCATGCTCCACTCCTTTCGGGACATCATTTCGCGAGAAATCGCGGACGGGAAGGACCTCGAGAGCATCCTGGCGGACCGTCCCACGGCCGGCCTGGACGAGGTCTGGGGCCGCCACGCCTTCTCACCGGCCCAGTTCACGGAGATCGTCTTCCGCTCCCTGCGCAAGGAATGACGTTTTCCGGCAAGACGGCTTGGGTGTCGTCAGGCTGGCGACCTGCCTCTTTCTTCCCGGCGGCTTGCCTTCATTCCCGGGGTAGGGAACCTTCGAGCGGGCGATCCGCCAGAAAGAGGCTATTCCTTGTCGGAGCTTCTCCGGGAGGGTGCCCCCACGCTCGGGCCACCTTCCCCGGTCGGCACCCGGTGGTTCTGATCCGCCGGGCTGGCTTGCTTCGGCAGGTTCCGCGCACGTCGCCAAGGCTCGGCGTGGCAAGTTATTGAGCGGTCTGGTGGCAAATACTGCCGGGAGAACGGACTGATGATCTCGAAACGCGCTCGCTACGCGCTGCACGGGGTGGGCTTCCTGGCCTATTACCATGGACGCGGCCCGCTCTCCTTCAAGGAGATCCTGCAGTACCTGAGTGGGTACTCCAACAAGCTCTCGCTGTCGCCGGGGTACATCGCCCGGGTCTTCCAAGACCTTTCCAGGGCAGGGATTGTGCAATCGACCCTGGGTCGAAAGGGCGGTTACTCGCTGGCCCGCGCACCGGGGGAAATCCGTATTCTGGACATCGTCGCGGCCACGGACGGAGACCAGCTCGAGGAGTGCTGCCTGCTCTCGACGGGAGGGTGCTCCAACCAGGCGACCTGTGGGGTCAATTCGGTCATCAATCAGGCCCAGCGCACCTTCTTCGAATTCCTGGCCTCGGAAGACGTCGGATCTCTGGCGCAGAAGATGTTCGGCGTCAAGGCTCCCCTTGAGCTTCCCGAGCGGCTGGCAGAGGCTACGCCCGCTCAAGAGACGGCGGTCGAGTAGGGACGCACACCCCGCAATCCGCCGCCACGGAGCGGTGGCGAGCCCTCCGCATGGGGCCGGCTCCCCCGGGCACAGCTTCCAGCAGTCCCTCCCGCCGGAATCAGAATCCGGCCGAACCTCCAGTTTCCGGCGGCACATCCTCGCCCCCCGGCGGTTCCAAGCGGGTGCTCTACTCTCTGATTGATCTGTCTATAGAGGAACGATCGATCGTGCCGGATTCGATAGACTGCGGAATGGAGACGACATGACCTCCGAGCCCACGGACGTCACCATGAGCGGAACTTCGAACAAACTTCTGGTGGAGCGTGCCAACAGTCCGGAATGGAAGGACTGCCTGAGGACGCGCCCGGTACGAGTTGGCTCGGTGAGTGTCGGGGGGAACCGCCCGGTCATGATCGCCGGGCCCTGCGCCGTGGAGTCGCGAGAGCAGACCCTGGAAATTGCTGACCAGGTCCTCGCCGCCGGCGCCGACATGCTGCGCGGCGGGGCCTTCAAACCACGGACCAACCCGCACTGTTTTCAGGGCCTGGGCGAGAAGGGCCTGGAGATCCTGGCCGAGGCCCGGGAGCGCACCGGCCTGCCGGTGGTCACCGAGGTCATGGACCCGCGCCTCGTGGAAATGGTGGCCCGCTATGCCGATGTGCTGCAGATCGGTTCGCGCAGCATGCAGAACTACCCACTGCTGATCGAAGTCGGCAAGGCCGGCAAGCCGGTGCTGCTCAAACGCGGCTTCAGCGCCACCCTGGAAGAGTGGCTCGGCTCGGCCGAGTACATCGCCCTTCAGGGGAACCTCGACATCATCCTCTGCGAGCGGGGCATCCGCACCTTCTCAATGGATGAGTACTCCCGGAACACCCTCGACCTGAACGTGATCCCGGCCCTGCGCGGGAAGACCTTCCTGCCGGTGATCGCCGATCCGAGTCACGCCACCGGTGACGCTCGCTTCGTCCTGCCGGCCGGCCTGGCAGCGATCGCCGCGGGCGCCGTCGGCCTCATCGTCGAGACCATCGGTGAGTCCACCCCCCGCAGTGAGATCCTGTGCGACCAGAAACAGGGCATCCGCCCGGACCAGTTGCGCCGTCTCGTGGCCCAGGTCCATGCGCTCGGTGGCGACCAGTTTGAAGACCCGCGGCGCCTGCCTGAGGGGCCGCGCTGAAACGCCGGATGAGGTTGCTCCGCCCGCGACCGGTCGGGAGGAGCGGATTCCGCGCAACCGCTTCTCCATCCGCGGGTTTGACCAGGAGGCCAAACACCGGCCAGGCGCCTGCCCTGGCTCGCACAGGGGGCCGCTGATGAAAAGACTCCGGGCCGCCGCCTTTTTGCTGACCTGTCTTTCCGGGTCGGTCCCGGGACTCTCGCAGACAGACGTCTTCGAGGCCGACCGGGCCGCCGCTCCGGAGACCGAGCTCGATCGCTTCGTCTTTTCGCGCCTCGAGCAGCTCGGCCTTCCGCCAGCCCGACCCTGTTCGGACGCGGTCTTCTTGCGGCGGGTCCACATCGACGTGATCGGGACGCTGCCGGAGCCGGAGGAGGTGCGCGCCTTCCTGGAAGACGACTCACCCGGCAAGCGCGCCCGCGTGATTGATCAGCTTCTGGAGCGGAAGGAGTTCGCTGACTACTGGGCCATGAAGTGGGGCACCCTCCTCCGGGTCAAGGCGGAGTTCCCGATCAACCTCTGGCCGAACGCGGTGCAGGCGTACCACCAGTGGCTGCACGCCTCGATCCAGAGCAATCTCCCGTACGATCGCTTCTGCCGGGAGCTCCTCACCTCCAGCGGAAGCTGCTTCCGGGTTCCTCCGGTGAACTTCTACCGCGCGGTGATGGGCGAGCAGCCGGTGGACCTCGCCGCCGCCGTGGCGCTGACCTTCATGGGGGCGCGCTTCGACCGCTGGCCGGAGGATCGGCAAGCCGGCATGGCGGCCTTCTTCTCCCGCGTCGGCTTCAAGGGCACCTCGGAATGGAAGGAACAGATCGTCCTGTTCGACGCTTCCTCGCCGGTCCCGGAGCATGCCGCCTTTCCGGGCGGTCGCGAGATCACGCTGAGCGCGGTCGAGGATCCCCGGCTGGTCTTCGCCGACTGGTTGATCACGCCGGAGAATCCCTGGTTCACCCGGAACATCTGCAACCGGATCTGGTTCTGGCTGCAGGGGCGCGGCCTGGTGCATGAGCCGGATGACATCCGGGCCGACAACCCGGCGGTGAATCCGGACCTGCTCGCGTACCTCCAGCGGGAACTGGTGGCCGCCAACTACGATCTGAAGCACATCTACCGGTTGATCCTGAATTCGAGCACCTATCAACTCTCCTCCATCCCGGCCGAGAGCTTGCCCGCCGAGCGACGCGCGGAGGCGCTCGCGAACCTCGCGTTCTATCAGCTCCGGCCGCTGGAGGCAGAGGTGCTGATCGACGCGATCTGTCAGATCACCGACACTACCGAGGAGTACCAAAGCGCGATCCCTGAGCCTTTCACCTTCATCCCGGAGAATGCCCGGGCGATCGAACTGGCCGACGGCAGCATCAACAGCCCGTTTCTCGAGCTGTTCGGCCGGCCGGCCAGGGACACTGGCCTCGAGTCAGAGCGCAACGATGAGCCGACGGTCCCCCAGAGGCTGCACCTGCTGAACTCGAGCCACGTGATGAAGAAGATCGGGGAAAGCAAGCGACTGAAACGCATGCTGGGCCAGAAGCAGAAGCGGCCGGGGCTGGCCGTGGACCAGCTCTACCTGTTGATCCTCTCCCGCCATCCCTCTCC
>JAZDLC010000119.1:0-10836 GCA_043802345.1 Planctomycetota bacterium | reverse complement strand
ACCGCGGCCGACATGGCGGCCGACATCCGGAGTTTCCTGGAGTTCAGGCCTGTTGTCGCACGTCCGGTCGGCACCGCGACGCGCCTGATGCGGTGTGTCAGGCGCAATCCGGCAAGCAGCATTTCGCTGGCTCTCGCCGCGATTCTCGTTCTGGGCGGGCCCCTGACCATCTTGGTGCTCCAGTACTCGTTCGTGCGGGAACTGGCACAGGAACAGATGAAACTGCAGCAGCAGAAGGACGAGAACCAGGTGCTTTACCTGAGTTCGAAGTCAGAGGAGCTGAGGGAGGAGAATCCGGCCCAGAGCCTCCTGCTGGCCATGGAGGCGATGCGCAGGGCGGGATCGGGACCGGGACCTGCCTACTCCGCCGCCTACCGGGCCATGTATCGGGGTTGGCTGGACACGCATCGGCCGTGGCGAGAGCTCACTCTCCTCTCGGACCATCAGGGGGCGGTCTACGAGGCGGCCTTCAGCGCGGATGAGAAGCGCCTGGCGACATGGTCCCAGGACAAGACCGTGATCGTGTGGGACACGCAGTCCTGGAAGCCGATCTGCCGGCTCAAGCATGGCGGTCCCGTCGTGGGGGCGGCTTTCGATCGCGCCGGCGAGCGCCTCGCCACGGCGTCCATGGATGGAACGGTGCGAATCTGGACGCTGCCGGAGGGAAGGGCGGCCGTTGTCGGCCTGCGCGGATTCCAGGGTTCCGTACGGCATGCGCTCGCGGGCGGCGCGCTCTCGGTCGACCCGCGTGGGGAGACTTTCCTTGTTTCGGGCGGCTTCGACTACGCCGCTTATGTCTACGACTTCGCGGGGAACCTGGTCGGCAGACTGCCGCACTCCGATGACCTCTCGGCGGCGCACGGAGACACGCTCCTGTCGGTCTCCTTCGGGTCACGCCGGGGAACCGCCCTGACGGGCTCCCGAGACGGCACCGCCAGGTCGTGGGACGCGGAGACCGGGGCTTTGAAGGGCCAACTCGGAGGACGGCTCGGTGCCGGCTGTCTGTTCGTTCGTATCGCCTCGGACAGGGTCAAGGGAGTCGAGAGGGCCGTGGCCTTTTCCTACTCCGAGGATGTCAGTCTCTGGGAATCCTCCTCCGAGGGGTGGCGCAGGCTGCCTTTTGCGGGCCTCGAATCTGTGCCGTATTGCGCCTCGTACAGTGAGGATGGCCGGGTCGTCGCCGTCGGGTACGAGAATGGACGCATCGTCGTCCATGACCACTGGACGGGGGAATCGCGGGCTCTGCGAGGCCCGTACCGTTCGGCGGTCACCAGCATCGCCATGAACCCCGGCGGAGATCAGCTCGCCGCTGGAAACCAGGCCCATGCGGTGCTCCTCTTTGACCTGACTCGGAACGAAGAGGTCGCGGAACTCCACGGTCATGAGGGTGAGATCACCTCCGTGACCTACAGCCCGTCAGGACGCCTGTTGGTCAGCACCGCAGGTGACGGAACCGCCAGGGTCTGGGATGCAACCGGCAACGCGGAGTACCCGTTCCTGGTCCGCGCGGAGACAGGCGGTTCCCAAGCCACGGTGTTCAATCCGATCCGGGAGCACGAGCTGTGCGTGGAGCTGGCCGGTGGGGAAATCGAGGTGCTGAATACGGCGTCCGCGAGCTCGCCAGCCATCCTGGGGTCAGCGGGAGGACCGGGTGATCCGCGGGGGTTCTCCGAGTACAGCAGAGATGGCCGTACGATTCTCTTGCATCGGGACGCGACGGGCGCGGAGTCGTTCCTGCTCTACGATGCGCGGCTTGCCCGGAAGATCGGTGAGTGGCGCGGGCGCACCGGCGCCCTCAGCAATGACGGCAAGATGCTTGCCATCTCTGGAACCGACAGCGCGCTGCGGATCTTAAGCATCGACGATCCGTCTCGCGCCCGGATGGTCTCCCCCTTGCAGGGACTGCACAGGGACATCGCCTTCACGGCGGAAGACCGCGCCGTGGTCTCCCGGTCAGAGGCCGGAACGCTCTACGTCTGGAAGCTCGGAGCCAGTGAGGAGACGTGGGGTGAATTCGAGGTGGCGGCGAAGGGGCGCGCACACCGGAAGACCTTCATCTCAAAGAGCCGCACCAGAGTGGCCGCCGTTTCGCACGATCAGACGGTCCGCCTCTACGACCTGCCGAGCGGAGTGGAAGCCGCGTCACTGACCGGCCACCGGGCGAAAATCGAACTGGTGACCTTCGCTCCGGACGATCGCTTCGTGGTGACTGTGGCGCAAGACAAGACCGTCAGGGTCTGGAATGCGGAAACAGGCCGTCTCCGACACATTCTTCGCGGTCACACGGGTCAAATCATGTCGGTCACCGTGAGTCCGGATGCGTCCCTCATTGCCACGGCCTCGGAGGACGGAACGGCAGCGCTCTGGGATTCCCGGGACGGAAGTCTTCTCGCCCAACTGACCGGACACGAAGGCCGGGTCAAATCGGTCTCATTCAACGCGACGGGAAGCTGGCTCGCGACCGCCTCCGACGATGGGACAATCCGACTCTGGCCGGTCCACCCGATGCGGGCAGGCTGCCTGCATTCTCCCCGCGCCCTGCTCTCCGCGGAACTCGAGAGATTCCAACTGCTCGATGATCAGGAGGTCACGCGGCTCAGGGAGAGCCGGGCCTTGCAGCAAGAAGCGTTGCGGCGGATCAGAACCGGTACGACCGACGGCTGGCTCATCCAGGATGTGCTCGAGGCCGCCGCCAGCGACTCCGCGATCGACAGCGAACTCCTGGCGGCGATCCGGGACCAGGCATGGCTGGAATGGGACGACGCCTACGAACTGGCCAATCGCGCCCTCGCCATCGTCAAGAACCGCGGCGCCGATCATTCCTCCTACGAGGTCGCGGAACGAAGCGCGTGTTCGGCGGTCCGGATCTTCGCCGACAACTGGGATCATCTGCTGACGCTCGGCATCACCGAGTATCGCCTGGGAAACCTCGAGGAGTCTCTTCGCAGACTGGATGCTTCCAGAACACGGCTGCTGCGGCAATCCGTGAGTGACTCTCCAACCATCCATCTCTTCAGGGCGATGGCCTGGGCTCGGCTGGAAAACCAGGCAGCGGCGATGGCCGAGTACCAGCTCGCGCGGCGGATCGCCGGTCAGCGCAAGACAGGAGAATCCTGGGATCTGGAGCACTTCTTAGAGGAGGCCGAAGAGCTTCTCGGACTGGGTGCCTCTCCCAGGTAGCAGCCGGCCGCGCGGCGCGCAGGCGAACGGGGCTGTTGCCGGAGGGAGAGATTGCGCGTAGACTGTTACCAGTCTGAATCCCGACATCCACGAGGAACCCTATGTGCCGACAACCGCGCTTGCTCTGCCTTGCCCTCTTTGCCGCCGCCGCCCTCATCAGCCCGCTCAGCGCTCAGCAGAGGCTCGAGAAACATGGCGGAGCGATTCCGGGAGTCGCGCAATTCGGCATTCACGGCCAGCCGAACGCGAACTACGGACTCATCTTCTCCTTCACGGAGCAACCGACTTCGACCCACGGCGTCACGTTCGACATCACGCTCGACCAGGCAGGCGTCTCGTTTCAGATACCTGGCTTTCTCGGGACCCTCGATGCGAACGGAGATGTGAACATCTCATTGCCGATTCCGGACATGCCGTCGCTGGCCGGTATCACGCTCTCGATGCAGTCGTTCCAGTTCCATCCGATTTCCGAGGTTTCGAACCTCGTTCGCTTCCGGATGCGAGTGGCCGAGACGTTCTCCGCGACTCTCGGGGACGCCCTGGCGCCGATCGTGACGGGCGCGGCGTTTCCGCAGGCCAATGGCAAGATCTTGCTGATGGGTGGTAGCGGTCCGATCGTCCAGGAGTATGACCCGGATCTCGAGGAGTTTTCGCTGCACGGCCTGGTCCCCTCGGCGAACATCCTCGCAACACAGACGCAGCTCGCGGATGGTCGCATCCTGGTGGCGGGTGGGCTCGGCCTGGCCGGCCAGCCGGTGGCCGACAGCTTCATCTACGACCCCGCGACGCGACTCTCCACCCCGGCCGCTTCGATGAACACGCCCCGGGCCGCCCATGCGGCCGCGCCGCTCGATGATGGCCGCGTGCTCGTCGTCGGCGGCGCCCGGTCGTTCAACTTCGCCGATCTCCCGGCCTTCCTCGCCGGCATCCTGGCGTCCTCCGAGTTCTACAACCCGGCGACCGACACCTTCACGCCAGGCCCGAATCTGCTGGAGCAGAAAATGTTCCACAGCGCGACGGTCCTGGGAAACGGCGACATCATGGTGGCGGGAGGGCTCTCGGTCCTCCCGATCGTCAACATTCCGATCGTCTCCCCCACGGCCCAGTCATACAGCCAGTTCCTCGGCATCTTCGGTCTCCCGAGCCTCATGGGTGAGGCGCGCATGCTGCACTCGGCGGTCACGCTCCAGAGCGGCGACGCCTTGCTGGCCGGCGGCCTATCGATCGACTTCACGGTTTTCCTGACGTCGGGCAGCATGCTCGACCTCAGGCTCGAGTCGGTCGCGAATGTCGTGCGCTACCGGCCCGGTCTCTTCGGCGGCTTCTCCTCTCCGATTCCGATTTCCGATGGCCGCATACTCCCTCTCCTCGCGCCGCTGGATGACCGCGAGGCGCTGGTCGCCGGGGGCATCGCACTGAGTCTCGCGGGCGATCTCTCCACGCTCCGCCTCGAGGGGCTGCAGTCCGCCGACCTGGTCGATTCGAGCACCGGAGGGAGCAGCCGCCCGGTCGGCGACCTGGCCGCTCCCCGCACGGGCGGCGTCGCGGTGCCCCTGCCCGACGGAACCATCCTGGTGACCGGCGGCGGCCCGCTGACCGGCGAGATCTACCAGCCGAACTAACCCTCCCGCCCCCCGAACATTCACACCCGGTGAACATCTTCGCCAGGTGTGAATGTTCGGGGGCGAGTGGCCGATATGAGGTGGTGGCTATCGGAGACCGAAAATGACACCATCCTCACTGCAGGCTCCCCCCCGCGTCATCTCCTTATCCAGCGACGTGTCCGGGCTGGCCGACCTGTCCGGATCCAGGGTCGATTCCGGACCTCGCGAAACGCAGAAACCGCGGATTCTCGGCCTACCCCCGTCCTGGTTCTTCCTGGCGGCGGGAGCCATCCTCTCCAACCTGTTCGCGCTGCCGGTTCTGTCGTTCTGCGGCTGGTTCATCGCGTCGCTGGCCCATGAGATGGGTCACTCACTGGCGGCTTGGCTGTGCGGCATGCCGGCTTTCCCGGCGATCCGGCTCGATGGCCATGCCGCCGCGATGTGGAGCGCGCAGACGACCTGGCTGGTCTTCGCATTGACCGGCCTCCTCGGCTACCTGGCCTGGCGTGTCCGCCACATTCCCGTGGCCGCGATCGCCCTCCTGCTCGTAACGCTGCTCCAACCCGTCATCGCGTTCACCGGCGCCTCCGAGTTCTTCTGTCTCGCGGCCGGGCATGGTGGTGAACTGCTGTTCGCCGGCATCTGTTTCTGGCGCACCGTGGTCGGCGGCTTCACCGGGTCGGAGGCCGAACGCTGCCTCTACGCGACCCTCGGCTGGTACCTGCTGGCCAAGAACCTCACCCTCTTCTCCGGCCTCATGACTTCCTTCGAGGCGATCGTCGAATACCACGGCTCGGGCTCATTCGGCATGACCAACGACCTGATCCGGATCGCCGAGGATGTCGTCGGCTGGCCGCTGCAAAGTGTCGCGACGCTGATGTTCGTGATCACCCTGACCGTGCTGCCGGTCTCCCTCATGGCCTGGCGCGTTCGCCCTCAGGTCGACCCGGCCTGGAACTGCTGATCCGGCCCGAAAAGCGCTCGTCCGCCGGCAAATCCCAGGTTTCTGACCCGTCCCGAGGCACCTTGCAGCCGCGGCGTCCGGCCCGCTTGACCTTGCCCTGGATCTCCGATAGAAAAGTTCGAGAATCAGATGGATGCGGGAATCACACTGATCGTCCCGCCCTTTTCGCCTCACCTCCGGGGGGAACCTCTCCGGAGCCACCGCCCATACCGGGATCTCGTTTCGGGAGCGCACCTCATGACCCAGTCTCCGCGCATCGCCGGCCTGTTTCTCTTCCTCTCCGTGCTGCTCCTCTGCAGCGGGTGCAGCTACATGGAGAAACGGGGCAACGACGCTCTCGACATGGTCGATCTCGGGATCACGGTCAATGATCAGCTCGCGCCGGAATTCGGCTTCTACTTCGACTTCTTCGACATCATCCCGCTCGGCTACTCGAACTTCACCGGCAAGACGCTCGGCATCGGCAACCGTCAGATCGGCTACCTGGACGCCGCGCACAACTCCTGGGGCGTCATCGGCTGGGGGAGTGAACTGAAGGGGTACGGGCGGTTCAACCCCAAGGACCCCCGCCAGGCCCGCCCCGACCAGGCGAACCTCACGGAGCGCCCCTACTTCCACGCCGGCATTCCCCGCCTGATCATCGAAGAGGATGGTTGCCCTCCGATCCGGCACCATGTCGAATGCGACCGGTTCGTGCACCTCGGGTGGATCGGCATTCAGAACACCATGCGCCCGCTCGAGATCCTCGACTTCCTCGCCGGGTGGACGACGCTGGATTTCATGAATGATGATGACATTCCGGATCCGGTTCCGCCCGAGGCAGACGCGCCGTAAGCAAAGAAGTAGTCGCTGTGTCCCTCAGCTCCCGGGAGAGTGTGCGCAAGATGAGAATCATCCAAGAAGAGATCGAGAACCGGGGCGTTTGCTCGAGCTGCGACCGGGTCGTCCCGGCCAAGCACGTCATCCGGGGCACCAACGTCTTCCTCTCCAAGGAGTGCCCCGACTGTGGCACCACCGAGGCGCTCGTGTCGACGGACGCGGTTCGCTACGAAGAGAAGCGGAAGGCGATGCACTACGAGGGGAAGGCTCAGCACACCTGCAGCCTCAACTGCACCACGTGCACGATCCACAAGAAGCCCACGCTCGTCTTCATCGATGTGACGAACCGCTGCAACATGAACTGCCCGATCTGCCTGGCGAACATTCCCGCCATGGGCTTCCGGTTCGACCCGCCGATGGAGTACTTCGAGAAGATCTTCCAGAAGCTCGCCCAGCTCGACCCCAAGCCGAAGATCGAACTCTTCGGCGGCGAGCCGACGATGCGCAAGGACCTGATCGAGATGATCCGTCTGGCCCGGTCGAAGTACGGCCTCTCCACGCGCGTGGTCACGAACGGGCTCCGCCTGGCGGACGAGAAGTACTGCGACGAGCTCCTCGCGACCCGTCCCGAGCTGATGTTCTCGTTCGACGGCCGTCACGAGGAGATCTACTCCGAGACGCGCAAGCATCCAAGAGCCCTCGAGCTGAAGACGAAGGCACTGGAAAACGTCGCGAAGCATCCCAAGGGCAAGGTCACGATCATGTGCTGCGTGAGCGACGCGAACGAGAAGCACATGGCCGACTTGATCGCGTTCTGCCACGAGAACCGGCACTGTGTCAAGGCGCTCGACCTGATCCCGCTGACCGCCGAGTGGGGTCCGGACGAGAACCTGAACGTGAAGAGCACGACGACCGAGGGGGTCGAGATGATCATGAAGAACGAGATCCCGGGGATCTCGTTCTTCCCGGCCGGCGCGATGTTCAAGCTCCAGACCCTGCGCTCGACCTTCGAAGTCGGCCGGATGACCTTCGGCGGCGCGCACCCGAACTGCGAGCTGGTCAGCGTCCTGATCTCCGACGGCTTGCAGTACCATCCGGCCTCGAAGTACCTGAAGGACACGAATCTCGAGGAGCTGATTCTCGAGGCCGTGGCCCTCGATGAGAAGATGGGGCGGGAACTGGAATCGGACCCGATGGTCCGGCTGTTCGGGCGCAAGGGAAGGCAGTTCGTCTTCGGGAAGGCCCTCCTGGGCCTGGCCCTGCGTCACGTCGACCTGCGGCAGGTGTTCGGCGGAAACGCCTACCTGAAGCTCATGCGCATTCTGTTCGGACTGGTTCGCGGGGTGAAGCTGAAGGTGCTGCTCCGAAAGCACACGAAGTGCCAGAGCATTCTGCGAATGATCGTCCTGCCGTTCGAGGACAAGGAATGCGTCGAAGCCGCGCGGCTGGTCGACTGCCCCGCCTCGTTCGCGTTCGAGAACCCGAAGACGCAGGAAGTGGCCTTCATGCCGGTTTGCGCCTGGCCCGTCTACAAGAACGAGATTCTCCGCAGGACCGCGGACCGGTATGGTGTGGGCAAAGGATCCGGAACGCGAGGCCTCTCCGGGCAGAGGAGCGAGAGCGAGGTGGAGTGCTGAAAGCAGCAGACTCAACACCGCCTCTCCTGTCACGCGACCTGCGCGAGATGTTCGTGGGGCTGGATTACGAAGTGCCCCTGCTGGACGGGTCGCGGCGCCGGTACGTCAATCTGGACAACGCCGCCACCACCCCCCCACTGAAGTCGGTTCTGGATTGCGTCAACGCCAGCGCCGAGTGGTACTCGAGCGTGCACCGCGGCACCGGGTTCAAGTCGCGGGTTTCCACCGAGACCTTCCAACGGGCGCACGAGAAGGTCCTCCGGTTCGTCGGCGCGGACCCGTCGTATCACAGCGTCGTGTTCTGCGCGAACGCCACGGACGGCATCAACCGCTTGAGCCACCGGTTCCTGCTTCACGAGGAGGACGTGATCCTCGTCACGGTGATGGAGCACCACTCCAACATGCTCCCTTGGCGCTGCCAGGGCACCGTGGACTACGTACGGAGCGATCTCTCCACCGGGATGCTCGACCTCGATGACCTTGAGGCGAAGCTCCTGCAGTACGCAGGACGCGTGCGCCTGGTCGCGGTCACGGGCGCCTCCAATGTGACCGGGATGGCGCCGCCCCTGAAAACCGTCGCGAGGCTGGCGCATCGCCACGGAGCCTTTCTGCTCGTGGACGCGTCGCAGAAGGTAGCGCATCGGCCGATCGAGATGGGACAGGGAAACGACCCGGAGAGAATCGACTTCCTTGCCTTCTCCGGGCACAAGATGTACGCGCCCTTCGGCAGCGGCGCCCTGATCGGCCCGCGCTCGTTCTTCGAGAAGGGGCGGCCCGGGATCGTGGGCGGCGGCGCGGTGAAGTCCGTGACCCTCGATGACGTGGAGTGGGCGGACGTGCCTGATCGGGAGGAGGCCGGATCGCCGAATCTCCTCGGCATCTGCGCGCTCGTGGAGGCCATGCGCGCCCTCGAGAATCTGCGGATGGAGAGGATCGTCGCCTACGAGCACGTACTCACCAGAAAGGCGATCGATCGTCTCTCGGACATCGCCGGGCTGACGATCTTTGGAGCCGGTGGGGACTGCGCGGATCGGGTGGGGATCATCCCCTTCCAGCTCGACGCCTTCGATGACGCGCTGGTGGCCGCGGTGCTCAGCCATGAGTGGGGAATCGGCGTTCGCAACGGCTGCTTCTGCGCCCAGCCGTACGTCGCCCGGCTGCTGGGCGTCTCGGCCGAGGAGACGCGCCGTCATCTGGTCGCCGCAAGGAACGGCACGGAGCTCCCCCACCGCGGCTTCGTCCGGATCAGCCTGGCCCTCTACAACACGGAGGAAGAGGTCGAGTACCTCGCCCGGGCCATCGAGTCGATCGTCGCGAACGGTGTCCGGCGGGAATACCGGCAGGATCGGCGGACCGGCGAGTATCTGCCGGTCGGAGTGGACCGCTCGTCACCTGTCGGGGCCTCTCCCGACAAGGTCTGGCTTTCCGCCCATTGAGCTTGGGAGCGGTTCAGAGCAACTGAAAGTCCGAGTTGACCATGGCCTTGCCCGGCGGGCGGGCCGAAAGAGAGGGTTGAAATGGGAGCCTGTCGTCTTCTGTCGAGGTTGAGCGTCACCCTGTTCGTATCCGGCATTCTCCTCGGAACCAGCAGCTGCGGCAGCGTCGGAACCTACTTCAAGCACCGCTACGAGGATTTCGGGGACATGGCGGATCTGGGCTTCTCCTTCACGACCACGCCGCAGATCGGCCTGTACTGGAACAGTCTCGAGCTCATCGTCGCCGGCTACAGCAAGATCGATGGGTACTTCGTCGGCTTTGGCGGTGGTCAGATCGGCGTCACGCGTCACTACAACCACTGCTATGGCTTCCTCTACGCCGTCGAGAAGGTCGGGTGGGGCGACGGACTCGACGGCGAGCATCCGGAAGAGGTGATCGCCGAGCGGACCGCCGGAATCCTGGGGATTCTCCTCCCTCCGTATAACAGCGGACCGAACTACACCCCTGCCTGCGTCCACTTCTTCCCCCACATCGCCTACGTCGGCCTGGTTTGGAATCTCCGCTACATGCAGATCATCGACTTCGTGCTCGGCTGGACCACGCTCGACATCTGTGGCGATGACGGTTACGAGGTCGGCGAGTGGTCCTTCCCATGGCGGAAGGAAGAAACGCCTGAAGAGTAGCAACGGGCTTCTTCTTCACCATGAAGAGCACAACGCGGCCTGTGGCCGCAACCAAATGGAAAGGAGCCATCCCGTTCTTGTACTCAGTCGCGCAGCGACGGTGCACGTACACGATCGATGCGCGTTGAGCCTGGTCGGAACCGATGGACCATCGTGACCGCGGACGGGTACGACTACGACTGCACCTCACAGGCCGGCGACCGCGCCCTGCGCCTCGCATCCATGGAGGGACCACCTCATTGCATCCATCGGTCGTCCCCACCTTCCGTACCCTCCCCCAAAAAAAACGACGCGCTCCACCCCCCTTCCAGCCAGCGGAAGAACGATGCAGTAGCTCTCGGGCGCGCTTCCAGGGCGGGCCGGAAAGAGACTCCAACCAGGAGTCTCCCTGGACCCGACATTCCTCTAACCCGCCCCCGACCACTCGCCTTCCCCCCCAGCAGGACACCCCCGGTTCGTCGCGCCCGGAGCGCACCCGTCCCCTCCCCAGATCCCGGCCCGCCCAGGAAGCA
>JAZDLC010000118.1:0-4991 GCA_043802345.1 Planctomycetota bacterium | reverse complement strand
GCCACGCTCGCGCTGTTTCCCGGGCTGCCGAAGGCGGTGTGCAAGGCGCTGATGCTGCCCCTCACTCTGCTTCACCGGGCGTGGTGGCGGCTCCAGCGCCTCAGCTCAGGGGAGGAGCGGTGGAGCGAGCAGCAGCGCATGCTCGCCGTCACCGGCGCGTTCACCTTCATCGCCCGCAAAGCCTGAGCCACGTCGCAAAAGAATGAAAAGAGTCAGGGACGAGACGAGGATGGGGGACGAGTATCCGGTCTTATCGCGCTTGCGTCCCCTCTCGTGCCGGGGAATCCCGAACGGCCGAACTGTCGAACTGTCGAGCCCTCGAACCCTCGAACCTCCGACGTTTTCGAGCGGCCTCAAACGCGAGTGCGTCGGGCCGCAATCTCGCGGTAGAGCGCCTCGTACTCTCTGGCGGACCGATCCCACGAGAAGTCGCACGCCATGCCGTTATGCACCAGGCGGCGCCAGTGATCCGGCTGGCGGTACAGGCCGACGGCCGTGCGTACCGTCTCCAGGAGCGCCTCGGCTGTCGCCTCGGTGAACTTGAATCCGGTGCCCTCACCCGTAATGGGATCGAAGGGCTGGATGGTATCGTCCAAACCGCCGGTGGCGCGCACAACGGGTATGGTCCCATAGGCCAGGCTATACATCTGATTCAACCCGCAGGGCTCGTAGCGTGACGGCATGAGGAACATGTCGGCGCCGGCCTCGATCTTGTGGGAGAGGGCAACATCGAAGCCCAGCTTCAACCCCAGGCGAGACGGATACTTCGCCCTGGCGGTCTCGAATGCCTGGTGCAGGTCATCATCCCCAGTTCCAAGAAGGACGAATTGCGTGTCCAGATCCAGCAGTCCATCCAACGCCCCGGCGATGAGGTCGATGCCCTTTTGCGGCGTCAGCCGCGAGATCACGGCGAGGAGCGGGGCGTCGGCCCGCTCGGGCAGTCCAAAGGCCCGTTGGAGATCGGCCTTGCACACTGCCTTGCCTCTCATATCATCCTGCGAGAACTTCGCTTCAATAAAGACGTCGCGACCGGGGTGCCACTCGTCGTAGTCGATGCCGTTGAGGATGCCATGGACATCCCGGGTGCGGGCGCGGAGGACGCCTTCCAGGCCGTGGCCGAAATCCTCCGTCTGGATCTCCTGGCTGTACTTCCGGCTTACGGTGTTGATCACGTCGGAAAAGACCAGGCCCGCTTTCAGGAAGTTCACCTTTCCGTAAAACTCAACGCCGAATGGGTTGAACAGCTCCGATCCGAGGTTCGCAATAGCAAGGGCGGCGGGCTTGAAGAGGCCCTGGTACCCCAAGTTGTGGAGGGTGAAGAGGGTGCCGGATCCCTGAAAGTCGGGTGCGCGCTGGTACGCGGTCCGCAAGTACGTGGGGACCAGGCCGGTTTGCCAGTCGTTGCAGTGGTAAACGGTCGGGATGAAATCGAGGGCCTGCGTCATCTCCAGGATGGCACGGGAGAAAAATGCGAAACGTTCGGCATTGTCGGGGTGGTCCCTCCCCTCGAATTGGTAGAGCCCAGTCCGATCGTAGTAGTCGTCGTGCTCGATGAAGTACGTCGGGACGGATTCGATGGCGCCTTCCCACACGGCGGCGCTCTCGATTGCCCCAGCGATCGGTACGGGCAACGGGCTCAGGATGCGCCTCAGGCCGTGCTTGGCAGCATCTACCATCCGGTACTTCGGGAGGACCACCCGGATGTCATGACCCAGCTTCGCCAGTGCCTTGGGGAGCGCCCCGGCGACGTCTGCCAAACCTCCCGTCTTGGCGAAAGGGGCCACTTCTGGTGCAACGAGAAGGATTTGCATAGTGTCACCTCAATGTGTTGAAGAGTAGAAAACAGCTATCAGCTATCAGCCATCAGCCTTCAGGCTCTCCGGGGTCGTTCTCTTTCACGGCCGGTTGCTGTGCGCGGATCGCCGGGCGCCCGATATCTTTGGACCGTACACGCGGACGGTGGTGCGCCAGCCGACATTGCACCGCTGCCACCACGGCAGACGGCGCACCGTCTCGACCTGTTGAAAATATGTCGGGTCTCGGCCACGCCAGTCACTGGCGAATAGCATCTTGCGGCTGCCAACCCTACGTAAGAGCGTCTGGAGAATTCGAGGAATCTCATTCCGTTCCGTCTGTGGCAGCCCGGCGACTTGCAGGAACAGGTTGGGGAAGCGACGCAGGTATTCCATCGCGTTTTCATCCCAGGTCTCGGCATACCGGCAGACCACTCTCAGCCGAGGATAGGTCCGGGCCAGGACAGCGAAGGCGGTCGGCTGGACGGATCTCCCTCCCGCCGAAGAGCCGTCCGGGCAAAACTGGATCGGCAAGTCGTACTGCATGCAGTACTCGTATAGCGGTGCGAAATCCTTTAGGCGCGGATCCTGGTGCACGCCGGAAATGGCGGCTGTCACCCCCACGATCAGGATCGGATGCGCCGCGCGGAGTTCTTGAATCCGATCCAGCCCCTGGCGCGGCGAGAGCGGGTCGTAGGAGGCCAGAGCGAACAGTCGGTTGGGGTATTGCCCAGCCAACCGGAGGAACTCCCCCGTCTCCTCTGAGAGTACGACGAGGCTCACCGCAACACGGGCCCGGTTCATGTCTTCCAAGAGGTTGGACAGCCTGGATTCCTCCCCCCGCTGGATGTCGAGGCTCTCCCCCGGGAAGGATCTTTGGAGATTGTGGATGAGTAGGGGGAACGTCCGTGAGAGCGGGATATCGCTGACGTGTGCGTCAACGATCCACAGCGGTTCTTCTCCCCTGCCTCTCGGGGCCCAGGTCATCCGTAGCCTCCCCAGTCCTCTGACGGCTCTCGCCTCGTCTTTCTCGCTGACCGTCCACCTGGCTCCAACGGGGACAGAGACAATGCTCTGCGGCCTTGGGGGCATCACCCGAGGTGTAGTCCCGAAGGGACTGCCCCTGGACTAGCCCTGATCCGAGAAAAACTTTGAACCGCCATGACGCCTGTCTGCGTGCCACGCACAGGCAGGCCAAGTCCGCCAAGGATACAATTTTTCCGGCTCTGGACCGGAGGATCTGAGAACACCTTTTTTGGGTCTTCAGAAGTTCCGTTTGTTCCTTTCCATTCGGCTATCAGCCATGGCGTTCTTGGCGCCTTGGCGGTTGGGAATTTCGGATTGGGGCTAGTGGCGGTCCGACTGCTGTAACAGGACCGTGTTGCGCTCCAACCGCTCTGCCAGGAGCGTCAAGACCTGCAGGCCAATCTCCGAACTCTGGCGAACCAGATCGAAAAACAGATTGCCGGAGATCTTGAACGTCACCACACGGTCCTTGGCCCGGACCGTGGCCGTTCGCCGGATCTGGGCCAGCACCGCGGTCTCCCCGAAAAGCGTGTGGCGCTTCATGGTTCCCAGTTGGATGCTATGGCCATCCGCAGCGGTCAGCAGGACCTCGGCTTCCCCCTCGACGATGATGTACACCGCCTCTGCAGGATCGCCCTGCTGCACGATCACCTCCCCAGGCTCAAAACAGATCACCTCCGCAGTGTAGGCGATCAGCTTGAGTCGGGCGGTGGGCAGACTGGCGAACAGGGGGATGTTCCGCAATGTCTCGACGTCCCGCTCCAATGGCTGCATGATCAGGTTCTCCCTTATGCTGTGATCGCGGCTTTGGCCGCGAGTCGACGGAACGCTCCCTCCCGGGCGGAGAGTTCTTCATAGGTGCCGGCCTCCACCACCTTGCCCGCGTCCAGCACCACCACGCGGTCATAGTAGCGCGCCAGATCCGCCTGCCCGAGCACGGCGATGATCGTCCGTCCCTGCATGGCCTCGCTGATGCGCTGCTGGATTGTCGCGCGTTTGTCTGACTCCAACATTCTTAGAGGGTCGTCCAGGATCAGGATGTGAGGACGCTTGAGGAGCGCTCGGGCCAGCGCGACCTTCTGCCGCTGAACGGGGGACAACCGACCTCCGGCGATCCCGCCATGATAGGCCAACCCAGCCTCCAGAACTACCTCACGCAGGCCGTGGGAGAGTATCACCTCTTCGACGATGGCGTTCACTTTCTTCACGGCCAGGTTACTCGTGGACTGCACGCGGCCAAACAAGAGGTTTTCCATCAAGGTCCGGTCGGCGAAGTACCGCCCCCGGTCGTACGGAACGAAAGTGCCCAATTCTGGCGGGAGGGTCTCCACAAACCGGCGACGAGCCGCCACCACGCCTGCCATGAAGGCGTCGTCAATCTTGCCGAGGCGGTGGCGGGCGGGAATGACGCGCAAGGAGAGAGCGAGAAGCCGTTCCTGGTCCTCGGGTGGGATCGCAGCGGGATCCATCCGCTCCAGCCGGGAGGCCAGTCGGGTAAATTCCGGTAGCTCGGCGGCGGTGATCAGGCTGAAGTTGGCGAACAACTCATGGTCCGCCGGGATGTCTTTGAAGATCTCTACCATCTGTGTCGCGACATCGGCGCCCAGGGTGAGCAGGGAACCTTGCAGGCCCACCTCGGCGATGACCCTGCGGAAGTGGGCGTGTCCCGCCAGCCGATCCATTCCGAGGTCCGGACTGACGCTGTAACCGAAGACAATGTTCTCGCCGATGGAGGCATAGGCGGCAAAGCGGGCGGTGTCGAAAAACTCTACTGCAGCCTCTCCACCCTCACCCTGGAATCGTTCCATGACGAGGCGACGGGCCGTGAGGACGCGCTCGGTAATCTCAGGGTGCTTCGAGGGATCAATGGCGGCGTGCAAGCCAAAGGCGAAGAGGTCGTCGTCCAGTCCCACGATGCGCGCGGCCTCCAGAACGGCGGCCACCAGTCCAGCCCGGTCGGCCACGCCGATGGAGGCCAGATCCAGCCAGTCATCGGACACGACAGAACTGGCCTGGCGCGCGTTGCCATCCCCCCCCGGGGCCACAGCGCGCGGGGCTTGATGGCGGAGACCGTACACCAGGTTATCCAGAAGCATGCCCGTGAACAGCCGCGCGTCGCTTCCCACGTAACCGATCTGACGACCCGCCACGGCCGGAGGAATCTGGGCCAGC
>JAZDLC010000117.1:0-10995 GCA_043802345.1 Planctomycetota bacterium | reverse complement strand
CAGCATCGTCATCGCCCACCGCCTCACCACCATCCAGCGGGCGGACCTCATCCTGGTCATCGAGGACGGCCTGATCGTGGAGCGCGGGCGCCACGAAGAGCTCATGGCAAAGAAAGGGCGATACCATCAGCTCTATACGGTCGAGGCGAGGATCTAGGGCAGCTCGTCCCCTTCCTCGAGCGGAACCTGCATGTTGCGGAAGATCTCGCGGGTTCTCGCGTTCAAGAAAGCCTTGATCTCACCCGTGGTGGAGAAGGAAAGCACCCGCGGGCCACCGCCTCCGCCTCCTTGATGGTCACCGCACGGATCAGGCGTCCCACGCCGGTGACATAGTGGCGGGCCATCGAGAAGCGCCTCAGGCCGAGACCGAGCAGGACCAGGGTGCAGTAGAAGCTCCCGGCCATCTCGCCGCAGAGCGACACCGGCTTGCGGGCCGCCCGGGCCGCCCGCACGACTGACTGGACCGTGCGCAGCACGCTCGGGTTCAGCGGTTGGGAGAGACCCGCCACCCGGGCGTTGTTGCGGTCCACCGCCAACAGGTACTGGATCAGGTCGTTCGAGCCGATCGAGACGAAATCGACCTCCTTCAGCAGGGTCTCGATGGAGACCGCGGCGGCCGGCACCTCGATCATGATCCCCTGCGGAATCCGGGCGGCGAAGGGAATCTCTCTCCGGCGGAGGTCGGCGCGGACATCCTTGATGATGGCATTGGCCCGGCGCACCTCTTCCACGGTAGTGATCATCGGCAACATGATGCTCAAGTTGCCGTAAGCGGACGCCCGGACCAGGGCCCGGATCTGCGCGATGAACAGGTCGGGCCACTCGTCGCTGATCCGGAAGCCCCGCCACCCCAGCGCGGGATTGTCCTCATCCGAGACCCGGAAGTACGGCAGGCGCTTGTCGCCACCAATGTCGATCGTCCGGAAGGTGACCTCGCGGTCGCCTGCCCGCTCCACCACGGCCCGGTAGACTCCGAGCTGCTCGTCCTCCGATGGGAAGGAGGTGCGGTTCATGTAGATGAACTCGGTGCGGTAGAGACCGATGCCGGCGAGTTCCCCCAGGTCGCCAGGCATGACGTCGCCGGCGTTCTCCACGTTGATCAGGATGTCCACCTCGGTGCCATCCCGGGTCACCGCGGGGAAGGCCGGGCCGGAGGCAAGCGCCACCTGCATCCGGTTCAGCATGTTTGCCTTCTCCCGGTAGCGCTCCAGGGTCTCGGCGCTCGGGTTCAGGACGATGTGCCCCTCCTGGCCGTCCACGATGGTGGTCGCGCCGCCGCTCCGGGCCAGCAATCCCCCGTCCCGCACTCCAGTGACCGCGGGAATGCCCAGCGCCCGGGCCAGGATCGCCGCATGAGATGCCTTGCCTCCGGTCTCGGTGATGATCCCCGCCAGGCGATCCCGGCGCAGGTGGGCAGCGTCCGAAGGGTATAGCTCGTGGGTCACCAGGATGTAGCGCGCATCGGGCGCCTCCGGTTCCTCCGGGGGAGTTCTGGACAGGTTCTGGAGAATCCGCCGACCCACATCCCGCACGTCGGTCGCCCGATCCCGGGCCAGCGGGTCCTCTAGCCTCCCAAACGCCTCGCTGTACCTCTTGATGACCGTGGAAACGGCGGCCTCAGCGTTGATGCGGTCCTCCCGGATCGCCCTCTCCAGCTGCTCCTGCAGCTTCGGGTCATCCAGCACCTGGAGGTGCACCAGGAAGATCCGGGCATCGTGCTCCCCCACGGTGATCGTCGCGTTCTCCCGGATCAGCGCCAGATCCCCGCGGGCCGCGGCAATCGCCCGGCCCAGCCTTTCCAACTCCCGCGGGATCGCATCCGGCCCCAGGCGATAGGCCGGAGCGTCCATCGGAAACGACTCGACGACGGTGAACACCGGTCCGATGCCGATGCCGGGCGACACCGGAATGCCCCTCAGGGTCTTCTCCTCCAACGGCTTCTGGGATGACTCGGCCATCGACGTCTTTCAGGCGAGCTTCTCCCTCAGAATGCCGGGCAGCTCGTCGAGATTGACCCGAACCTGCTTCATGCTATCGCGGTCCCTCAGGGTCACGCTGTTGTTCTCTGCGGTCTCGCCATCCACGGTCACGCAGAAAGGAGTTCCCACCTCGTCCTGCCGGCGATAGCGGCGGCCCACCGCGCCCGACTCGTCGTAGAAGACCGGGAAGTGACGCCTGAGATCGGCCTCGATCTGGTGCGCCCGATCCGGCATCCCGTCCCGCTTCACCAGCGGGAAGACCGCAACCTTGATCGGAGCCAGACGCGGATGCAGGTGCAGCACCGTCCGCATCTCCTTCTCCAGCTGCTCCTCCTCATAGGCGTCCACCAGGAACGCCAGCGTGGCCCGATCCACACCGGCGGCCGGCTCGATCACGTATGGGAAGTAGTGGCTCTTGCTGACGTCGTCGAAGAACTGAAGGTCCTTTCCGGAATGCTCCGAGTGTTGCTTCAGGTCGAAATCGGTTCGCGACGCGATCCCCTCCAGTTCGCTCCAGCCGAATGGGAACTCGTATTCCACGTCCACGCAGGCGTTGGCGTAGTGGGCCAGCTCGTCCTCCGCGTGAGTGCGGATCCGCAGGCGTTCCGGATTGACCCCCAGATCGACGTACCACTGGTGCCGGGCGTCCCTCCAGTACCCGAACCACTGCTCCCACTCGGCCGGAGGCACGAAGTACTCCATCTCCATCTGCTCGAACTCCCGGGTGCGGAAGATGAAGTTCCCGGGCGTGATCTCGTTGCGGAACGACTTGCCGATCTGGGCAATGCCGAATGGCGGCTTCTGCCGCGAGCTGTTCAGGACGTTCGAGAAGTTGACGAAGATCCCTTGCGCCGTCTCCGGGCGGAGATAGGCGACCGAGGCGGAATCTTCCAGCGGCCCCATGTGGGTCCTGAACATCAGATTGAACTGCCGCGCCTCGGTGAACAGACCCTGGTCACGGCACTTGCTCGCCTTGCGCCCCTTGAACGCCTTGTTGCCGCAGTCAGCCGCGTCGAGGTGGTCCTCGCGGAACCTGGCTTTGCACTCCTTGCAGTCGACCAGCGGGTCGGAAAACCCCTGCACATGGCCGGAAGCGTGCCAGACCTTGGGATGCTGGAGAATCGCCGAGTCCAGCCCGACCACGTCGGCCCGCCCCCTGACCATGGTGTTCCACCAGGCCTGCTTCACGTTGAGCTTCAGCTCCACACCCAGCGGGCCGTAGTCCCAGCAGGATGCCTGGCCGCCGTAGATATCGCTGGCTGGAAAGACGTATCCACGCCGTTTGCAAAGGGAGACGATCTTCTCCATCGTGTCGGATGCGGCCATTTCAAGGCTCCTTCGGTCTGCGAATCCTCCCGATCAAAAAGAAGGATTGATGGCAAAACAACAGCCGTGTGGACGGAATACGAGTCAGGAGACAACTCCCTGGCTAGGATGGCGGCAACCCGCTTTGGAGGGAGTTCTCATGATTCTTCAACTGGCGCCCTGCGCGCTTCTCTTCCTTATGGCCACTTCTTGTTCCTACATCGGTCTCACGGGCGACGCCGGCGAGGACGGCGCTCTCGACCTGGAGAAGCGCGTTGCCTGCTTCGCTCCAGTGAAGATCGAGACTGATCTGAGCCAACTGGACAAGAACCAGCAGGAGGTCTTGAGGCATCTGGTGGAGGCCGCCCGGCGCATGTCACCGATCTACCTGCGCCAGGCCTGGCACGAGAACCTGGCCGTCGCTGCAACGCTGACCGGTGCAGAGGCAGTTCTGTTCCAGATCCACGCCGGACTTTGGGACCGGCTGGATGGGGAGCCGTTCGTCGGTGACGCCCCCCGCCCGGAGACTGCCGGCTTCTACCCGCCCGACATGACCCGGGACGAGTTCGAGACCTTCCTCGAGAACCAGCCTTCCGAGCAGCGCAAGGCGTTCGAAGGCCTGTTCACCATGATCGTCCGGACCGAAGAGGGGCTGCAGGCGATCCCCTATTCCGAGTTCTTCGCCCACCATCTGCGGCCGGCGGCAACCCACCTCCAGGAGGCCGCGGCGATCACCGAGAATGAGTCGCTGCGCCGTTTCCTCGAGAGCCGGGCCGCCGCCTTCCTGTCCGACGACTACTACCAGAGCGACATGGACTGGATGGACCTGGACAGTCAGGTCGAGATCACGATCGGGCCTTACGAAACCTACGAAGACCGCATGTTTGGATACAAAGCCGCCTTCGAGGCGTTCGTGACGGTCGCCGACCAGGCGGAGAGCGAGCGCCTGGCCATCTACAAGTCGGAACTGCCGGCCATGGAGGCCAACCTGCCGATTCCGCAGGAGATGAAGAACCCAAACAGAGGGACGGAGTCTCCGATCCGGGTGGTGGATGTGGTCTACACCGCCGGCGACACCCGGGCGGGAGTGCAGACAATCGCCTTCAATCTGCCGAACGACGAACGGGTCCGGGAGATCAAGGGGAGCAAGAAGGTCCTCCTGCGAAACGTCATCAAGGCGAAGTACGAGGGCATCCTGGGGCCGATCGCGGAGCTCATGGTTGACCCGGACCAGGTCAAGCTGGTGTCCGCGGACTCGTTCACCAATCACACGCTGTTTCACGAGATGTCCCACGGACTGGGTCCGGGGCGGATCAAGGTGAACGGCCGGGATACGGAAGTGCGGCTCGAGCTGAAGGACCTGTACTCACCGCTCGAAGAGGCCAAGGCCGACATCATGGGCGTCTACAACCAGCTCTTCATGATTGAGAAGGGCGTGATGCCCGACTCGATCAAGCAGAACCTCTTCCCCACCTGGCTGGCCGGGCTGTTCCGCTCGATCCGCTTCGGCGTGGAGGAGGCCCACGGCAAGGCGAACATGATCCAGTTCAACTACATGCTCAAGAGGGGCGCGGTGGCGCGCGATCCCGCGACCGGCCTCTACCGGATCCTGTTCGATGAGTTCGAGGCCGGAACCCGGGATCTCGTGCGCGAGATCTGCGTGCTGCAGGCGAACGGCGACTACCAGGGCACGCTGGAGTTCTTCCAGACCTACGGCGAGCTGGGTGACGAGCTGAAAGATGACCTGAAGCGGCTGGAGAAGATCCCAGTCGATATCCGGCCCGTTTACGCGCCGGATAGCGGCAGCTGGTGATGGAAGAAGTGAGATAGGGATCGTCGCAGTTCTCTACGTGCCCGGGCACGGGCACGGGCACGAAGGGAACACGGGCGATGATTCGTTTCGTGAGTGGATGCAGAGGCTTGGTGAAACCGGGCGCTGTGTGCAGTAGCATGCCAGGTCTTTGCTCGAGTTCTCAGATGGGTAGATTCGGCTCATGTGCCGAGACCAGATCAGCGACATCACGGAACGAGTCCTGGCCGGGACGAGGGTCACGGCCGAACAGGGGCTCTGGCTGCATGAATCGGCGAGCCTGGGGACGCTCGGCCTGCTGGCCGACACGGTGCGCCGGAGGATGCATCCGGAGGCGATCGTCACCTACATCGTCGACCGGAACATCAACCCCACCAATATCTGCGTGACCAACTGCTCGTTCTGCGCCTTCTACCGCAGGCCGCTTGACGAAGAGGGGTACGTCCTCGAGCGAGAGGAGATCCACGCCAAGATCCGGCAGCTCTACGAGCTGGGCGGCCGGCTGGTCTTGATGCAGGGCGGCCACCACCCCCACCTGAAGACCGAGTGGTTCTGTGAGCTGTTCTCCTACCTGATGGAGGAGTTCCCCGGGTTGCATCTGCACGCTCTCTCGCCACCGGAAATCCACCATCTCTCCCTGCTGGACAAGTGCTCGGTTGCGGAAGTGATCCGCAGGTTGCGCCAGGCGGGCTTGAAGTCGATCCCGGGCGGTGGCGCGGAGATCCTCTCCGACCGGGTCCGCAAGATCATCTCGCCGCGCAAGACGATGAGCGATGACTGGCTCGGCGTCATGCGTGAGGCCCACGCACAGGGACTGAAGACCACGGCCACCATGATGTTCGGACACGTGGAGACGCCCGCCGAGCGGATCGAACATCTGCGCCGCCTGCGGGAGCTCCAGGACGAAACCGGAGGCTTCACGGCCTTCGCCTGCTGGAACTACCAGAACGAGCAGGGAGTCAGCCTGGAGACAGGGAAGACGACCCCTGCCGTCTACTTCCGCGTGGTGGCGCTGGCCCGGATCCTGCTGGACAACATTCCGAACATCCAGGCCTCCTTCGTCACGCAGGGCGCCAGGGCTGCCCAGATGTCCCTGCGCTTCGGCGTCAACGACTTCGGGGGCGGCATGATGGAGGAGAACGTGGTCTCCGCCGCGGGGACCTTCGAGTTGATCCAGCTCGACGAGATCGAGCGGCAGATCGAGGCGGCGGGATTCCTCCCCAGGCGCCGGGACTTCTACTACCAGATCGTCGATCCCAGAGGTTCCGCGAGAACCCGGGTGGCTTCCTCATGAACGCTCTCATCGATGCCCGCAGCCGGCAGGCCGGCATCCAGGACATCACCGGGAAGATCCTCGCGGGTGAGCGGCTCGAGTTCGCAGAAGGCGTGCGCCTGTTCCGGACCGAGGATCTGAACCTGCTCGGCTCGCTGGCGGATCGCGTCCGCCGGGAGCGGCACGGCGACGCGGCCTTCTACAACGTCAACCAGCACATCAACTACACCAACATCTGCAACAAGCTGTGCCGGTTCTGCGCCTTCAAGAGGCTCCCGCGGGACGAGGACGCCTACTGCATGACGAAGGAGCAGGTGGCGGACGAGATCCGCAAGCGGCTGGACGACCCGGTCACGGAGGTCCACGTGGTCGCCGGGATCTACCCGAAGCTCGACTACGAGTACTACCTCGGCCTGCTGCGCGCCATCAAGGAGGCGCGTCCCGCCATTCACATCAAGGCGTTCACCATGGTCGAGATCGACGAGATCCAGCGGGTGGCGCGGAAGCCCCTCGAGGAAGTGTTCGCCGATCTGCGGGCCGCCGGACTCGATTCACTGCCGGGCGGCGGAGCCGAGATCTTCGCCGACCGGGTGAAGCGGGAGATCTTCCCGGGGAAGATCGGCGGCGACCGCTGGTTGGAGATCGCCCGCACCGCCCACCAGGCGGGCCTCAGGAGCAACTGCACCATGCTCTACGGGCATATCGAAACCTTCGAGGAACGAGTCGACCATCTGCAGCGACTGCGATCCCTCCAGGACGAAACGGGCGGATTCCAGGCCCTGATCCCGCTCTCGTTCCACCCCGAGAACACCGAACTGGATCACATACCCGCGCCCACGGCTGCTGATGACCTGCGAACCATCGCGGTTTCCAGGCTATTCCTCGACAACGTGGACCACATCAAGGCGTACTGGGTCATGCTCGGCCTGCCGGTGGCACAGATGGCCTTGAACTTCGGCGCCGACGATATCGACGGCACGGTCACCCAGGAACGGATCTACCACGATGCCGGCGCGACCACGCCGCAAGCCCTGACCAGAGAAGACCTCCACCAGTTGATCACCGACGCCGGATTCCGGCCGGTGCAGCGGAACACGCTCTACAACGTCATTGCCGAGGGAGATTCCTTCTGACTCCACTCCGCATCGGCTCGGTACCGTACTTGAACGCCCGGCCACTGGTGGAAGGGCTTGGCCGGGATCCGTCCGTCGTCTTCCAGGAGAAGGTCCCCTCCGAGCTCGCGAAGCTGCTCCAGCGGGGCGAGCTGGACGTGGCCCTGGTTTCCTCCATCGAGGCGTTTCGGGTGGGACGCCACCTGATCGTGCCCGGGCACTGTATCGCCAGCCGGGGCACGGTGATGAGCGTGCGCCTGGTCGGGAAGCGGGATCCGCGGCAGGCCGGTTCGGTGGCTCTCGACGGCGCGAGCCTGACCGCGGCGGCCCTGACGCGCGTCGCCTACGGGAGTTTCTGGAACCGGACCGACGTGACCTTCCGGACCGCCGGGGTGGCCCCGGATCCGGACCGGACCGACTGCGATGCCACCCTGCTGATCGGGGACACGGCTCTGAAGCGGCCACCCGAACAGGCAAGGGAGATCGACCTGGGCAAGGTCTGGACCGACGAGACCGGGTTGCCGTTCGTGTGGGCGGTCTGGCTACGGAGGCCGGAAACCCCCGAGAAGCTGGTGCGGCAGACACTCGACCACGCCCGCCGCCTCGGAGAGGCGCGCCTGACCGCGTACGCCCGGGAGGCGGCCCCCCGCCTGGGCATCTCCTTCGCGCTGGCTCATGCCTACCTGAACGAGGCGATGCGGTACGGGCTGGGACCCGAAGAAGAGGCGGCGCTGGATCAGTTCGAGCGCTCAACATCTCCTCTGCGATCGCTACGCTGACCGATCATGAGCACAGGAAGAAAGAAGCCCGCCAGACCGCCCCGGCGCGAGCGCTCCTCCGTGGACAGTGATTCGGCGGCGGTGCGGATGGCGGGAAAGCAGCGAGAGATCTCCGTCTCGGAGTTCTTCACCAAGAACCGTCACCTGCTCGGATTCGACAACCCGAAGAAGGCGCTCCTCACCGCGGTGAAGGAGGCGGTGGACAACTCCCTCGACGCCACGGAGGAGGCCGGCATCGCGCCAGACATCAGCGTCTCACTGAACCCTGTCAAGGGGACGGAGGACCGGTTCGTCGTCTCGGTCACCGACAACGGTCCCGGGATCGTGGTCGCGCAGATGCCGAACGTGTTCGGCCGGCTGCTCTACGGCTCCAAGTTCCATCGCCTGCGTCAGTCCAGGGGACAGCAGGGGATCGGCATTTCCGCCGCGGCCATGTACGGCCAGCTGACAACCGGCAAGCCGATCCGGGTCTGGAGCCGGACCTCCCGCCGGCAACCGGCCCACTTCGTGGAGCTGCGGATCGACACCAAGAAGAACCGGCCCGAGATCCTCCGCAAGCAGACCCTCGAGGAGTGGGACCTTCCAAGAGGCACGCGGATCGAAATCACCCTGGAGGCGAAGTACGCCAGGGGACGGCAGTCGGTGGACGACTATCTGCTGCAGTGCGCCATCGCCAATCCGCACATGCAGCTGACGTACGACTCTCCTTCAGGAGAGCGGCGCACGTTCGAGCGCAGCACCACCCTACTCCCGCGGGAGGCGCTCGAGATCCGCCCCCACCCCTACGGAGTCGAACTCGGCATGCTGCTGGACATGCTGAAAGGCTCCAAGTCCCGGCAGATCTCCGCCTTCCTGGAGTCGGAGTTCTCCCGGGTCTCCCACAGGGTCGCCCTGGCCGCCTGCCAGCTGGCGGAGATCGACCCGAAGAGGTCCCTGAAGTCGGTGACTCCCTCCGACCTGGAGCGAATCCACCGGGCGCTCACGAAGGTGAAGGTGATGGCGCCTCCCACCGATTGCCTCTCCCCCATCGGAGAGGAACTCATCCTGGACGGCCTCCAGAAAGAGGTGCAAGCCGACTTCTACGCCGCCAAGACCAGACCGCCCACGGTCTATCGCGGCAACCCGTTCCTGGTGGAGGTGGGCATCGCCCATGGAGGGCAGGACCAGCCGGCCGACAGCCCTGTGCGGCTGATGCGGTTCGCGAATCGCGTCCCGCTGCTGTACCAGCAGTCGGCCTGCGCGGTGTTCAAGGCCGCGGTGGCGACCGACTGGCGCAAGTACCAGATGCTCCAGCCCCGGGGGGCGCTGCCGATCGGCCCGATGGTGATCTTCATCCACGTGGCCTCCGCCTGGGTGCCGTTCACGTCCGAGTCGAAGGAAGCGATCGCCCACTACCCGGAAATCGTCAAGGAGATCAAGCTCGCCCTCCAGGATTGCGGACGGGAGATGGCGCATCACATCTCGAAGAGGAAGCGCCAGGCGGTCGAGCAGAAGAAGCGCTCCTACATCGACAGCTTCATTCCCCACATCGGCGATGCCCTCAAGGACATCCTGAAGCTGAAGGAGAAGGAGCGCGAGACGGCGATCAGGAACCTGCGCGTGGTGTTGGAAAAGACCCGGAAGGTGTGAGGCTTTCTATGGCGGCGAAGAAGAAGAGCTCCCGGCGGAAGACGGCGACGAGCACCCGGGAGGTCGGACTGGCCGTGAGAAAGGACCGGGAGACGATCGCCCATATCCGCGCGGTGGCCAGGGAGGTCTACAACAAGTCGCTGAAGAAGCTCCGGCCGGAGCTGAGGGCCCCGCTGCGCTCCCTCTCGAATGTGAAGTACGACCGCAAGGCCGGCCACTTCAAGATCGGCCGGCAGATGGCGTCGCGAACGCTCAGCGTCAATACCGTGAAGACGTTCGCCCAGTCGCTGAAGATGATGGCGTTGTCCAAGGAGATGATCGAGAACGACGACTTCGCCACCAAGCGGGACGCCTACTACGTCACGAAGAACTGGGGCGAGGCCAGGTTCGACGAGCAGACCGAGTCGGACACGGTCATGGATGACGTCGAGGCGATGTTCAGCCTGCACGGGATCACCCGGGAGCAACTGCGCTTCTACCCGGACGAGCATGGCGGCGCGGTCGCGGGCAAGCTCGTCGTGGTCGACCGGGACGCGACGACCGGCGAGCGGATCCGCATCGACTGCACCCGCTTCGGGTCCGGCGCTTACTCGATCCCGAGCTCCGTGGAGCATCTCGAATTCGAAACCAAGGCGAAGTTCGTGCTGGCGATCGAGACCGGCGGCATGTTCCAGCGCCTGGCGGACCACGGCTTCTGGCGGAAGACGAACTGCATCCTCGTCAGCATGAGCGGGGTGCCGACCCGGTCGACGCGGCGCTTCATCCGCAAGCTCTCCGATCAAGCGAACATCCCGGTCTACGCCTTCGTCGATTGCGACCCGTACGGGATCGCCAACATCTACCGGACCCTGAAGGTCGGGTCCGGCAACGCGGCACACGTGAACCAGTTCTTCTGTGTCCCGAAGACCCACTTCCTGGGGGTCACTCCCCAGGACATCCTGGACTACGACCTGCCGACTCACCCGCTGAAGCCGGTGGACATCAAGCGGGCCCAGGACGCGCTGAAGAACGACCCCTTCTTCGGAGCTCACCCGGTCTGGAGGTCGGCCATCGAATTGCTGCTGAAACTGGGGCAGAGGGCGGAGCAACAGGCCTTCGCCAAGTATGG
>JAZDLC010000116.1:0-4139 GCA_043802345.1 Planctomycetota bacterium | reverse complement strand
CCTTCAGCCGCCGCGCGAGATCGTCCTGGCCCAGGGCTTCGGCCAGCCCCAACGCCTCCAGGTACTCCCTCCGCGCCTCCTCCGGCTTGCCCGTGCGGTCCAGCACCAGCCCAAGGCTGTAGTGAGCGAACGGATTCTGGGGGAGCAGATCGATGGAGACCAGCAGCAGCTTCTGCGCCTGCTCGAACTTCTCGTCCTGATATCGCGACACGCCCATCTCGAATGCCCGGCGCGCCTGCTCCGCGAGCGCCTCCCGATCCGAGTCGTCCGTTCCCTCGGCCAGGGAACAGAGCAGCGACGGAAGCGCCCCCAGGTCATCGAATTCCGGGCTCCTGCGGACCGCTTCGAGGAATTGAGCGAAGGCGCTGGCGCGGTCCTTGGCGACGAACCGGGCATACCCCGCGTTCTTGAAGGCCAGCGACAATTCCGTCTGCAGGTTCGGCACCGGGATCGACCTGCGCTCCGCGAGCTGCAGCAGCTCCACCAGTTCGTCATACCGTCGCTCCTGCCGCAGAATACGCGACAGACACTGGGTCACCTTCCCCTTGCGATCGTGACCGAGTTCCAGCGCCTTCTTGGCCATCTCCTCCGCAACCCCGCGGTTGCGGGTCTCTTCCGCCGAGACAGCCAGGATCGCGTAGAGCTCCGAGAGCGAGTTGGCTCCGCCGGTCAGCTGGTGCATCCGGGCGCGAATCGCCTCCGCGCTCTTGACCGCCCCCGCGAGATCTCCCCGGGCCAGCAGCAACTGGGCGGTCACCAGCCTCACATCCGGATCCGAAGCCGAGGCCAGCTCTTTCGCCTGGGACAGCTCCCGCTCGCCCGCGTCGCTCTGGTCCGCCGCGAAGTACAGCTTCGCCAGCTCGAGACGGGGCGCGGCCAGAGCCGGCCGGAGCCGGGCGGCCTGCTCGAGATCCTTGATCGCGGCAATGGCGTTCCCGAGAGCCAGTTCGAACCGCCCGCGGTCGAGAAACGCCCGGACGCAGTCCGCGTCCAGGTCGATCGCGGCGGCGAAGTCCTCACGTGCCTGGGTCAGTTCCCGGTCCCTGAGGTCGACTCCTCCGCCGCGAGCCTCCGCCTGGAACGCGAGCCCGGCGTGGAGCGCTCCCCGGCGGGAAAGCACCTGTGCCTTCTGCCGATTCTCCCGGGCCGCCAGAACCAGTGGGTTGCAGAGGGCCAGCGCAAGTTCTGGATCACCAGCGCGAACCGCCACGTCGATCCGATCCAGGTGGATCGAGGGCAACGGGCCATCCCCCACCTCCGAGCGAATCCCGACCCAGGCCCGGTCGATCAGCTGGAGCGCCCGGTCGGTCCAGCCGTTCTGGGCCGCGGCGATCGCCAGCTCGCGATCCACGACCGCTGTACGCGCGCTGGCCGGCGCGCCGAGCGAAAGCCGGTGGAGCGCCAGCCTGCCAACCTCTTCCGGCCCCGCCGCTCGCAAGCGCGCTCTGAGAGCCAGCAGGGAAAGGCCGTCCTGGTCGGCGGCATGCGGTTCGGCCTTCGCGACCGACTGGAAGAAAGCCTCTCGTGACTCGAAGAGGTCCAACTGGCGTACCGACCGCCCCACGAGCACCGCCAGCAATCCCAGGCTCAGCGACCAGGCCAGAGCCGGCCGCAAGGCCCCCCTTTGAACATCATCCCCCAGGCTCGCCAACCAGCTGGCGAGGAGCACCAGGGGCGCCAACAGGGCCCCGGGCCCCGAGACACGGTCCTGCCCGGAAGAGAGGGCCAGCAGGAGCAGAGAGCCCAGACCGAGCAAGGCAGTCCAACGCCCCCCGAAGCGACGCTGCGGAGCGAGCGCGATGACACCCAGGACCAGGAGCAGCAGCAAACCGGCTCCAACCGCCACGGGCTCGACTCCCGGCACCTCGAGCACCGGCCTGCCCGGAAGCAGGGACGCAACCGTTTCCAGGGAACGAGTCAGGCTGAAGGTCGGGAAATCGATCGACGCGGCGGCGGCCTGCACGTCTCCTTTCAGACTGACCAGGAGCGACGGTGCGCCGAGACCTCGGGCGAGGCCGAGCATGATCAGCAGACCGGCACCCCGGTGCATCGGCGGCACCCTTTCGAGCAGCACGAAGGCCGCGAGCGCGGCCAGGGGCGCTCCGGAGGGGGCCGCCAGGACACTCAGGATCAGCAACACGATTCCGGCCGCCGCGAACGCCGCGCGATCCGACGCCAGAAACACGGCGCCGAGAAGCACCAGCAGGAGAGCGGCGAGGTCGAGCCGGCCATCTCCCGTGAGCACGGCAGAGAGCTGCGCCGGGTGCACCAGCAGAATCAGCGCCGGCAGCAGCGCCAGACCGGGAGGATGTCCCATCGCGCGGCGCCACACGAGCAACAGGAGCGCGGAGACTCCGAGCAGGATCAGCCCGGGCCAGGCCGAAGGGGCCGGCGAAACCACTACCGGAGCCAGCGTCTCGGGAAGCTGCAGGGGACCCGGCAAGTCGGCCAGGGAAAAGGAGGGGGCGGGACGCAGCCCGATGGCACACGTCAGGAGCACGAGAATCAGACCGGCAAGCAGCGTCGCGCGATTCAACCGGGGCTCAACCTTCATCTAGCAGCAAGCCAAGGAGCCGTGCAGCGTCCGGCCGCGGGCTCGAATGCCCCCCATCCAATCCGGACCGCCCATTCCATGCAACCATGGAACCGATATGCTCCCTCTTCCAAGATGGAACGGTATCGCATCATCAACCACGGCTGCAAGGTCAACCGCTACGACGGCGAGCTGATCCGGTCGGAACTCCGCCGCCTCGGCCTGGTGGAGACGCCCGCGCAAGGGACCGCGGACCTCGTGGTGCTGAATGCCTGCGCAGTCACCGACCGGGCGGTGCAAAAAGGGCGTCAGGCTCTCCGCAGGCTGCGCCGTGAGCATCCCGGGGGCCAGGTTCTGCTCTCGGGTTGCATGACCGGCGATGACCGGGCCGGATACGAACGAATCGATCCCGACCTGGCTGTTCTGCGCTCGGGAGACCAGCACCAGATCCGAGAAGCGCTGCTCGAGCTGATCGGCCATGCCGCCCCGGCAATCTCAGGCGGCCATGCCACGCCGAAGCCGAACGGCGGACTGTTCCGGGACCGGACCCGGGCCTTCCTCAAGGTCCAGGACGGATGCGATGCCCACTGCTCCTACTGCGTCATCCCCAGCATCCGCGGCGGAGCGCGGAGCCGGCCGCGGCAGGCCGTCCTGGAAGAGGCCCGGATGCTCATCCACGAGGGATTCCGGGAGCTGGTGCTCTGCGGGGTCCATCTCGGACACTACGGCAAGAACACGGCAACGAAGCTGACCGATCTGGTGCTGGCTCTCTCCGACCTGGAAGGCGAGTTCAGACTCCGGCTCTCGTCCCTCGAGATCATGGAAGTCGACCAGCAGCTCGCGGACGCCCTGTCAGCGCGCGGAGGCATCGTGCCGCATCTCCACCTGCCGCTCCAATCGGGATCCAGCAGCGTGCTGCGCGCAATGCGCCGGCCATACGACGCGGAGCGGTTCCTGCGAAAGCTGCAGTGGATTCGCTCCGCCTGTCCCGACCTGGCGGTCACAACCGACGTGATCGTCGGCTTCCCGGGGGAATCGGACCGGGACTTCTCCGACACTCTGGACCTGGTGGAGCAGGCTCGCTTCGCCAAGGTCCACATCTTCCCATTCTCTCCGAGAATCGGCACGGAGGCGGCAAAGCTGCCCGAGCGGGTGGCCGCGCCGGCCGTCCGGCGGCGCATCGCCCTGCTCTCCAGGCTGGAGCGCCGCCTGCGCAGGGAAGCAGACCTGGAACAGATGGGACGGCTTGCCACCGTGCTCGTCGAGCGCTCCACGCCGAAGGAATCGAGCGGACTCTGCGAATGGTACCGCCGCATTCGGTTGCCCGGCGCCCTTCAGACGTCTACCTTCGTGCGTTGCCGGATCGTCGATCGATCCGGCGAGGACCTGATCGCGGAGCCGTGTGAATGACCGATCGCCACCAGCAGCTCTTGCGGGCTCGAGACAGCCTCTTCTTGCGCTGGAAGGCGGATCGCATTCTCGGCATCGAGGAGATCCCTCGAGCGTCGCTTGCCACGCCGAAGGCAGAGCTCGCCACGCCGAAGGCAGGGTCTTCCCGGCCGCAGGCGGGCCCCACCCACCGGCCGCCGGTCCCCCCCTTGAGAGA
>JAZDLC010000115.1:0-2003 GCA_043802345.1 Planctomycetota bacterium | reverse complement strand
TTCCAGCGTGACCTGGGCGTGTTTACCCGACACCCCCATGTGGTCGATCACGATGTCGTTCTCGTCATGCCGGCCGATGCTGAGGATCGGCCGATCCAGCACATACTCCCGAATCTGCACCCCCTGAAAACTCAGCACGAGCTTCACGGCCCTCCTCCACGTCTCAGCCGCGGAACACGCGTTTCAGCCAGCCCAACACGCCCCCGCTCCCAACCGCTGCTCCACCGGCCCCGCCGGCCGATGCCGTCGGACTCCCGGCCCCTCCTTTCGCCGACCGACGACCCGCGTCTCCCGCCTGGGCTCGGATCAGGAGGGTGGTGACGTTGTCGTCGCCCCCCTTGTGGTTGGCGCGATCCACCAAGGCCTGGCAGGCCTGCTCCAGGTCGGCCGTGTGCTCCTGGACGGCGGTCAGGATCTCTTCGTCCTCCAGGAGGTCCGACAGCCCGTCGGAGCAGAGCAGGAGGACATCCCCCGCCACGGCAGGCTCCTCGGTGAGATCCACCTCCACCGTCTCCTTCAGACCCAGGGCGCGCGTGATCATGTGCCGGTACTGGGAGACCAGCGCCTCCTCGGCCGAGATGACCCCTCGGTTCACCTGCTCCTGCACGAAGGAGTGATCCCGGGAGACCTGCGCGATCTGTCCGTCCCGGATGCGATAGATCCGACTGTCGCCCACGTGGGCCAGCATCAGCGTGTCCCCTCGGGTCAGGGCCGCCACCACCGTGGTCCCCATGCCGGCATAGTCCTGCCGGCCTTGCGCGGCATCGAAGATGAGTCGGTTCGCCAGGCGAATGCTGCTCAGGAGATAACTGGCCTCCGGCGAGCCCGAGGCGGCTGCCGGCCCCACGATGGCAGCCTCGTCGCCGCCCAGGTATTTCGCCATCCACTCCCGGATAGTCTCCACGGCGAGGCGGCTGGCCACCTCTCCCGCCGCGTGCCCCCCCATGCCGTCGGCCACGACGTAGAGGCCGAGGTCGGGCGCCAGACAGAAGCTGTCCTCGTTGCCCTTTCGCTTCCGTCCCACGTCGGTCTTGGCCGCCGCCACATAGCGCATAACGTCTCCTATTTCTCCGGTGACCCTGCCACCGCCTCAAAGCGCTGCGTGGCCGACGCCGCCGACGGTCCCGCCGGCGCGGTGTCGGGAGCGCCCGCGCGCGGCCCGCCGCCCTTCCCCGCCTGGGCCATCGCTTTGTCCAGCCGCTCCTTCAAAGCACGGAGCGTCTTCGCGAACTCCTCCCCCGTCTGGAATCGCGAGGTCGGGTCCTTGGCCAGCGCCTTCTCGACCAGCTTCTGGAAGATGGGGGGCAGCTTGGGAACGAACTCGGCCATGGGCGGCGGCGGACTGCTCGTGATCTGGAACATGATGGTCGCGATCGATTCGCCCCGGAACGGGCGCTCCCCGGCCAGCATCTCGTACAACACCACGCCCAGCGAGAACAGGTCGGACCGCCCGTCCACCTTCTTGCCCGCCACCTGTTCGGGCGACATGTAGCTGGGTGAGCCCATCACCGCCCCGGTCTTGGTCTGGGAGGAGGAGACCACCCGGGCGATCCCGAAGTCGGTCACCTTCACCTCGCCGTTCTCCAGCAGCATGATGTTGGCGGGCTTGATGTCCCGGTGGACGATCCCGTGCTTGTGGGCGTAGTCCAGGGCGTCCCCCACCTTGGCGCAGATCTCCAGGACCCTCGACCAGGGCAGCAGGTTTGCCGGCTTGCAGTAGGCCTCGAGGTCCTTGCCGGAGAGATACTCCATGGCGATCCACGCCACGTCCATCTCTTCGCCGCTGTCGTAGATGGTGAGGATGTTCGGGTGGTTGAGGCCGCCGGCGGCCTGCGCCTCGCGAAAGAAGCGCTCCTTGACCTGGGGGATCAGGGCCTCTTCCACATCGTCGAAGTGGATGGTCTTGATCGCCACCGTGCGGTTGATCTTGGGGTCCAGCCCCTGGTAGACGATCCCCATGGCCCCACGGCCCAGCTCCTTGATCAGCTCGTAGCGGCCCAGGG
>JAZDLC010000114.1:0-3825 GCA_043802345.1 Planctomycetota bacterium | reverse complement strand
AGGTCGAGGTAGCGGTCCTTGTTGTTTTCCCACCAGAACTGCCACTGCTCGAACCCTTCACCGCCCGCGTTCTTCTTGGCGCCGCGGCCCCCATCGGTGGTGGGGCCGCGGGCGGGGCCGGCGTTGCCACCAGGCCCGCCGACGCCGCCGCCCGGCGTCACCGGTCCGCCGCCCGGACCAGGTGTGTTCGGTCCGCCCGGACCTGGAGTGGTCGGTCCGCCAGTGCCAGGTCCGCCGGTGCCGGGGCCGGAGCCCTCGCCCGGGGGAACCGTGTCGCCAGGACCTCGGTACGTGCCGCCGTGACCGAACAGGTCACCGCTGGCCAGGAACAGCAGGCCGCCGACTACGCCGGCAGCAATCATCGGGATCTTCATTCTCATGCGTCTCCAATTTTGCGAACTCAACCGCAACCTACCGGCGTCCCGTTCGGGAACGGGGTATGTCCTCGGACTGTAGCAATCTCCGACGGAATAGAGAGAGCAACAATCGTTCCGTTGTCTCGAGACCTTGATTCCGCGTTCAAACCAGGTCTTTGGAGGCGCCGGGGGCATTTATCCCGAATTCGGAGAAACTGGCGTGAGAGTTGTATCCACTCGCATTCCCTTCACAGGTAACGTCGTTACCATTCGGCTACTCCTGGAAGGAAGGACCTCACTAATGGTTGAAGATGACAGGACCCTCGCGGGACTGCTCCTACGGCATCCAGTTCGGGCGGGATTGGTCGGCGATTCACCGGCTCTCACCGGGCTCTTTCAGCAGATCCAGGCTTTGGCCGGAGTCGACATTCCTGTCATGATTCTGGGGGAGATCGGTTCCGGCAAGGAGAATGCGGCGCGCGCGCTTCATCTCAATTCCCTTCGCTCGCGGGGCCCGTTCGTGGTCGAGTCCGGGGCCGCCCTCCGCGGCGCCCTGGTCCAACGTCATCTGTTCGGCCATACCCGTGGAGCCTTCACCGGGGCCACGTCGAACGTTCCGGGGCTCCTGGACACCGTGGATGGCGGCACGCTCTATCTGGACGAGGTGGCGGAGATCTCGCCGGAGTGCCAGGCCCTGCTTCTGCGGGTGCTGAAGACAGGGGAGTACCGTCCCCTGGGATCTCCCTACGCGAGGAAGTCTGTCTTCCGGCTGGTTTCCTCGACCTCCTGCAACCTGGCGGCACTCGTCGGCTCCGGTCTGTTCCGCAGAGATCTCTTCTATCGGCTCCGCGCCGCGGTGCTCCAGGTGCCGCCGCTGCGGGACAGGAGGAGCGACATCCCCGCCCTGGCGGATCAGGTCATTCGGGAAACCAGCGCACACGGAGAGCGGCGCGGGGGGCGGCCGGTCTTCACGCCGGAAGCCGAGGACGCTCTCCGGGAGCACGACTGGCCCGGAAACGTGCGAGAGCTGCGGAATGAGCTGCTCCAGGCGATCGCGCTCTCGGATGGCAAGCCGATCAGCGCACGATCATTCCGCTTCCTGAGAGAGCGGGTTCCCAACGGCCCGCACGAATCCGCGCGGCCGAGGACCCTCAAGCACCGAATCGACGCAGTGGAAGCGGGCGCGATCCGGGAGGTGCTCAAGGAGACTGGCGGAAACAAGGCGGAAGCCGCCCGAAGACTCGGGATGACCCGGAGAACCCTGTACCGGAGGTTGAAACGTCTGAGGAGCTAGCGGCGCTAGACGGAGAGCCTGACTTCCGCGATCTGCTCGACCTTGAAGTTGAGCGAGAACTCCTCCTTGACGTTGATCACCTTCCCGCACCCCTTGACCTCGTTGAACAGAACGGCCCCCTCCACACTTCTCCCGTCCACGAACTGCAGGCAGACCTTCTCGACCTGTGTCGCTTTCTTCAGGGAGGTGGGAATCGAGCGTTGCTTCACGGCTGCCTCCTCGCCAAGAACCACCATGGAATGTGTTCGAACTCTCAAACTACCAATAGATAGTGTCGTGTCAACAGCGTGGTAACGAAAGGCCCAGGTGGTGGCGGCAATCTCTCTTGTCATTACGCACGATCCGGCAGGATCGCGCAAAACCATTCTCGTCAAGAGCAGAACCGAGGGTTCCAATTGCCTCTTCAGCCTGTCGAGACGAACGAGTAGTCTAGCAATTTCGATCGCAGAGTGACAACAGGCTGAACCGGATGAGACGACGAACCGGTGTGTGGCTTCTAGGGGCTCGGGGCGGGCTGGCAACCACGGTGATTGCCGGATGCAAGCTCGTGGCGGAGGGAGGGGTTCCAGGACATGGACTTTCGACCGAGTCACCTCAGTTCGAACCGCTTGAGCTGGTGAATCTCGGTGACCTGGTTTTCGGTGGTCATGAGATCCGGGGCGGCACGCTCCTCGACAGCGCCCGGGCCATCTCCCGGGACAACGGTTCGATTCCGTTCGAAGGCGTGGAGGGAATCCGTGATTTCCTGGAGCAGGCCGACGCGGCGATTCGACCGGGGAATCTCCTGGGTGGGGGGGTCGCCATCGAGCGCCTCTCGAACCCGGAGCAGGTCGCGGGCGGGGGGGCGCTGAGAGAACAGGTCGAGAGGATCCAGCACGACCTGGATCAGTTCGTGCGCGCCGAGCAGATCGATCGTCTCGTGGTGGTCAATCTGGCCTCCACCGAGCCGCAGCTGGCCATCGGCCCTGAGCACTCCTCGCTGGCGGCCCTCGACGAGGCGATCGACCAGAACCGCAGCGACAGGGTGAAGGCCAGCCTGATCTACTCCTACGCCGCCATCGACCTGGGACATCCGTACGTCAATTTCACTCCTTCCAACGCGGCCCTGGTTCCCGCCATCGAGGAACTGGCCCGCCTGCGAGGCGTGCCGTTCATGGGGAGCGATGGCAAGACGGGCGAGACGCTGGTCAAGTCGGCGCTGGCCCCGATGTTCCGCCACCGATCATTGCGAGTGCTCTCGTGGCAGGGATACAACATGCTCGGCGACCGGGACGGCGAGGTCCTGAGTCAGCCCGAGAATCTGGCATCGAAGGTGGTTTCCAAGGATGGCGTGCTGCCGGCGATTCTCGGTTACCCGGTCCATACCCACGTGGGGATCGACTACGTCCCTTCGCTGAAGGATCTGAAGACTGCCTGGGACTTCATCCACTTCGAGGGCTTCCTCGGCCACCGGATGTCGATGCAGTTCACCTGGCAGGGATGTGACTCGATCCTGGCGGCTCCGCTGGTGCTCGACATGATTCGCTTGACGGAGTTCGCCGCTCGCAGCGGGGAAACCGGTCCGATGCCACAGCTAGCCTGCTTCTTCAAGAGTCCTCATGGCGTGAAGGAGCATGATCTGCATCGCCAGTGGGAGTCGCTTCAGGAGTACGTCACCGCCAACAAGCCGATCAGCTGAGATCAAGATCGGCCGCGATGAGCGCCGATGGATGGTTCCAGGCGGTCCTCCCCGAGCTAAACGCAACAGAAGATAGATTATCGGACGTAAAATCGAGGCCGCCACGAGAGGTCTTCGATGGCGCTTTCCGAGCCGAACCGGCTGGCTGCCGTGGCGTTCGGCGCCGGTTTCCTCTTTCTGGGGGTCTGCCTTGCCGACAGTCTCGCGTCGGCAACGCGTACTCTCGTGCCCGGGATCTCTGGTGAGGGACTCGAGCAGTGCTTCTACGTGGCCGCCGTGCTCCTGGTACCGGTTCTTGGGGTCGCCGGCTTTGAACTCGGTCTCTGGCTGCTGCGGCGCGGTTGCCTGCCGGTTCCTCTGTTGCTTGCCGGCATCGCCGCGAGCGGATGCGTGGGCCGGGGATTCCTCGCGATCGACAGGGAACCGCTTCGCCTGACGGCTTTCTCCGGCCTCATCCTGTCGGCGGGCGCTCTCCTTGCCTGGTTCCCGGCCGGCGG
>JAZDLC010000113.1:0-11013 GCA_043802345.1 Planctomycetota bacterium | reverse complement strand
GCGGGGAGGAAGCCGAAGGGTGAGAAGGCGGGGGTCTCGCACAAGGAGAGGAGGGCGTTGGCGGCGCGGTTTCCGGTGCATGTGACGTTGCGGTTGGGGAAGGGACTGCCGCGCTTGCGAAGCAAGCGACCTTACCGTGTGCTGCGGGAAGCTTTCGCGAAGGGAAGCGAGAGATTCGGGTTTCGGTTGTGTCATTACTCGGTGATGGGGAATCACATGCACCTGATCGTGGAGGCGAAGGATCGGCGGGCCCTTTCACGGGGGATGCAGGGGTTGGTGATCCGGATGGCGCGGGGGCTCAATCGGTTGTGGGAGCGGTCGGGGAAGGTGTTTGGAGACCGGTATCACGCGCGGATCTTGAAGCACCCGCGCGAAGTGCGGAACGCACTCAGCTATGTGCTGAACAACGCCAGGAGGCACGCCCTGGCGCTCAAGTGGGCGATTGACCTGTTCGCGTCGGGTCCGTGGTTCGACGGTTGGCGCGCCACCAGAAGGCTTGTGGAGGTCCCTGCCGGCGTGGAGCGGCCCACGGCCGAGCCGCACACCTGGTTGCTCAACAAGGGATGGAGGAAACGTGGCCTGATCGTACCAACCGAAGTGCCCGGCCCCTGACTGCACGCCTGCCGAGCCCCCTTGAGTTCCGTCACCCTCAGCGTCGGTCGCACTCTAAGGGCTGGGCCGACGCTGAGGAAAAGGGACGGGACTCAAGGGGGCGGCCCCCATCCCAGTTCCCGAGCTCGAGGCCGAGGGAGCCCCCCCAAGGATCCCGGTCCCTTCCTGCTAGAAGCTCACGCGTTCGGCAGCCCCATCTCCTTCGCGCGCGCCACCAGCTTCGCCGCCGCGGCCTCGTCCAGGCGCTCGGCCTCGTCCACGAGCATGACGGGGATCTCGTCCTTGATGAAGTACTTGAGCCTCGAGGTGGGACAGAAGAGGAATTGCTCCTGCTCGAAGTAGATCAGCGGAGCTTTCGATTCGGGGCAGGCCAGGATGTCGATCAGTTCCTTGTCGAGCGCCATGCTGCGGTCTCCGGGAAGCGGTTGACAGGAAACGCACTCTTCACACGGGTGCGCTTCCTGTCAACCGTCAGCTCCTGAAGTCGGCCGAATCACTTCGCTGAGAACTGCGGGCCTGCCACCACCTGGATCCACTCGCCCACCAGGGACTGGGACGCCAGCTTCAGGGAATGCTCGTGCTCCATGCGGGCTTCCGTCAGGAGCTGTACGGCCTGATCGTTGGCCCGGGAAAGCTCCTTCCAGTCGCTGTTCAGCAGCGCGTACCGCGTCGTCTCGGCGCGGAGCTGCTCCACCTTCCTGGCAAGTTGCTGCTGCCGGCTCAGATCCAGGGTCAGTTCCCGTTCCACCTTGTACAGGTCGTTTTCCAGTTCGACCCGCTTGGGATTCGGCTCGGTCCGGGTCGCCGTGAGGGCCTGAATCTCCTTCGCGAGATTCTCGATAGCGAACCGTTGCTGCCTCACCCTGGAGTCCTTCTCATCCATGCCGTCGAGCATGATCTGCAAGAACTGCTCTTTCGACGCGAGGTCGATCTTGTACTGTTCCACCTCCTTCTTCCCGAGCGACGGCGGCACCTCCACCAGCTCCGGCTCCTTCCTGATCACCTCGGCCAGGTAGTCCCTGAGCGCCTGCTCCCCCGCCACCTCGAGGTCCACGCTCTCCAGCTCGCCGGCTCTCTGCAACAGGGAATTCTGCAGATGGTCCAGCCAGACCGCCGGATTGACCGCGCCGTTCTCCTTCAGGAACGCTCGCAGGTTCTTCTGCGCCTCCTCGGAACGGACCCGGGCCCGCTCCAGGTCCTGCTCCGTTGCCTGGAGCCGCTCCCTTGCCTCGGTCCTCGAGGTCGGCTCGATCGACTGGAGATTCTGGACCAGCAGGTTCAGCACGGCTCGAACCCGTTCCGAGGACTCCGCCCGGGCCTCGAGGGTGAGGAACTCCCCACCTGGGGAGCGGGCGAAGACCACGCACACGCCATTTGCGATTGCTGCGTCGCTTGCTAGCGGACCGGGCGGGACAGTGTCCGCATCAACAGAGCCGAGATAGGCGCCGTCGCTCAGGATCCGGGCCACGTCCTGCACGCCGTATCCGTTCGGTTCCTGGCGGACTCTGAGCGTGATCCGGCCCTCCGCTCCCGCGGCCACGGGCAGGGGGAGGAAGGCGAGTCCCAGGAACAAGGTTGCGAGAGGTTTCATGACAGTCTCCCTATCAGCAGCTTTCGCTTCACCATCAACGATCGAGAACACCCAGCCGCGCTCTGGCGACAGCCGTCATCGGACTGGATGGGTAATCACTCAGGACCTCCCGGTACCGCCGCGCGGCGCCGGGCGGATCGATCGATTCGAGCGCCCGGGCCGCGGCGATCCGCAGCACGGCCGGCTCCGTTTCGGCGAGGGCCAGCATCCGGGCCTCCACCGACAGCGGCTCTTCACCGGAGGGCAACTCCGTGGCGCTGGCCGGGTCCATGGACCGGTCTTCCGCCTCAGCCACCTGGAGCTCGGCTCGGAGCAGGGCAAGCCGTGCTTCCAGGAGGATGATGTCCACATTCCGGACTTCAGTCCGCTCCACGGGCTCTCCTCCGGCCTGGAACATGCGGCCGGCCTGCAGGGCCGCCAGCAGCAGCGCCGCGGCCGCCAGCAGGCGCTTCGCCCAGCTGATTCCAACCGTCCGTTGCGGGGAAAATTCCCCATCATAGCAGGCCAGGATCGCCTGGCGGAGCGACGCGGGCTCGGGGCCGGGACGGCGGGAGCCGAGGTGCCGGACCACCAGTTCGACCGGATCGGCGGGCTCGTGATGGCGGGTCATCTCCGCGACTCCTGTGGGGTGAGCAAGGCCCTGAGCCTCTCCCGGGCCGAGTGAACCCGGCGGCGGACGGTCCCCTCCGGCAGGTTCAGGATCTCCCCCATCTCCGCCGCGGAGAGCCGCTCCACGTGCCGGAGAACGAACACCTCCCGCAGTGGGTCGGGGAGCCTCTCGAGCGCCCGGCTCAGGAGATCGCCCTCTTCCCGGGCCAGCATCTGCCGCTCGGGGTTCCTCGAAGGATCCTCGGGAAGCTCGTCCAGCGGCCCTGGCGGGCCGCGGCGCCGGCGCCAGTTCCGGCTGACATTGACCCCGATCCCCAGGACCCAGGAGGAGAACCTCGAGTCAGACCGGAATCGTTTCAGCCCGCGAATCACCACCACGAAGACCTCCTGCGCCAGATCGTCCAGATCGTCCTCTGCCACGCCGAGCCGCAGCAGGAATGACCTCAGGGCCGGTATGCTTTGCTCGAGCAGGGCCGAGAACGCCTCCCGGTCTCCGGCCTGGGCCCGCTGGACAAGCTCACGTTCTCGCGAACAGTCGGTCATTCTTCACCGGTATCACGCCAACGGAGTCTCATCATCAGCCTTCAGTTGGTGTCGCATTCCTCCTCACCGTTCGCGAAAAAACGCGATTTCATCGGCGGCGGCCCGAGCCCGCCCCCATTGAACTCGTCCCGCGACAGCGCTACGGTCCAAAACGATCGAGATCTTCCGGGGACCCGGCCGATGAAACGCCTCCTTTCAGCGATCCTGCCCATCTCCCTCGCGACCTGCCTGGCGGCCTGCGGAACGCCCATGCCAAACCACCTGGTGCGGCTGGAGATCCCCGGCAGCGAGCGGTACGCCCTCTCCACCGAGGACGGGGTCATCGCCCTGAACGACGACGACCTGAGCCTCGAGGAAGTCCCGATGCTCTACTGGTACAAGGCCTCCCCGGTCATGGACGATCTGGTCGTTCAGCACCGCGTCGGCGACCTCGGGCTGCTGCTTCCCAAGACGACCCGGCTCCAGAAGGCCGAACTGGCGGCGGAGGGCCCCCTGCCGGGTGAGAATCTCTACATCCAGGTGATCCATGCCGGCGATGTGGAGCGGCGCCCCTACCTTCTCGACGCGCACCTTTACGCGAACGGCGAATTCGGGGATCTCCTGGAGCTGGACGAGTGGTTTTCCACCTGCCACGGGGTGGCGGAGGAGTTCGCCGGGGCTGGCGTCTATGCCAAGCGGTTGGGGCGGTACGTTTGTGTCGGTCTCATCAACGGCATGGTCACCACCAATCCGAACCCCTCCGTCTGGTCCAGCATGGTCGGCCCCTACCGCCTGCTGCCGTACATCAGCCTGGATGGGCTGGCCCATGTCCTGCCCCGATCGAGCAACTTCTTCGAGCGCCGCATCAGGGCCTTCCGGCCGGACTACGAGCACGGCCTCGACCGGGAAGGAAACGAGCCGAATACGCTGAACCGCTGATCCTGAGATTGACCCTCCAGGCATGGGTTGATAGAAAGCTCGATTCGAATTCCTCTTCGCACGAGGTCTGTTTTCCACGGTGCTGCCGGGCGTTTTGCCCTGCCTGAAGAAGAGACCTCAGAGAGCGCTAGGTGCCATGCTCGCGGTTCAGGAAAGCCCCAGGGTGCTTGAGTACATGCTGCTCCTTCCGTACCTGTTCTTCGTCCTCGGGCTCATCGTCTTCATGATGGTGGTGCCACGCCTGCTGGCTCCGACCAGCCAGAGCGCCGCGAAGAGCGCCCCCTACGAGTGCGGCCTGCCTCCCATCGGCAGCGCCAGGAAGCGCTTCTCGATTCACTTCTACCTCGTGGCCGTGCTGTTCATCCTGTTCGACATCGAGGCCGTCTTCCTGTTCCCATGGGCCGTCGCTCTCCAGAAGCTCGGTCCGGTCGGGTTCTCCGGAGCGGTCGTATTCGTGGCCGTACTCGGCCTTGGCCTCGCGTACGCGTGGCGGAAGGGTGTCCTTGACTGGAAATGAAATCTCCGCTGCTCTCGCGGGCGATTCGGCCCTGAAGCAGCGCTTCGACGCTTTGGTTTCTCGCTACCCGGACAAGCGGGCGGCGCTGATTCCGGCCTTGCACGCGGTCCAGGAGAAGCTGGGTTACCTGCCGGATGAGGCAGTGGTGTTCGTCGCCGACTACTTCGACACCACGCCCGCCGACGTGCTTTCGGTGATCACGTTCTACGACATGTTCCACCGGAAGCCGCGGGGGAAGCACGACATCGAGGTCTGCCGCAACCTGGCCTGCAAGCTGAGGGGCGCGGACAAGGTCGTGGCAAGGCTCGAGCAGAAGCTCGGCATCAAGTGCGGCGAAACCACGCCGGACGGCGAGTTCTCACTGGGGACCTTCGAGTGTCTGGGCGGCTGCACCGAGGCGCCGATCATGACCACCGACTGGCGCTACCACCGCAACGTCGATGCTGACAAGGCTGAACGCCTTCTCGAGGACATGAAGGCCGGGAAACAACTCGCGCAGGAGCCGCGCGGAGAAGAGCCGGAGCTGCCGGCGGGTTGCGAGTCAGAGCTGTATCTGACCAAGCGGATGCGCGAGGTCGGCAAAGGGGAGCGGTTGAGCGTCTCCCTGGACGACTACTTGAAGACCCGGGGATACGAGGCCTTGAAGAGGGCGCTCGAGATGGGCCGGGACGCGATCGTCACGGAGGTCAAGGCGGCCAACCTGCGGGGCCGCGGAGGCGCGGGATTCCCCGCCGGCGTGAAGTGGGGCTTCATGCCGAAGGAGGTCAAGGGAGCCCACTATCTGGCGGTGAACGCCGACGAGAGCGAGCCCGGCACCTGCAAGGACCGACTCCTGATCGAGCGGGACCCCCACTCCCTCCTGGAAGGCGCGGCCATTGCCGCGTTCGCGATCGGCGCCGAGAGCATCTACATCTACATCCGGGGTGAGTATCTCTACCCGGCCGAGGTGTTGGAACAGGCGATCGTGGAGGCCCGCGACAAGGGATATCTCGGCGAGAACGTCCTGGGGACCGGAACCCGGATCGAGTGCACCGTTCATCGGGGAGCCGGCGCCTACATCTGCGGCGAGGAAACCTCCCTGATGGAGTCGCTCGAGGGGAAGCGCGGACATCCGCGCACCAAGCCGCCGTTCCCGGCCCAGTCCGGCCTGTGGCAGAGCCCCACCACGGTCAACAACGTGGAGACGCTCTGCAACGTGCCGTACATCATTCTCAATGGCGCGGAGTGGTTCGTCGGCATCGGCACCGAGAAGAGCCCCGGCAATCTGCTCTATGCCGTTGCCGGTCGCGTGAAGCGGCCCGGGATCTACGAACTCCCCCTCGGAACCACGGCAAGGTACCTGATCGAGGAGTGCGCCGGCGGGATGGAGGACGGAGCCGAGCTGGTCGGGTTCAACCCGGGAGGCGCCTCCACCGGTTTCCTGCCCGCGGACAAGCTCGACACGCCGCTGGACCACCAGTCGCTGGCCGCCGTCAAGTCAATGCTCGGGACGGGCGGCATCACGGTCGTTCACAAGGCCTTCGGGATCATCCCGGCAGTCGAGGCGTTCGTGTCGTTCTTCGAACACGAAACTTGCGGGCAGTGCGGTCCGTGCCGCGAAGGGTGCGCCTGGGCCACCAAGATCGTGCGCAGCTTCCTGAACGGCTCGGCGCGGGCCGAAGATCTGGACGTTCTGCTGGCCCTGCTCGAGAGCGCCCAGGGACGCACCATCTGCGTCTATCCGGAGGCGCTGTCAGGACCTATCCGGCTGGGAATCGAGTACTTCCGGGCCGATTTCGAGAAGCTGGCGAAACCGTCAAAGCAGGCGGTCCCGGCGGCTTCGGGCAATCAGGAGTAAGGCGGCAATGCCGAAGATCACCCTCAACGGCACCGAGGTCGAGTTCGAAGCGGGGCAAACCGTCATCGAACTGGCCAAGTCCCAAGGCCTCGACATCCCCCACTACTGCTGGCACCCCGCCCTCTCCGTGGCCGCTTCCTGCAGGATGTGCATGGTGGAGGTGCATGGTCCCGGCCCGAAGCGCATCGTCACCTCCTGCAACACGGCTTGCGTGGACGGCATGATGGTGGTGACCGAGTCGCCCCAGATCGCCAGGGCGAGAGCCGGCAATCTCGAGGCGCTGCTCTTGAACCACCCGCTGGACTGTCCGATCTGCGACAAGGCGGGCGAATGCTGGCTCCAGGACTACACCTATGAGTACGGCGCCGCCGCGGGCCGCAATGAGTTCCCGCGCCGCAAGGCGCAAAAGCGCGTCCATATCAGCGAGCATGTCCTGCTCGATCAGGAACGGTGCATTCTCTGCACCCGCTGCGTGCGGTTCCTCGACGACTTCTGCAAGCGGCCCGAGCTGGTGGTGACCGGACGCGGCTCGCATTCGGTCATCGATATCTTCCCCGGGCATCCCGTGAGCTCGCCGTATCAGGGCAACCTGGCGGACATCTGCCCGGTCGGCGCCCTGACCCTGAAGAGCTTCCGCTTCCAGAACCGGGTCTGGTACCTCAAGGGGACCGACTCGGTCTGTCCGAGCTGTTCGAGGGGCTGCTCCGTCACGCTGGACGTCCGGGACAACGACCTGAATCGGGTGCGGCCCCGCACCAACCTCCAGGTCAACGGCTACTTCATCTGTGACGAGGGGCGCTTCGGCCTGTTGAAGCGGTACCGGCCGGAGGGCCGGTTGGAGAAGGTGCTCGCGCGCGGCAAGCGGATGGACCTGGCAACGGCCGCGGATGCGATCGCTTCAAAGCTGCAGGTCCTGTTCGGATCGAACCAGAAGCTGCTGGTGGCCGCCTCGCCCGACTGCACCAACGAGGAACTGCTGCTGGCAGATCTGGTGTTCCGGGGGAGCGCGTCCGAGGGCCTGGTCAACCTGGTGTATGCGCTCCCTGACAAGGGAGAGGACGACGGCATTCTGCGCACGGGAGAGGCGGCGGCGAACCGCGCGGGGCTGGAGGCGCTCGGCTATGCGGGCCTGGACCCTGACCAACTGAACGCGCGCGCCGGCGAATGTGCGGGCCTGGTGCTGCTGGGAGACGGGCGAGGCATGCCCAAGAAGCGCCCGCCGCTTTCGATCGCCTTGACGATCCTGGAAACAACGGCAGCGGAGGCGGACTTCGCGCTCCCGGCGTTCACGGTGGCGGAGAAGGACGGGACGTTCACCAACTGCGGCGGCATCACGCAGCGGGTGCGGCGGGCGCTGGCGCCGCCACCCTCCGTTCCAGGCGAGTTCGCCGCGCTTCTTCGCATCGGCTCCGCGCTCGGCGTGACCGATCTGCCGGCCACTCCCGCCGCGGCGTTCCTGTCCCTGGGCAAGCGATTCGGCGCTGCCGGGCTCACGCTGGCCGCCCTTCCCAAGGACGGCATCCAACTGACCGACATGGCACGGCGAGGGAGCTGACACCTTGAGCGATTCAACGATCTTCCTGCTGCTCTCGCTCGTCAAGGCGCTGTTTGTCTTCGTATTCGCGGTCACGTTCGTCCCGATCCTGGTCATCCTGGAGCGCAGGCTGTCCGCGTTCATCCAGTTCCGGATCGGCCCCAACCGCGTCGGACCGATGGGACTGCTCCAGCCGATGGCGGACCTGGTCAAGCTTCTCTGCAAGGAGGACTTCGTGCCGGGCCAGGCCAGCAAGGTACTGTTCTGGATGGCGCCTTCCCTGACCGCCATCCCGCCGTTCCTGATCATGGCCTTCATGCCGCTGGCTCCCTCGTTCCAGGTGGCCGGACAGGAGATGTCGGGTGTCGTCATCGACTCCTCGGTCGGCCTGTTGCTGATCCTGGCCCTCTCCTCCCTGACGGTCTACGGCATCACGATCGGCGGCTGGTCCTCCACCAGCAAGTACTCGCTGCTCGGAGGGCTCAGGTCTTCCGCCCAGATGGTCTCGTACGAGCTGGCGATGGGCATCTCGGTGCTCGCGATCGTCTGCCTCTCCGGCACGCTGAACCTCTCCGAGATCGTCGCCAACCAGACGCAGTTCTTCGGCTTTGACGCGACCTCGGGCAACTGGGCTGGCTGGAACATCTTCGCTCAGCCAGTGGCGTTCCTGGTTTTCCTGATCGCCGGCTATGCGGAGACCAACCGTCTCCCGTTCGACCTGCCGGAGGCGGAGTCGGAACTGGTGGGCGGCTACCACACCGAGTATTCCTCCACGAAGTTCTCGCTCTTCTTCATGGGCGAGTACATCGGGATGCTGGGGATCTCCTGCCTGACGGTGGTCCTGTTCTTCGGTGGCTGGCACTTCCCCGGCATGGACCGGATCGGCGTCCCGCCCGGCACCTTCTACTACACGCTGCTCGGCCTGGCCATCTTCGTCGCCAAGGCCCTGGTGTTCCTGTTCCTGTTCATCCAGGTGCGCTGGACGCTTCCACGATTCCGCTTCGACCAGTTGATGCGGCTCGGTTGGAAGGTCCTGCTCCCCATTGCTCTCATCAACGTACTGATCACCGGCGCAGTGGTAGCGTGGAGCTGACCCATGGATCTTCCGTACGATAGAATCGCTTTCTTCGTCTTCGCCATCATGGCGATCGCCACGGGAATCGTCGTGGTCGTACACAGGAACCCCGTGACCTGCGCCGTTTCCCTGGTGGGGACCTTCCTGGCGGTCGCGGGCCTGTATCTCACGATGGGCGCCACGTTCCTGACCGCGGTCCAGATCCTGGTCTATGCCGGCGCGATCATGGTGCTGTTCCTGTTCGTGATCATGCTGCTCAACCTGGAGAAGGACCGGTTCGAAGTGCCGGGTCTCTCCAGCCTTCTCGGGGCGGCCTTCGCCCTGGCCCTGATGTTCGCGGGAGTCGCTCTCGTGGCCGGCGGTTCCGGCGCTCCGGCAACGGAATCGCTCAGGCCCGGCACCGCGTCCGAGATCGGCAAGGTGCTGTTCTCCGACTACCTGGTCCCCTTCGAGATGGCCTCGCTGCTCCTTCTGTTCGCGATGATCGGAGCCATCGTCATCGCGAGGAAGAGGGGCATCCGCTCATCTGGACAGGGTGGAGCGCCCGAGCGGGGTGGATTGGAGGACCAGCCATGATTCCCGTATCCGACTACTACATCGTAGCGGCAATCCTGTTCGCCATCGGCGCGGGGGGCTTCATGCTCCGCCGGAACATCCTGGTGATGTTCATGTCGGTAGAGCTGATGCTGAACTCGGCCAACCTGGTGCTCGTCGCCTCATCGACCCAGTTCGATCTGGCTCGCGGCTCCGCTTTCGCGCTGGTGACCGTGGCGGTCGCGGCGGCGGAGGTGGGAGTTGGCCTGGCGATCATCATTGCCCTGTTCCGCCTCAAGGCGACCGTGGATGCCGGGGAACTCACAAAACTACGTGGCTGACGCACGCGGCAGAAATCGCGGCACACGCCGCGCTTGTTAAGGAGCGGTAGTTCCGAATGGAAGAGACCCTTCTCAAACTGATCGTCCTGACTCCGTTCGCGTCGGTGGCGGGCCTGTACCTGTTCCGCAAGGTGCTCGCGCCCACGCTGGCCGGCGTGATCGCCTGCGGCGCGGTCCTGGTGCCGCTCATCTGTGCCCTGCTGATAGGCTGGGGCCTGGGAGCCGACGAGGTTGTCGCCGCCCACCTCGCGGACTGGATGAAGGGAGCTGACTTCGGGGTCGCGTTCGGCCTGCACCTCGACGCGCTCTCCTTGACCTGGACGCTGGTGGTCACCGGCGTCGGTTTCCTGATCCATGTCTACTCGCTGGGATACATGAAGGGAGACCCGGGCTTCACCCGCTTCTTCATCTACCTGAATCTCTTCATCGGGTCGATGCTGGCGCTCGTGCTCGGCGACTCGCTGCCGCTCCTGTTCCTCGGCTGGGAAGGCGTGGGGCTCTGCTCCTACCTGCTGATCGGATTCTGGTTCGAGGACATGGCCAACGCCAAGGCGGGCCAGAAGGCCTTCGTGGTCAATCGCATCGGCGACCTGGGCTTCCTGCTGGCGATGCTGATGATCTTCAAGAAGTTCCATACCCTGAAGATCAGCGAGGTCACGGGCCAGCTCTCCGACCTGGTCGCCGACGGCTCGATCCTCTCCGGGAACAGCGAAATGACGTGGATCGCCTTGCTGCTGTTCGTGGGCGCGGTCGGCAAGTCGGCCCAGATTCCGCTGTTCGTCTGGCTGCCGGACGCCATGGCGGGTCCCACGCCGGTCTCGGCCTTGATTCATGCCGCCACCATGGTCACCGCGGGCATCTACATGGTCGCCCGGATGTCGGTCTTCTTCGCGGTCGCGCCC
>JAZDLC010000112.1:0-12693 GCA_043802345.1 Planctomycetota bacterium | reverse complement strand
TGGGCAAGATCATCGGCAGGCGGCAGTCGTCTCCGTTGTTCTTGCGATACCAGGCCCAGATCCGCGTGACGTAGATCAGGAGCTGGAGCACCAGCCAGCGGTCCTGGCTGCTCTTGTGCTCGAACAGGAGATAGACCAGGGCCGGCGTCCCGCGCGCCTTGACCGAGAACAGGAGGTCGGTGTGCCGTTCCCTGAGCTGGTCATCGACGAAGCTGCCCTGCACGATCTCCAGGCTGTCCAGATCGATCGCCTGGAGCTGACTCTCCGGAAGGAAGGCCCGGAACAGGCTCCTGGCCTCTTCGGGTCTCGAGAAGACAGCCTTGGCCAGATGCGGGTTGTTCGACATTGCCAACCGATCCTCCAGGGGGGAGGACGGGCCAAGAGGCCGCACGGTTACGGGTTCATTCTCTCCTTCTGGTGAATCCGGAATTCCTCTCGCCAAGATCGCCAAGGAATGACCTACTCAGGCAGCTAGTCTCCACCACTTCCCCGCCTCTGTCATTCCCTTTCCCTCTTTGCGATCTCTGCGCCTTTGCGAGAGTCATCTCCTGTCTCACCGAACTCCGTTCTGCCCTTCATGCTCCTCATGGAGCTCCTCTTCCGGTGCCGCACCAGATTGCACAGAAGCTGAAGGCAGTGGTGCGACACGGATCGTCACTTCTGTGACTGCTCCAGGTCGAGGAGCTGCTGCTTGGTCTTCAGGCCGCCGCCGAAGCCGGTGAGGCTGCCGCTCTTGCCGATGACGCGGTGGCAGGGGATGACGATCGGGAGTGGGTTCTTGCCGTTGGCGGCGCCGACGGCGCGCACGGCGCGGGGGCGGTTGATGGCCTGCGCGATTTCCGAGTAGGCAACCGTCGATCCGTACGGAATCTGGCGCAGCGCCTCCCAGACCTGACGCTGGAACTCTGTTCCCTCTGGAGCGAGCGGCAGGTCGAAGGTCTGGCGCTTTCCGTTGAAGTAGGCCAGGAGCTGGGCCTCCGCTCGCTGCAGCAGCGGGCTGCCGCGGATCCAGTCCGGATCGATCGTCGAGTGCTTCCCGGGGAAACGGAGTTCCTTGAGAGCGGTCCGGTCGGCGACGAGCAGCAAGCGGCCCACGGGGGTGTCGAGGTGCGAGTAGGAGAGGTTCATTCTGATGGAACTCCATTTGTTGGGAGCTGATTCCAGAGGGCCATGGCGGCGTAGGCCCGGAAGGGTCGCCACCTTTCGGCCTGTTGTTCGAGCTGACGGGCTGTCAGCTTGGTCCCTGCGGGAGCCGCCGCTTTCAAAAGTCCCAGATCGCTGGCCGGGAAGGCATCGGGGAAGGAGAGTGCGCGCATGCAGATGAACTCCGCGGTCCAGCCGCCGATTCCGGGGAGCGACCTGAGCTGCGCGCGGACCTGGTCCGGGTCGGAGTCCGGTCCGAGCCGCAGTTCGCCCGCGGCGACCTGCGTCGACAACCCGGCGATTGCTGCTGCCCGAGTTCGTGGCAGGCCGATCTGAACCAGGTCGGCCCGGGCCAGCAGTTCCGGGGCGGGAAAGAGCCGATCCAGGCCTGCCGGCCGATCAAAGGAGCACAAATCCCCGAAGCGCTCCACCAGGCGGCCGGCCAGGGTGGTCGCGGCGGCGACGGAGATTTGCTGGCCCAGGACGATCCGGACCGCCAGTTCGAAGGGGTCAAAGGCGCCGGGCACCCGAAGGACCGGAAGATCCGGCAGGTGAGCGGAAATGGTTCCGGGGTCGGCGCGCAGATCCAGCAGGCGCTGCACCCTCTCCGAGATCGGGAACAGCAGCGCGGGATGCTCCGGCGGGACGCGCAGCAGGACGGCGTTCCGCTCCTCGCGATGCCGGATCTCGAGCCAGCCGGCCTCGTCCCCGATGCGGAAGGTGCGAAGGTACCGGCCATTCTCGATCTGCTCTACGCCCGGAATACACCGCGGCCGCAGGAATCCGAGCAACCCGCTCCAAGAGAATGGCGGGCGGTACGGGAGGAGCAGGCCGAGCATCGGGTCGGACTCCTCGCCTTGTTTCGTTCTTCTGCGCAGGGCGGTGGGGCTCCTGCCGAATGTTCGCAAGACCTCGGCGTTGAAGCGCCGGACGCTTCCATACCCCGCGGAGAACGCGATCCGGGTCATCGGCAGCCTGGTTTCCCCGATCAGCTTGCGGGCGAAGTGCGCGCGGCGGGAGCGGGCCACTGCCAGCGGCGAGGCTCCCAGGTGTTTTCGAAACAGGCGGCTCAGATGTCGCTCGCCCACGCCGAGAGTCGCGGCCAGTTCGCCGACGCCCCCCTCGTCCAGCGCGCCCACCTGGATGCGTCGCAGGGCCCGGCTCACCATGTCGCATTCCGGCATCCAGTCGGGGGCGCCCGGCGTCGACTCGGGCCGGCACCTGAGGCACGGCCGGTATCCCGCCGCCTCCGCCGCCGCGGCGGTGCGGTAGAAGGTCAGGTTCTGCCGGTGCGGCGTCCGTGCCGGACAGATCGGCCTGCAGTAGATCCCGGTCGTGCTCACCGCCGTGAAGAACCGCCCGTCGAAGCGGGCATCCCTGCTGCGGAGAGCCCGGTAGCAAACCTCCTGGTTCAGCTTCATTCCGATCCGGTCCCGTGACGGCGTTTCCTGAACACACCTCTCAGTATGCGGACCGGCCGGGCCCGAAGCTGGCCGGATTCGGACCTGAATTCAGTCCATGGGCCAGTCCGCGGCTGTCTCGAAATGAGACCAAGAAGGCGAAAAAAAAGATCAAATCGCCACCAACGCTGCGATGACTACTCAGGTAGTACTAACCGAGTCGTTGGTGGCAGGAGAGCGAAATGTCCGATCCTCGTCAGTTGGGAGGCCTGCAGCTTGCAATCCTGCGGGTGCTCTGGGGCCAGGGGGAGGCCACGGTGTCCGCAGTTCATGAGGCGCTGCGGGAAGAGCGGGGCTTGGCGCCGACCACCATCGCCACCATGCTCTCCAAGCTCGAAAAGCGGGGGTTGGTCTCTCACCGAGTCGAGGGGCGGCAGTTCATCTACCAGGCCTGCCACGCCGAGGAGGAGGTGCATCGTTTCCTGGTCTCCGAATTCGTGGAAAGGGCCTTCCTGGGCGATCCGGCCGCGCTGCTGAATCACCTGCTCACGGAATGCGACCTGGGCCCCGATGACCTCCAGCGGATGCGCGAGATGATCGCCGAGCAGAGGCGATGCGCCGGAGGGGACCGATGAGCGGGCTTGCATCCGGCCTCCTCTCCTGGATGGCCACCTACCTGCTGCACAGCAGTCTGCTCATCCTGGTGGTGCTCGCCGTGACCCGAACCCTCACACTGCGCTCCAACGCCGTCCGGGAATGGCTCTGGACAGTGGCGCTGTTCGGAGGGCTGCTCACTGCCTCCGTGCAGGTTGGCGCCGGTCTCGAACCTCTGGGCGGCACGCTGCGCCTCCCCCTCGCCCGGCAGGCGCAGACTCCGGAGCCGGCACCACCGAGGGTAATCCCACTCCCGCCGGCCCCTCTCTCGCTGGTGCGGGAGGCGAGTTCCGCCCCGGCTCTTCCGGTTGGTGCCGAGAAGGGGACGCCGGCCCGCTCCTCCGTGAACTGGCGCGCGGCGCTCCCGTGGGCGGGTGCCTTCTGCCTGATCCTGGGGCCGCTTTCCCTGCTGGCGCTGCTCCAGCGGAAGCCGCGCCGCTACCAGTTGAGTGGCGGACAGTCGCTCCGCATTCTGAGAAGCCTGGAGCAGCGGGCCGGCCTGGGTCGCACGGTCATACTGAGCGTGTCGGACCGGATCGTCTCACCCGTGGCGATGGGGATCTTCCGGCCGGAGATCTGTCTGCCCGCGCGGGCTCTCGAGGAACTCGGCCCGGAACAGACCGAGGCGATGCTCGCCCATGAGCTGGCGCACCTCGTTCGCAAGGACCCGGTCCGGCTGATGCTCTGCCGGTTCGTGGAGATGATCTTCTTCTGGCAGCCGCTCAACCGCATGGCAAGGCGCCAGTTGTTTCAGACCGTGGAGTGCCGCTGCGATGCGTGGGCCGTTCGTCAGGTGGGTGGCGGCCTGCCCCTGGCCGAGTGCCTGGCGGAGGTTGCCGGCTGGATCACCGACAGGACGCGACCCGTCCCCTCGCTTGCCATGGCGGAGCCCGGGTCGCCGCTGAGCCAGCGGGTTCGCCGGCTCCTGGCCGACGGGGAGGCGCTGTCCTGGGAAGATCATCGGCAGGCCCTGGCGCCGTGTCTGGCCCTGGCGCTGCCGCTGCTGGTCCTGCTCTCACCGGCGGTGCGCACCACTCGGGCCGAGGGCCTCGCCCCGCAGGAGCCTGTCCTCGGCATCACGGTGGACAGTGAAGAGGAGAAATCGACGGTCTCCCCCAGGATCAGGTTGATCGCCGAGGCGGTCGATCTGCTGGGAGAGGAGATCGATCTTCTCCAGGAGGAATTGACTGGGCTCCGCCTGGGAGTCGCCACGGTCGCGGTCTCACCTGAGGTCCGCAACACACTGGCCCGGCTCGAGCGCCAGGTCGAATCGCTGAATCAACGCCGCCAGTTGCTGGCGGCTTGGAAAACCAGAATGCTGCGGGAGGTCGGGTCCGACTCGTCGTGGCGGATGCAAGGTACATCGGATCCGAGGAGTGTCTCAAGATGATGAATATGTTTGGACTGTCGACGGTCCTGGTGGCCGGCCTCGGTGTGGCGGCCGCTTCGGCGGCAATCTCCCCCGACGGAGAGAAGGTGATCCGGCTGAAGAGCAATCCAGCCGTGGTCCAGACCCAGAAGTCGTGCGAAGGCAAGACCTGCAGCTCCACGGCTTGCGTGACCAGGGACGCGGATGGGACTGAATGCTATGTCGTGACGAGCGGCGGCCACAAGGTGGTCGTCAAGCCGGGAAAGATCACCGTCAACGGCAAGGTGATCCAGATTCCGCACGCCGGCAAGAGTGGCGCCAGGACCATGACGATTGACGGCGGGAAGATCATCGTCAACGGCAAGGCGATCCAGATTCCGCGCGGCGGCAAGAGCCGCGTCAAGACCATGAAGGTCGACGGCGGGCGCTACATGCTCGTCACCGGAGGTGATCAATGTGATGAGTATATCATCAGTGACGATGACGGCGATTGCGATCGCGACTGCGATGACTGCGACGAAGACTGCGACGAAGACTGCGACGGCTGCGACGGCTGCGACGAGGAAGACTCGGTCGTCTACCAATTCGCCGGCGCCGGCCATGGCTTCCAGGCCCACGAGTGCGGCGAGGACTGCGACGAGGACTGCGACGAGGAGAACTCCTTTGTCTGGAGCGTTCCCGGCGTCGGTCACGCCTTCCAGGTGCTCGGCAAGGGCGGCGACACAATCCACGTCGAGGGTCTCGAGGACCTGGACGGCCTGCTGGAATTGAAGGAACTCAAGGATCTCAGGGGACTGAAGGGCCTCAAGGGTCTGGAGGGTCTGAAGAAACTGAAGGGACTGAAGGGCGCGTACAAGGTTCAGGGGCTGGAAGGCCTGCGTGAGCTTCACGGTCTCAAGGGGCTTGAAGGACTGAAAGTACTGGGGAAGTTGAAGGGCCTTGAGGGCCTGGAGGACCTGGACATCGACCTGGACCTGAGCGGGCTGGAGGCCCTCGAGGATCTGGAACTGGGCGACATCGAAGCGTTCATGCTCCCGGAAGGGGTGGAGGATCTGGACGAGGTGATGGAAGGTCATGCGGAGATCCTTGATCTCTTCTCCGAAGAGGTGGAGGACGCCGAGGAGGAGCGGGGAGAGGTAGCGGATGAGATGATCGACCTGATCCGTGACCTCCGTTCCGAACTGCGCGAGCTGAGGGAAGAGGTCAGGAGCCTGAAGCGTCAGATGCAGAAGGAGGGCGTCCGCATGTTCTGACGGATCACCTACCTGGCCCAAAGAGGGTAGACGCAGAGAGAGGGTGAGCGGGCGTGAATGCCTCCGTTCACCCTTTTTCCTTTCCCTCTCACGGTTTGCGGCGGAGGCTGTCCCGTGTTACAACTGGGGGGTCGTTTTCGGCTTCTGCCCGGCGCGGGTCCGCGCCGCCCCATCTCTGGAGGAGGTTCCATGATGCTGCCGCGTTCGCTCTCCGCTCTGGTTCTAGCCGCCGTCGCCCTGGCAGCGCCTGCGTCCGACGCGCAATCGATGTATCTCGATATTCACGGTGGTGGCCTCGGGCAGACTGTCGAACTGAACCTTTCCGGCCCGCCCTCCACCCGCTACCTGCTGCTCATGTCATTCGTGTACGCGCCCACGCCCTTCCCCGGCCAACCGGTCGGCTCGATCGATGTCGGCCTGGAGCTTCTCAACACCTGCCTGGCACTTCCCGGCTTCTTCGGCTACCTGCCCACCAGCGGACAGTTGACGCTGCCGATCCCGGTGCCGAACAATCCCCCCCTCGACGGGGCCAATCTGAATTTCCAGCTCCTGCGGGTGATCGGCAACAAGGCCACGGAGAAGTCGAACCCTTGGCGTCTCACCTTCGACACGCCCGGGGACTACACGGCGACCATCGGGGGCGGCCTGGCCCAGGCCCGGGCGTTCGCGACCAATACGGAACTTGACGACGGCACCGTCCTGATCGCTGGCGGCGGTACTGGTTCGATTACCTCGGCTACCGGCCTGAGTTCGGTGGAGCTCTACCGCCCGAATCTCGAGGCGTTCGCGAGCATGCCGGCGATGAATTCCGCCCGGGCCCTTCACAAGGCGACGAAGTTGCTCGACGGCCGCGTGCTGATCACGGGCGGAGTCGATGCCGGAAGCGTGCCGCTGGCTTCGGCCGAGGTCTACGATCCGGTCACGGGAACCTCCACGTTCACCGCAAACATGCAGATCGCACGGGCGGCGCACACTTCCACGCTGCTGCCCGACGGTCGGGTCCTGATCACGGGCGGTTCCTCCGACCTTTCCACCGACACATCGTTCGCTACCAGCGCGGAGAGAAGTACCGAGATCTTCAATCCAGGCACCATGTCGTTCGCCTCCGGACCCAACATGTCCGAGCCGAAGACGTTCCACGACGCCACGGTTCTGTCGAACGGAAACGTGCTGGTGACCGGGGGCATTACCTACTACGTCATCTTTATCAAGATCCCCGATCTCTCGAATACGGCCCAGGTCTACACGCCGGGTACCGCCCCCGCCGTGGGTTCGTTCGGATCATCCATCGGCATGGGCACCAAGCGGGCCGCGCACACATCGGTTCTGCTCGATGACGGCCGGGTCCTGGTGGCGGGTGGCGCCTCCGGCAGCCTGCTGGCTCCGACGATTCTCTCCAGCTGCTCCCTGTTCACCGGGAGCGGATTCTCAGCCGCCGGCGGCATGGCCACCCCACGGGCCATCTCGGGCCTGGTGAAGCTCGAGAACGGCCAGGTCCTCGCCGCGGGAGGCGCCAACGGCGATCTCCTGAATCCGAGCGCGATCATCTCCTGTGAGCTGTACACCCCGGCTCCGCCCTCGGGGGCCGGAAGCTGGGCCTCCGCCGGCAACATGACCACCAGCCGCTCCGGCCAGGGAGCGCTGCTCCTCTCGGACGGCACGATCGGCCTGATCGCCGGAGGCGGCGGGGTCTCCAACGTCGCGCTCTCCTCCGCGGAGATCTACCAGCCTTAAGTTCTCACAGGAACGAAGACGTCCGCACTCCTGTACTGGACGCTCCCGTGACGGTAGCATCCTGAGTACCGTTTCCAGGAGGGCCCGTGCATGGCCGTGGACCGGGTCATGAAGCTCGGGTTCGTCTCGCCCCTTCCGCCGCTCCTGTTCCGGAACAGCGCGTGGATCGCGGGGCTCCTCTGGAAACTGAGCGAGCAGGCGGAGGTCCGCTCCTTTGTGCGCGACCCGGCCCACGTCGCGGCTGAGTTCGGGGATCGTCTCGTCGTGGAGCCGTGCGCGGACCTGTCTCATCGTGTCGCTACGGGAGACGTGGAACTTCCAATCTACGTGGTGGTGAACAGTGCCCACTGCGCGCACCAGGTGCGCTACATCTCCGAATTGCCGGGCTTGCTCCTGCTCCTGGACGACGATCTCCAGGATCTCGAGTCGGAGCTGATTCTCGGGTCCGGAGTCAAGTCCGTGGCGGGCGCGCTGCATGATAGAAGCCGCGGTCTGATGAGGGTGCAGGGGGACGAAGATCTGGATTTCCTGACTGAGCTGCTCCTGGAGACAGCCGCGGGGCTTCTCGTGGGAAGCCCGTCCCGGCACAGAGGTTCGGTGATGGAGACTCCTCGAGTGGAGATCCTGGTTGTCAGCTACAACAGCCGGAAGATCATCGCTCCCGCCCTTGAGGCCGCACTGGCCCAGGACTATCCGAAGTTCCAGGTGAAGGTGGTCGACAACGCCTCGGAGGATGGCACCGCCGAGTTCATTCGCGAGCGGTTCCCGGACGTTGAGTTGATCGAGTCGAAGGAGAACCTCGGCTTTGCCGGCGGCAACAACCTCGGCTTCAAGGAGAGCCAGGCAGGTTTCGTGGCGTTGCTGAACCAGGACGCCATCCCGCGCCGGGACTGGCTCACGGAATTGGTGCGGCCTGCCGTGAAGGACCCGCAGGTCGCCCTGGTCGGCTCGAAGATGATGATGCTCCGCTGTCCGACGATCTTCAACTCCACCGGCATCGCCATGAACCGGATCGGGTTTCCGGTCGATCGTCAGATCGGCGCCAAGGACGAGGATCCATCTCCGGTCCCGGAGGAGGTGTTCGGCGCCTCCGGCGGCGCGGTGCTGATCCGGAACGCCGCCTTGCGGGAGTTCGGAGGGTTCGACGATCTGTTCTTCATGTACTTCGAGGACGTAGACCTGAGCTGGCGCGCCTGGCTCTCCGGCTGGAAGGTCCTGTACGCGCCGCTGGCCGTAGTCCACCACGACTGGCACGGTGATCTCTCGGAGGGGGAACAGGCGGAGCGGAGCGACGCCGGATTCTCGCGGAAGACCGAACGACGGAGGGTTCTGTGCGAGCGGAACCGCCTGTTGACCCTGGTCAAGAACTACTCCCTCGGCTCGCTCTTACGGGCCCTGCTGGGCGCTCGAAGATACGACCGGGTGCGTTTCAAGCAGATCCGGGACGCGATGAAGAGGGGCGAGAATCCTGACTACTTCCGCATGGTCGAAGGGGCCATCAGGGGCGCCTGGCGTTGGAACCGGGAGAACTTCCGGACCATCTGGCGGCAGCGGGCGCAGACGCAGCGCCTCCGCACCGTTGCGGACACCCGGCTTTTCCACCTGCTCTCGGACTGGGTCGGTGAGCCGACCTTCATTGGAGATCTCGAGGCGATCAACGACCGCTTTTCCGCCCGTGCGAACGACCGGTTGGTCATGGGAGAGACCGATGGCAGGTCGCTCGGCCCCGGATGGTACGGAACCGAACCGAGGCCCGATCTCGAGGTGACGGTCCGCTGGACCAAGCAGCGAGCCTGGGCCTACCTGAAGGCGGACAAGCCGGTAGGGACACTCGAGATGCTGGTCGCCTCCGGCCCGAAGCCGATCGATCTCGTGCTTTCCACCGACCGGGGAGAGGTGGGGTCGAGACACCTCGAGGGCGGTGTCCTCACCAGAATCGCGTACGAGTTCGAGGAGCCGCTTCCCGCGGGAGTCACCCATGAGATGCGGCTTGACTGCGATACCTTTCGCCCGTGTGATTGCGGCATGGGACCGGATACACGTGAGCTCGGCGCGATGGTGGCGGAGATCCGATTGAAATGAGAGCATTCGAGTGAGCCGGAAGAAGGCGTTGATCACCGGAGTGACCGGGCAGGATGGCTCCTACCTGGCGGAGTTCCTGCTTGATGCGGGGTACGACGTGCACGGCGTCGCCCGGCGGACTTCGCTCCTGAGCCGCAGCCGGATCGACCGGGCGCGCGCCGGGGCGCGCCGGCAGGGGAAGGTGTTCGAGCTTCAGTACGGCGACATGGGGGACTCCAGCAGCCTGAATCGAATCCTGACCCTGGTGCGTCCGGACGAGGTCTACAACCTGGCGGCGCAGTCGCACGTGGGCGTCTCGTTCCAGCAGCCGGAGTACACCAGCGACGTGAACGCGACCGGCGTGCTGCGGCTGATGGAGGGGATCCGCTCCCTGAAGCTCGAGACCCGCTTCTACCAGGCTTCGACCTCGGAGATGTTCGGCCAGGCGGAGGAGGTGCCGCAGACCGAGAGCACCCCGTTCCATCCGCGCTCTCCCTACGCGGTGGCCAAGATGTACGGCTACTGGATCGTTCGCAACTACCGCGAGGCGTACGGCATGCACGCCAGCAACGGCATCCTGTTCAATCACGAGTCGCCTCGCCGGGGCGAGAACTTCGTCACCAGGAAGATCACCCTCGGCCTGGCGAGGGTCCACGCCGGAGCGGATGAGCGGGTCTCACTCGGCAATCTGGACGCGGAGAGGGACTGGGGCGCGGCGGAGGATTTCGTGGAGGCGATCTGGAAAATGCTCCAGCAGGAGCGTCCGGACGACTACGTGGTCGCCACCGGAGAGAGCCACAGCGTGCGCCAGTTTGCGCAACTCGCGGCCGAGGTCGCCGGATTCGACGTTGACTGGGAAGGGAGCGGCGAAGAGGAGGTCGGGAGAGACCGCGGAACGGGCAGGATCCTGTTCGACGTCGACTCGCGCTACTATCGCCCGGCGGAGGTGGAGTCGCTCGTCGGCGACGCGAGCAAGGCCAGCGAGGTCCTGGGCTGGCGCCCGCGGATCGGCTTCGAGGAGCTGGTGGAGCGGATGATGAAGGCGGATCTGGAAGCGGAGTCGCCGAGGAAGGGCTGACCCGGGGAGCTGTCGCTGGGTGGCCGCGGCAGGGAAGTTGCATTCGCACGGCGGAGCACGCCGAGGCGGTGCGCATTGCCCATCGCACGGCGTTGGAGGATCTGCGCCATCTGGAGTCGCTTGGGCTGATCACCCGCGAAGGCCGTGGCAAGGCGGTTCGCTGGTTGCGGACCTGACGAGTCAAGGCTCCACTCGTGCGATGCCGTGACAGTACGCGTCAATCCCCTGATGGTCTGGGGAGCGACGGCCCGACTCGTCACAGTATCCGCTCGAGCAGGTAGAGGACCGCGAGGATGTCCGGCTCTTCCGGCAGCTTCTTGCGCACCTTGTCCACGTCGAAGATCTGGTTGACGAGCTCTCCGCGTTCGATGGCCTCATCCATCAGGCTCCGGCCGAGCGACTGCCAGTAGCGGACGTTGTCAAACGCGTACCGTTTCGCGTACGGATCGCGATAGCGGCGAAGGCTCGGACTGGTGATCGTCGCCAGCTCGATCCGCGCGCGCAGGGCCGAGGGATCCGACGGCGGCAGCGCCCTCTCCTTCTGTGCCAGGTGGGGCACGCCGGCGATCTTCGCGAGGCGACGCGCGATGATCATTTCCGGACTGCTCGGGGAGTCGTGCGTCCGCACCCTCTGGATGGGTATGCCGGCGGCGAGAATCGTCGCCACGACGGCATGCCGCCCGTGAGGCCGGCGGTTGCCTTCGACCAGTGACGGGAAGCCGACTCGAGGAACCGCCGAACCGACGTGGCGGCCATCTCGAGGCAATCGTCGATCGCCATCTCCTCGCGGGCCAACCACCTCCGGATCACATCGTGTCGCGTCCGCTCGACCCCGCTCTCGTCGAGCCTGAGAGTGGTTCCGGGCCAGAGATAGCTCAGGCCGCGAAATCCGGTCTGTTCCTTCGGAAACCAGCCGAGTACGGCCCGCGTCGCCCACTCGACCTGCGACGGGACCAGCTTGATTCCCAATGCCTTGAGCGCGTACGGCCGGTTGGTCAACGCCCACCGCGCGCCGGCTGAATACTCGAGGATCTGGCTGAAGCCGAGTCCGTCGTTCTGCACGAAGATTTCCCGCCCGTCTTTCCCACCCCAGATCAGCGTGAACGGCGGAGACAGTTCCTCGAGGATGGATGCGGCGTCGGTGTTCAGGGCTCGACCGAGTTGCGGCAGGCAGGAAGAGCGGTCCGCCATCGCCTCTCCGGACCTCTCCAGGACCACGTCCGCGTCGACGGGATAGTCAAGACTGAAGGCCCAGGTCGTCTCGTCCTGCTGGTGATACTTCGGGATCCATCCCTTGACCGGGAGTTCGATGTAGACGATGGCATACCCCGCCTGGCGGAGGGTCGTGGCCTGGGGAGACTCGGCGAAGAGGCCGCGGCAGTATCGCTCCAGCCAGTCGACAACGCGCCGCACCTCGGCCTCTCCTGGGTCCGCGTCGTCGCCGCATCTCCACATCAGGAACGTCTGCATCGTGGACCTCTTTCAGGTTCCCTGATCGCAGACTACTGCGAGGAAAAGGGGACAGGCGCGCTTATTGACACACCGGGTGTGAATTCTCACGCAGCCGCCCGACGGCAGCAAATGCGCCTGTCCCCTTTTCTACTGCAACAACAGGAGCGGAAGACGATGTACGTCTCCCGCCCCTGCCGGTGTTCTAGCTCAGTCTTCTAGTACGAAGGCATGTGCGGAGCCGAGGACTTCTCCTTGTCCTCCGGGATCTCGGACACGAGAGCGTCGGTGGTGAGGAGCAGCCCGGCGATGGAAGCGGCGTTCTGCAGCGCGATCCGGGTGACCTTGGTCGGGTCGATGATCCCCCTCTGCACCAGATCGCAGTACTCGAGAGTGGCCGCGTCAAAACCTTCGTTCTGCTTGAGGCCCTTGACCTTGTCGACCACGATCGAGCCGTCCACGCCGGCATTCTGGGCGATCGTCTTGAGCGGAAGTTCGATGGCCCGGCGCACGATGTCGACACCGACCTTCTCGTCGCCGGAGGTCTGGATC
>JAZDLC010000111.1:0-7472 GCA_043802345.1 Planctomycetota bacterium | reverse complement strand
TGGGCAAGATCATCGGCAGGCGGCAGTCGTCTCCGTTGTTCTTGCGATACCAGGCCCAGATCCGCGTGACGTAGATCAGGAGCTGGAGCACCAGCCAGCGGTCCTGGCTGCTCTTGTGCTCGAACAGGAGATAGACCAGGGTCGGCGCCCCGCGCGCTTTGACCGAGAACAGGAGGTCGGTGTGCCGCTCCCTCAACTGGTCATCGACGAAGCTGCCCTGCACGACCTCCAGGCTGTCCAGATCGATCGCCTGCTGCTGACTCTCCGGAAGGAAGGCCCGGAACAGGCTCCTGGCCTCTTCGGGTCTCGAGAAGACCGCCTTGGCCAGATGATCATGCGGGTTGTTCGACATTGCCAACCGATCCTCCAGGGGGGAGGACGGGCCAAGAGGCCGCACGGTTACGGGTTCATTCTCTCCTTCTGGTGAATCTGGATTTCCTCTCGCCAAGCCGCCAAGATCGCCAAGGAAAGACTGGATCAGGCGGCCAGCCCCCGCCACTTCCCCGCCTCTGTCATTCCCTTCCCTTCTTTGCGATCTCTGCGCCTCTGCGAGAGTTATCTCTTGTCTTCCCGAACGTCCTCTTCATGCCCTTCATGCTCTTCATGGTGAACTCCCCTCCGTCGCTCCCCGGCCAGATCCTCACCGAGCGCCGTCCACCGGGCGACGACCGCGGTGGCGATCGAGTCGCTCCAGACGTTGATCGAGGTGCGGCACATGTCGAGGATGCGGTCGACGGCGAGGATCAGGCCGACATGCTCGACCGGGAGGCCGACGGCGTTCAAGACCACGACCATCATGACGGTGCCGGCGTGGGGGATGCCGGCGGCGCCGATACTGGCGAGCAGCGCGGTGAAGGCGACGATGATCTGCTGCGCGGCGCCGAGGTCGTTGCCGACCGCCTGGGCGATGAAGAGGACCGCCACCGCCTCGTAGAGCGCGGTGCCGTCCATGTTGATGGTCGCGCCGAGCGGCAGGACGAAGGACGAGACCCGGTTCGGAATGCCGGCCCTCTTCTCCGCGCAGGTGATGGTGAGCGGCAGGGTGCCGCTGCTGCTGGCGGTGGAGAAGGCGGTCAGGAGCGCCGGTGACATCGCCTTGAAGAACTGGATGGGGCTCTGCCGGCCCAGCAACATCAGGATCAGCGGCAGGGTGATGCAGGCATGGAAGGCGAGTCCGAGCAGAACCGTCACCATGTACCAGCCAAGAGTGGAGAAGACATGCAGCCCCTTGCCGGCGGCGGCGTACAGCATGAATCCGAGCACGCCGACCGGCGCCAGCCGGATGATGAACATGGTCATCCTCATCATGACCTCGAAGCCGGCGGCGAACAGATCGCCGAGCATCTTTCCCTGCTTGCCGCCGAGTCGGACGATGAAGATGCCGAGCAGGATGGCGAAGAAGATCACGCTCAGGATCGAGCGGTTTCCCGGGTCCGCCATGGCGGCAAGCGGGTTCTTCGGCACCATGTTCAGCAGTTGATTCCAGAGCGTCACGCCCACGCTCGTTCCCTGTTCGAGGATCTCCGGAGTGATGACCTCCCCCTGCTCGGCGGCGGCGGCCTGCTGGAGCGATGCGAAGTCGGCTCCCGCGCCCGGCTGAATGATGTTGACCATCACCATGCCGACGATGATCGCGAGCAGGCTGGTGGTGATGTAGTAGGCGAAGGTCCAGCCCGACAGGCGCCCCAGACCCTTCAGGTTGCCTGTCCCGGCCACGCCCGTGACGAGTGACGTCAGGATCAGCGGCCCTACGATCATGGAGAGGAGGCGCAGGAACAGGTCGCCGACCGACTTGCCGTAGAAGGCGAGAGTCCGCGGGATCTCCGGGTCGATCAGGCCGTTTTCCGCCAGCAGGTTGAGCGGCAGGCCGACTCCCGCGCCGAGGCCCATTCCGATCAGGATCTGCCAGTGAAGCGCCGGCATCTTCATGGGGTCTTTTCCTCCAGAGAGCGTCCGCGAGAGCAGAACAGTAAGCGAAAGCGTTTTGGCCGCGCCCCGCAAAATGCCGATGGATGCATTCTGTTCCCACCTGGAGTGCACACGGCATGGGTAGTCCCGCGCGAATCTGGAGTCTGCTGCTTCTGTCGCTCGTGTCATTTCTGACGACGCTCGAGGCCCAACAGGTGCCGAGGCAGCAGGAGCTGAGGGATGCCCTGCGGGCCGCCAGGGATCGTGTCTTCCCGACCCTGGTCCACATCCGGCCGGTGCTCGATCTCTCCCGGGGCGGCAAGAAGACCGAGACCATGCTGACCGGCAGCGGCGTGATCGTCTCCAGTGACGGCCTGGTGATCACGAACTTCCATGTGGCCGGGATCGCGAAGCGAATGATCTGCACCCTGGCCGACCGGCGCCGGCTCGGCGCCGATCTGGTCGGGGCGGACGCGGCGACCGACCTGGCGCTGATCCGGCTGCGTCTCGACGAACTGAACCTGGAGCGGATCAATTGCGCGGAGTTCGGCGACATGGACGGCCTGGAGGTCGGCGACTTCGTCATGACCATGGGCTCTCCCCTCGGCCTGACCCGCTCTCTCTCGCTCGGCGTTGTTTCCTGCCGCGACCGCTACCTTCCGCCGATGACGGTTTCGGGACATGTTCCCACCGGCCTCTTCAACACCTGGATCCAGACCGACGCAGCCATCAACCCGGGGAACAGCGGGGGGCCGTTGGTCGACCTGAGCGGGCGGGTGATCGGCATCAACACGCGGGGTTACCGCGGCGCCGAGAATCTGGGGTTCGCCATTCCGGGCGACGTGGTGCAGGAGGTGCTCGCCGCGCTGCTCGAGACGGGCCGCGTGATCCGGTCGGAAATCGGCGTGAGCTGCCAGTCGCTCGAGGAAATGAGCAACATCCTGGGCGGCGGAGGCGGCGTCCTGATCTCTTCCGTGGCGAGCGACTCACCGGCGTACGAATGCGGCCTGCGAGTGGGGGATCTGCTGATCAGCTACGACGGCCAGCCGCTGGCGGCCCAGTTTGACGAGGACCTGCCGCTGGTTCAGCGGCGGATGGCGGCCGTCCCGGTGGGGAAGCGGGTGGAGGCGGTCGTGCGCAGGCACGGAGAACAGATTGCCTTCTCCCTGACGACGGAGCGGTGGGAACCTCCCGCGGAGGAGGACCTCGAACTCCCTGAGTGGGGGCTGACCGTACGGGGCCTCTCCGCCGACGAGCGCCGGGACCGGTACCTTCCGGACGCAGTTGGGGTGCTGGTCACCGGCGTGCGCAAGGGCGGCCTCGCGGGCCGAACCCGTCCTTCGCTCCTCGCTGATGACGTGCTCGTGGCGGTCGACGGGGAGAAGTTGGCCGCTCCGGACGATGTCGAGGGCAGGCTCCTCGAGGCCCGGGCTGCGGGCCTCGAGGCGGTGCTGCTCCGGGTGATTCGTGGCCACGCCACCTACCTGATGGCCATGCCGGTCGGCGAAGAACCTGGCGGCGATGACGGAGGTGAACCATGATCCGGGCCCTGACAATCTGCGTTCTCCTCGCGGTGGCCTCTCCCGCCCTCGCTCGGGACATGAACGAGGATGCGACCCTGCTGGGGGCGATTCACGACCGGCTCAGGCACTCGATCGTTCAGATCGGGACCGTCGTGCGCGACGAGCTTCCCTCGGGAGCTTCGCTCGACACGGAGAGGGAATCGGTCGGCATGGTCGTCTCCGCCGACGGCCTGATCCTGGGTCCCTGGAGCGTGGTGGAGGGGGCCGGCACGGGTGAGTCGCGGGTCGCCTCCGTCACCATCTACCTGGAGGGCGCCCGCCGCTTCGAGGCGTCGTATCTCGGACCGGACCGGGAAAGCGAGACAGCCTTCTTCCAGGTCGACGATCCGGAGTTCGACGCACGGCCGATCGAGTTCGACGACTCCGACGAGCTGCGGGTGGGGGAGTTCATCGCCTCCGCGAAGCTCTCCGGGCCGAACTTTGGCCGGGTTGCCTACCTTGACGCGTTCCTGGTGTCGGGCGCCGTCAAGGAACCAGCCCGCTGCTATCTGACGACTTTCGCCGTCTCCGACTACCTGGGAGGGCCGGTGGCCACGATGGACGGACGAGTGGTCGGCATGGTCGGCTGGATGCGGTTCCGTTCCGGCCCGCCGGCCGGAAAGAGCATCTTCGCGTCGGTTTTCGGCTCCGCCGACGACGGCCGGGAGGTGGTCCTCGTGCCGGTGAGCCGCCTGCGGCAGGCGCTCGAGAATCCTCCGGCGTCCGGGCCGGCCGAGGATCAGACCCGCCCCGCCTGGCTGGGGGTTCAGACCCAGCCTCTCCTGCCGGAGATCTCCCGGGCGCTTGGCCTCTCCGAGGATCTGAGGGGCGTGTTGGTCACCCGCGTGCTCCCCGGCTCACCGGCGGACCTCTGCGGGCTGAGGGTGGGCGATCTGGTGCACAAAGTGGGCGGGAAGCTGTTCGAGCAGGGTTCAAACCGGGAGGAGCAGTTCCTTCGGGAGTCTGTCGCCCGGACCGCTCCCGGCGAGCGGCTGCTGCTTTCCGTGTTGCGGAACGGGGAGGAACTGCCGCTCGCAGCGCCGCTTTCCGCCGTACCGCTCTCCCCCGACGAGGCGGAAAGGTCGGACTCCACCGTTTTTGGTATCGGCGCCCGGGACCTGGTGGTCGCTGACCGGGCGGACCAGCACCTGTCTTCCGGATTCGACGGGGCCCTCCTCACCAGGGTCAACAGAACCGGTATCGGCGGCCTGGGAGGTCTACAGGTGGGCGACATCGTCACCGAGGTGAACGGCGCTCCCATAGCGGGTGGCAAGGCCCTCTGCCAGCGCCTGGACCAGGCGACGAACGACCGGGAATCGGAGCTGGTGCTGCTGGTGGTCAGGGGGCGCGAGACCCGCTTCGTGCATCTGAAGCAGGACCGCCAGCCGCGGGCCGGTCCCGACCTCGGCTCCAGATGAGACAAGCGCCGGCTACCGTATCCTGGCCGGGCAGGACAGGTCGAGCCGGTGCTGGTAGGAGGTGGAACCATCTGGTATTCTCCCGGGCTCCAATGCGCCGACTCGAAACCGCCCTCGCCGCACTCTCCTCTGCTCTGCTCTTGCACTCGCCGCTGACCGGCGCCACCCGCCAGGCCGCTCCTCGCTGGACGATTCTGGAGGCGACGCAGATCATCTCCGAGGAAGGAGCAGCGTTCGAGCGCCTGTCCGACGGCTCCTACCTCGTTTCCGGGCCTTCACCGGCCAAGGATGTCTACCTGTTCGATGCTCTGACCGAGCTGCAGCCGATCACCGGCTTCAAGATCGAGGCGCTGCCGCACAAGAGCATGCCGACGGGCGGTTGCGGACGGGCCGGCAACGGCAACTTCGTGATCTCGCTCCTCACCGTCGAGGCGGCGGCCAAGCATGGCCGGAAGTACCGCCCCGTCGACCTCTGCAATCCGACCGCCAACTTCTCGCAGGATGGCAGGCATGTGCGCGAACTGGTGGACGGTCGCCGGAATACCGGCTGGTCGATCTTTCCCAGGATGACCACTGCGCACGTGGCCTGCGTCGAGACCGTCGAGGACATCGACTACAAGTCCGGCACGAAGTTGCGATTCCGGCTCGACTTCAACTACGGGAGCGAGCATACGCTGGGGCGCTTTCGGATTTCGGTCACCGATTCACCCCGCCCCGTGAAGGCTCCCGGAGCGGAAGAAGAGGAGGCGTGGGCGGAGGTCCAGCAGAGGATCAATGCCGCGATCGCGGACGGCGTCGACTACCTGTTGGATCACCAGGAACTGGACGGTTCCTGGAGCCATGAGCAGGGAGGGTATCGGACCGGACAGACAGCCCTGGCGGTCTACACGCTGCTCAAGTCCGGAGTGCGGAAGGATCACGCCTCCGTCCGGCGAGGCGTCGAGTTCCTGCGGACCAACCACTCGTCGAAAACCTACTCCATCTCCTGCCACATCCTCGCCCTGTGCGCTCTGGGAGACGAAAAGGATCGGCCCCTGATCGCCGAGATGCTGCTGGAACTTTGTTCCTGGCAGCAGGGCGGCTTCGCCTACCCGGGGATCGCCGTCGATCTTTCGAACACGCAGTATGCGGCCCTCGCCCTGCGCGCGGGCGCCCTCGCCGGGCACAAGATTCCGGAGAAGGTCTGGAGCCGCATGGCGGATCAGGCACTGAAGCAGCAGGAGGATGTCCGCAACCCGTACGCCCCGGCCGGCTTCAGCTACAGGCCTGATGGAAACCCGACCGGGAGCATGACTGCGGCGGGGATCTCGATCCTGGCGATCTGCGGGGATCAGTTGAGCCGCAAGCGCGGTGACATCGAGACGGGGAAGACGCGTGGCATGGCCTGGCTGGCCGAGAAGTTCGACGCGCGCACGAACCCGGATCCCGCCGGCACTCCGAACGAACGCTGGCTGCACTACTATCTGTATGGGATGGAGAGGGTCGGAGGGCTGTTGGGGGTGGAGCGGATCGGGGAGCACAACTGGTATCGGGAGGGAGCGCGCTACCTCCTGGAGGATCAGAATGGAAACGGTTCCTGGTCGACCGCCTACGGCGAGGAACAACCCAATAGCTGCTTCGCGTTGCTCTTTCTCAGCCGGGCGACGGCTGTTTCCAGCGGCGTGACCGTGGCGGTGGGCCAGGAGAGCTACGGAGAGGACAGCCCCAAGCAAGATGTTTCCATGAGGGCGGCGGGCGACTCCCCGCTGGCGCTCTGGATCTCGTCGTTTGGTGATCGGGTGCTGCGGGAGCTGACCTGGTTCGGAGAGCAGGACCAGGGGCCGCGCGTCAAGCAGGTGGAGTATCGCGCCTTCGGTGAGAGGGAAACGGACGAGGACCTCGTGATCGCCCGCGTCGAGGCGGATGGGCGCAAGCCCTCGGGGAGCGAGCGCTACCCGGCCCAGTTCACCTTCAAGCGTCCCGGCACCTACTGGGTCTATTCAAGGGTCACCGTTGTCACCCCGCCCGAATCGGACGGAGGAGTCGCGGAAGAAGTGACTCTCGACTCGGCCCCCCTGAAGGTCCGCATCGTCGCCGCGCCCGACCCGATGCTGTTTCGGTATGCGGGCGACGCGGGACGGAACCTGCTGGCCCAGGTCAGGGTGCGGGCCCTGGCATCCACCGAGCTGCATGACGGGTGGGCCGCATCGCAGGCCGTGGACAACCTGCAGAGCCGGGCCTGGTGCAGCCGGGACGACGACCCGAAACCGTCACTGGTTCTGGACTTCGAAGAGCCGGTCAAGGCGGAGGCCTTGCTGCTTTCCCATGCGGTGACCAGCGACAAGGAGCGGACCGGCCGGATCACGAAGATCAGCGTCGAGGTGAACCGGAAGACCACGTTTGTAATCGAGATGTCGCCGGACGATCAGCGCAAGACAGAGTTCCGTTTTCCGAAGAAGACCCAGATCAGGCGCCTGGCCTTCCTGGTGTTGGAGACGAGCGCCGCCAAGGAAGGGAAGCGGGGCGTGGGGCTGGGAGAGATCGAACTCCAGTAAGGGCCGACGCAGGAATAGCTCCCCGTTTTGGCCGGCCCTCGCCGCCCCTG
>JAZDLC010000110.1:0-5369 GCA_043802345.1 Planctomycetota bacterium | reverse complement strand
TCCGGCTGGCGGGAGAGCATCTGTCACCTCCGGCCGGGGGCGGGTCGTTCCCCTGGCAGACCTTCTTGCTGTCGTTCCTGATCCTGGTCGTCCCCACCATGCTGATGGGCGCCACTTTCCCGGTTCTCGGGCGTGCTCTGGCCGCCGACCGCGAGAACGTGGCCGGCCGCATCGGCCAGCTCTACGGGTGGAATACCGGCGGCGCCGAGCTGGGGACCTTGCTGTGCGCCTACCAGTTCCTCCCGGCACTCGGGCTGGCGGGCACCACCCGCCTCGCGGCCGGGCTGAACCTATTGCTGGCGTGCGCGGCGCTGTTGCTCGCTTGGCGAAGCCGCGGCGCGCCGGCGGCTGCGACCCGGCCGCCCTCCAGGGAGCCTGCTTCCGGCACCCCCCATGGCGCCGCGCTCTTCTCGATGGCGGCCCTCATCGGCTGCGTGACCGTCGCGCTGCAGATCCTGGGGAACCGGCTACTGATCTCGCTGCTCGGCGGATCGGTCTACGCCTTCGCCTCGGTGCTGGCGATCTTCCTGCTGGGAATCGCCGGAGGCGGTCTGCTCGGCGGGGGCTTCCTGGCCGCGAGGAAGCGGCCGCTCTCCGCACTCGCGCACTGCTGCTTCCTGCTCGCTGGAGCAATCGGTCTCGGCCTTCTCCTCCTGCGCATGAAGGTGGGTCCGGGCGACCCGCTCCAGGGTCCCCGGAATCTCGGCCTGCTGAGCCCCGGCGCCTCCATGCTCGACTTCCTCCTCGCCGCCACCTCCCTCGCGGCATTGACGTTCCTGCCAGCGACTCTCCTGTCGGGAGCCATCTTCCCCGCCGTGACTCGCTGGTTTCAGGCATCGCCGGGGCCGCTCGCCAGAAGACTCGGGCTGCTCTACGGCCTGAACACGCTCGGGTCGGTTGTCGGCTCCGTCATGGCGGTCGTGGTCCTCCTGCCCCTTTTCGGACTGAGGTGGTCCCTGCTCTCGTTGGGCCTCCTCTCCCTGCTGGCAGGTCTGCTCCCCCTGTTGGCAGGTCGCAAGGCCGGCGAACAGCCCCCTCCCGCGCTCCTCGCCGCGTCGCTCCTTTTTTCCCTGGCTCTGCTGGCAGGCGGCCTGTACCCCGGCCAGCCGGACGGAGCCGCCCTGGGGGAACGGGAGATCTTCTATGCCGAGTCGCCGGCCAGCTCGGTACAGGTCATCGAGGTGGAGGAGCGGGGTGAACCGATGCCGGTGCGCTGCCTGTTCGTGAACGGCAAGGCGGTCGCCACTTCGATGTTCATCGATCAGCGCCTTCAGCTCCTCCTCGGTTTCATCCCGACGCTCCTCCATGAAGACCCGCGACGAATCGTCTCGATCGCTCTCGGCACGGGAATGTCATCCGGAGCCCTGGCCCTCTCCGGGGCGGAATCGCTGGAGATCGTGGAGCTGAGCAGCGGCGTCATCGCGGCCGCTCCTCTCTTCGACCGCTGGACCGGAGCCGTGCTGGACCGCCCGAACGTCCAACTCCACTGCGACGACGGCCGCGCCTTCCTGCAACGCAGTCAGAAACAGTACGACCTGATCTCCGCCGATCCGATCCATCCCTGGGTGGCAGGGTCTGCCAACCTGTTCACGGCGGAGTATTACCGCCTGGCGAGGGCACGTCTGGCCGATGGCGGCATGATGTCCCAGTGGATTCCCCTGTATGAACTGACCACCGAGGACATCGCGGGCATCGTGCGGACCTTCAGCGAGGTGTTCCCGGAAGTCTCCGCCTGGGTCACCGGGTACGACATGGTTCTGCTCGGCTCGCTGGAACCACTCGCCATCGACCTGCAACGGATCCGCTCCCGAGTCTCCCGGGAACCGGTTCGCTCGCTTCTCCGGGGTGTCGGGGTGCCGGACGCGGAGAGCTTGCTGGGCTGCTACTTCGCTGGACGGGAATCACTGCAGGAACTGGCAGGCCGGGCTTCCCGGACCATCACGGACGATCAGCCCTGGATCGAGTTCACCGCGCCGCGGTCCGCCCTGATGAGTGGATACGCTACCGAGGTGCTGACATTGCTCGCACTCTCTGGGGACCGCCTGCCGCTCCGCCCCGGGGCGGACCCCGCCGTGAGGGCGCAAATCGAAGCCGCCAACCTCGCCCTCAGGGAGGCGGCGCTCCGGTTCGTGGAGGCGATCCAGACCACCGGCAGGTTGGGCGCGGCGCGCAACGCCTACAGCGCCGAGCTTCGCGGGGAATGAGGTCAGGGTTCTCGATCCGTCTGGCCGATACCATCCCCCAAGGAGGTATCGGCATGGGCCTCAGCAGGCTTTCGCTTCTGTTGCTACTGGTGATCGTTGCCGGTGTTCTGGCCGTCATCGCTCTTCCAGGCGGTGGACCCGGGCCCGTCAAAAGGGTGCTTTCCGGACATCCGTGGCTGCGCTTCTCCGAGGCGGGCGGGGCGTTCACCACACCGGAAGGCTGGAGTTCCCGCGACCCGTACAGCCCCACCGGCCTCGCGGCTTCCCTGGAGCGCTGCTCTCACCAGCCTCCGACGAGAACCCGGGCAGCTCTGCTCAGCTCTCCCGACCGGCAGGTTTCCGTCTGGCTGGCAAGTGGTCCGAGGCGAGTCATGAGAGCGGCTCTTGCGGCCGGTGCGGGCGCGCCGGACCAGACGGGATCCCTCCCCCTCGGTGCCGCTCCCCCGTCATCCGGCCCCTCGGGCCTGGCCATCACCTGGCACGCCGGCATTCCCGAACCAGCCGCCGGTGGAGCGGACAGTCGCTGCGCCTTCGGCATCGCCACCTCCGAGGAATCCGCGTTCCTGATCCACGTCGCCGGCCGTCTCGAAGCGGACGATCTCGAGGCAATCTCTTTTCTGCTGAAGACGCTGCGGCTGCCGGCGGACTGAGACCCCGCGAGGCCGATCCGCGCGCCGGCCGCACCCACCCCGAATGCTGAAGCAAGTGGTGCGGCACGGAGCTTCAGGATTCGAGCCGCCCCGCAAGTTGAGAGAAGTGGTGCGGCACGATTGGTCAGAAACTGGGTGAAGTGGTACGGGAAGAAACCCACCCCCCAAAGAGATTGTTCCCTTCTTCAAGCGAAACGCCAGAAGGCCGGAGCCGGGGGGGTGGGCATGTACCGAGCAAGTTACCTGGGTCTTCCCAGACCTGTCTGAGCGAACCCACCCCTCCCCCCCCGGCGCCCCGGCCGTGTCGCACCGCCCCCATCCAAGGACGGGAACCCCTCCTGCCGACCCCTCAATCCTCTCTTATCTGGACGTAAACCCCGCCCGAGCCAAGTCTTCCAAGCTCAGCCCCCCCTCCACTCGACCCTGGGTCAGGAGACGCTCCACCCATTTTCCGAGCAGGTCCATCTCCAGATTCACCCGGTCAGACGGCTTCTTGGCCGCGAGGGTAGTTGCCTTCCATGTGTGCGGGATCACCGCCACCCCGAAACCCTCCGAGGTCAACCGGGCGATGGTCAAGCTGATACCGTCCACGGCGATCGATCCCTTCGGGATGAGCAGCCGCCGCAACGGCGCCGGGACCTCGAACTCGAGGTCGGCCTCCAGGCCCCTGGTGGTGACCGCCCGCAGCTTGCCCACACAGTCGATGTGCCCACTCACAAGATGTCCCCCCAGCCGGTCTCCGAGGCGCAGGGCCCGCTCGTAGTTGACCCGCTCCCCCACCCTGCGCTCCCCAAGTGTGGTCCTGGAAAGAGTCTCCGGCACCGCGTCGAATCGCGCCCGGCTCCCGGCGAGAGTGGTCACTGTCAGGCAACATCCGTCCAGGGCGACGGAGTCCCCGATCTGGACCCCCTCCGCGGCCTCCCCCAGATCCAACATCAGCCGTGCTCCCCGGTCCGTCACTTCCAGCCCGACCAGGGGGGCCATTCCCTCGATGATACCCGTAAACACGCCGTCCTCCGTAAATCATGCTGGGGATATGGCTTGATCGAAACCGACCGGCTGATAGCATACGCCTCTTTTGCCAGTCTCGGTCAACTTACCGTGTGCGAAAGCACAGGGTGGAGGCTGGCGCCGCGGCCAGCGGAATGCTGATCCACGTTCTGACCCTATTTCCCGACCTGTTCGACGGTTTTCTGCAGCAGAGCATCGTTCGAATCGCTCAGGAGGCAGGTGCCCTGGAAGTCGATCTGATCGACTTCCGGAAATACGCGAAGGATCGGCACGGCACGGTGGACGACCGCCCTTTCGGTGGAGGTCCGGGCATGCTCCTGAAGCCCGAGCCGATCTTCGAAGCGGTCGAAGAGTTGGCGGCGCAGCGAGGCCCGATGCATCGCGTGCTGCTGACTCCCACCGGAACACCGCTGACGCAGGCCGGGATCGAGGCATTGGCAGGGCGCTCGGAACTTCTGATTCTGTGCGGCCGGTACGAAGGGTTTGACGAGCGCGTTCGCCTCGGGATCTCCTGGGAGGAGGTTTCTATCGGCGACTACGTTCTCTCTGGTGGCGAGGTGCCTGCGATGGTGATCATCGACGGCGTCTCGCGGCTCCTACCCGGAGTGCTGGGTCACGAGGAATCGGCGCTTCGGGAGTCGTTTCGAGGCGGGTTGCTCGAATACCCGCAGTACACGCGGCCCCGGGAGTTCCGGGGCATGACGGTTCCCGACGTGCTCCTGTCCGGGAACCATGCCGAGATCGAGGAGTGGCGCCGGCAACAGTCTGTCCGGCGCACGCGGGAGCAGAAACGGCATCATCCTCCCGAGGATGACACCGGGCCGGTGCTCGCAACATGAAGAGGTATGCCAGATGGATTTGATCGACAATCTCGACAAGGCCAGCCTGAAGAAGTCGGTCCCCTCCTTCAGCGTGGGCGACACGGTCGCCGTGGAAGTCCGCATCCAGGAGGGTGAGAAGGAGCGGATCCAGACCTTCACCGGCGTGGTCATCGCCATCAAGGGCGCTGGGGTCAAGAAGACCTTCACGGTCCGCCGGCTCGTTCAAGGGGAGGGTGTTGAGCGGGTGTTCCCGTTCCATTCTCCCAGGATCGCCGGCGTCCGCGTGGAGCGGCAGGGTCGGGTCCGAAGAGCCAAGCTCTACTACCTGCGGGGGCGGACCGGCAAGGCTGCCCGCATCCAGGAGAAGCGGCACCCGCTCGATCCCACAGCCAAGAAGAAGAAGAAGCGCAAGCGTGGCAACAAGGCGGGCGCGGCGCCGGCGGCCCCCCCGGCCAAGGCGAAGAAGGAAGTGGAACCTGCGGAGTGAGCGTCTCGGGACGCCACCCAACCGAAACTCTCTGAGCTGGAGTTCATCGCCCCATGGCGCAGAACCAGAACCTGGTGCCGGACGTCAAGTCCAAGGTCCTCCTCATCCTCGCGATCATTGTGATCGCGACCATCGGCCTCTTCGAGCGCCGGACTCTCTTCACACTCAATGACGGCACCACGATTTCGGGCAAGGT
>JAZDLC010000109.1:0-3652 GCA_043802345.1 Planctomycetota bacterium | reverse complement strand
CGGCCGCAGGGCATCCCCGGGGGGCCCTGTTCACCGTCTCCCTTCCGATCGCCTCGGTGCCGGCGGAGTCGCTCCCGGCCCGGGACGCGGAGCCGGCCCCTTGCGGGCGCAACGGCGCGCCTCTCAGGCTCCTGGTCGTGGATGACGAACCGGGTATCGGCCGCTATCTGAGCGCCTGCCTGAAAAACCTGGGCCACTCGGTTCAGGTTCTCACCGACCCCCGGGAGGCGGAGGCGCTGCTGCTGGAGAAGGAACCGCTCGATGGCGTGTTCAGCGACGTCTGCATGCCCGTTCTGGGAGGTCCGGAGTTGTATCGCCGGGTCGTCCAGCAGGTGCCCCACTACCGGGGACGCTTCGTGTTCGTCACCGGAGCCGCGTTCGGAGATCTGGACATCGGTCTCGAACAGGGAAACCGCCTGCTTCTGAAGCCATTCAGCCCGGAACAGGTGAGAGCAGCTCTCGTTGCCCCCCGCATTGCAGCGCAATGACCACAAACGGAAGAGCGGAGCGCGGGAATGTCCACGCTCCGCTCCGGGATTTGAAGGCTGCGGAACCCGTCAAGGGGCCCGCCGGCCAGCTTGATCTCAGGTAGGCAGCCTCCGTTGGTCGTAACTGTCACACATACTCAAAGACCACCTCCTTTCAAAACAGGGCCATGTCGACCCGCCTTGTGTTTCGGACACCACAATCGGCCCGAGGCGACGCCGACCTCCACGAACCGTCGCGTTGCGTTCACGCGACCCAGAGAGGATCCGAAACCGGACCCTGTCATCCGGCCGCCTGGCAAAAGAGGCCGCCTGGCCGACCGGAAAGTCCATACTGTCTTCAGATAGTGAATCGGATGAAACTGCTCAAGTCCACACCGAAAAATCGTTGGCGCGGCTGATCAGGAGGTCGATACGGTCCGGTTCTGCAAGCCGCTGACAAGACCGACGATTGCTCGCCCAAAACAGGAAGTTATTTCTGCGCGGACCCCGACGAAGAGAGAGAATGGCCGCCAGGGCCTGTCCCGGCCCTGCACGGTTTCCTGAGCTGACAGAAAGACATCCTCGTCGCAGGCCGCCCCTTATCCGGCCGGGAAGACGCACCAGATCATGACCCGTCGCTGGCCCTCGATTCTGTTCCTGATCCTGCTGTTGGTGGCCGCGCTGCTGGGATGGCGCCGCATCCGGTCGAGCCTCCAGGGTGTCGAGGCGTTGGTTCCGGTGGTGCGAGAGAGCCGCATCCCGTTGCTGCTGCGACTCTCCACCGCCGTCCAGGGCGCCGGCTACCCGGAGGACACCGACTTCCATCAGCCGTTCCTCGACGCCAACCGGAACTACGACGACCCCGGGATTCCGGTGACACTGCCGCAAAGGGGGACACTGCTCTTTCCGGATCTGCCGGTCCATGAGGCGGCACGACTGACCTTCGGCTACGGCATCGAGGCTGTGCGCAACGAGAAAGCCCCGGGAGCGACGGTCACCTTCCGTGTTTCCGCGGTGAGAGGAGGGGAGGAGAGGAGGGAGCTCTTCGAAGGGGCTCTGGTTTGCGGCGCAGCAGGATCGCCGCCGCTCAGGCAGTCCGCGGAGGTGTCCCTGCCCGGGCAATGGGTGGGCGAGAGGATCGCGCTGGAATTCTCGACCTTCTGCGACCGCGCCATGCCAGAGGCCTCGGCCCTGCCCGTCATCCTGAGTCCGGTGCTGCATTCGGGCGGAACCAAGGTGCGGTTGGAGAAGCTGGGCGGCGTCCTGGAGGTGGTGCTCGAGGATCTGCTCGATCGGTACGAGCAGGCGATCGAAGAGGACGAAGAGCACGAGTGGATCTCGCACAGCACTACCAACGAATTCTGCTTCGCGGTTGCCGTGGATGAGCAGGGCCAGCGGTACGATCCGCAGCCGATCCTGACGTCCGGCGTGACAGCCTCGCTCGATCCGGACACCAGGCTGAACGCCGCTCGCGGCGGCGTACGCCCGGCGCTCTTCTTCGACTGGGATCACTCCATCGTCCGGTATCCCGTGGATGTGCCAGGCGATGGGGCCGCGCTCCGCTTCGAGATCGGTGTGGACCACCGCTGCACGGGCGTCGGCTTCGCGGGCTTCCTGGTCTCGATCGATGGCGAGGAGGTCTTCCAGCGGGAGCTCGACCCCGAGAGACGCCCGCTGGATCGCGGCTGGCACGAGTGCGAGATCGACCTCGGCCCGTACGCGGGCCGTCAAATCATGCTGGGCTTCGAGGGGGAGGTGGGGATCCGGAATCCGGTTCAGATCGACCTGGTGGAGCCGCAGGCCGTGGGGCCCGGGCGGCCGTACCGGCTCGAGGTTCACCGGGTGCGTGGCGCCTTTGCCAGACCCAGGATCGCGCAGCGTCTGGAAAGGCAGCGACGTCTCTCGATGAAGGGCGAGCGGCCCAGCGTGGTGCTGGTCAACGTGGAGACCTTTCGGGCGGACGCCCCCTCCTGCTACGGCGGTCCACCGGACATCACCCCGGCTCTCGACCGTCTGGCCGCGGAGGGAACCCTCGTGGAAGAGTGCCTCGTGTCGGCCCCGTGGACCGCCCCTTCGGTGGCCTCGCTCTTCACCGGTCTCTACCCAAGGTCTCACGGCGTGACTTCGTACGCCCGTTTGAACCTGCCGGAATCGGTGCAGACCCTGGCGGAGCGCGCCAGCCTGGAAGCGGTGACCACGGCCGCCTTCTGCAGCAACGGGCTGATCTCCGAGGCGAAGAACTTCAATCAGGGGTTCGAGACCTTCTTCCTGGCTCCCAGCGCCAACGCCCGCCAGTTGGTTCAGGTCTTCGAGGATTGGCTGGCCGACAACAAGGACCTGCAGTTCCTGGCCTATCTGCATCTGTTCGAGCCGCACTATCCGTACAACGCCCCTGGCGAGGATCGTGACAGGTACGTGCCGGAGGAGTTGCGGGGGATCGATCCGGACGAGGCGGTGGAACGTGTGAAGATCCGGCTTCTCGAGGGCGACCCGGTCGACCCCGGCGAGCCGGATGTGCGCCTCCTGCGGGCGCGCTACCTGGGCGAGGTGCGCTATCTCGATCGGCAGATCGAGAGGTTGCGACTGGCGCTGGCCGCAGCCGGCCTGGACGGCCGCGTGGTGTTGATCGTCACGGGTGACCATGGCGAGGAGTTCCTCGAACATGGTCTTCTGGGCCACGGGTCGCATGTCTACGGCGAGAGCATTCATGTGCCGCTTCTGTTCTACGGTCCCGGCGTGATTCCGGCCGGCAAGCGGATCAGCGGTCCGGTGGAGGGCGCGGCCCTGTATTCCACGGTGCTCGAACTTCTGGACGTGACGTATGACCGGCAGGCCGTTCGCCCGCCGATCCGGTTCGACGGGACGTACCACCCTGGATCCGCCTACAGCTCCACCGCCCATGGCATTCGCGGCATCGATGCCGGGACGGCGATTCGGTTCAAGAGCATCCATGCGATGCGAAGCGCTCACAGGTCACTGGTCTATGCCCCTCCCGGCGCGGACCCCGAGACGCACCCCGAAGATCAGGCTTCCCTGGAGTTGTTCGACCTGGCGCGGGATCCCGGGGAGTCCCTTGACCTGTCTGGCGAACAGCCCGGGATCTTCGAAGAGCTGAAGAAGCTGATGGAACAAGCCTACGCACTGGCCGGGCGCAGCAGGCACGGGATGGATGTGGGCGAGATCGA
>JAZDLC010000108.1:0-6565 GCA_043802345.1 Planctomycetota bacterium | reverse complement strand
GTCGATGGTCGCCAACATCAGGAGGTTCCCGCTGGCGGCGTCGGCCGGGTCGGTCGACGGATCACCCTCGCCGATGAAACGACAAGCCTGCCGAGCCCGGCTCTTCGAGCGGGAGATCACGGCTGCCACCGGAAGGCCGGCCTCTCGCAGCGCCTTGCCCAGCGCACGACCAACCAGGCCGGCGCCGACGATCACCAACCGACGGTCTTCCAGGTTCTTGGGAGTCAAGGGAAGCCTCAGGACCCTCCGGCAGCCTCACGCTCGGGTGGCGGCGAATACTCATCGTAATCGTCGAACTCGTCCAGATTGGGTGGGACGTAGTCCGGTGACTTGGCCTTCTCCAACTCGGACTGGAAAGCCTCGAGAATCGTCTGTTCGATGAATTCCCTGCATCCGGCGTTGATCGGATGAGCGATGTCGGTGTGCAGTCTGGCCCGCCCCCGAGTGTCGGCACGGGCGCGATTCACCGGCTGACGGCTCCCGCAGTCGTTGCAGTATTTCGACCGCAGGTGGTTCTTGGTGCCGCACCTTGGACAACGGTCCGTGAGCTTGCGGCTCGGCATGGCCACGAACGGGCCACGGTTGCCGTCGATGACCTTGATGTCCCGGACCACGAAATCGTCGTCCAGAGTGATGGTGCAAAAAGCCTGGAGCTTCTCGCTGCGGTTCTCGACCAGCTTGACCCGGACTTCAGAGATCTGCACGGCTGTTCTCCTCGGTCTCCTTCAGCCCGGGAAGCCGGGCAGGCTCTCACAAACGTAGGTCTCCCCGGCCGCCACAGCCTGGAGCCTGCTCACCACTTGCTCACCACGCGCTCGGTCCGGAACCGCAGCGAACATCGCGGACCCGGATCCGGTCACCCGAAACCCGAGACCTGTCTCCGCCGAGACTCGATCCTGAAGATCCGCCAGCTCTGGATACTCCTCCCGAAAAGGTCTCTCAAGAGCATTGAAGAACTCTGGCGGGCCCCCCGAGCGGGGCCGATCAAGCATCTGGAGGAAACGTCCTAAATTGTTCTTACCGATTGTCAAGTCTAATTTTAGGTTCCGGTAGATCCGCTCGGTGGGAACCACGGCTCCCGGGTAGAGCAGAACGAACAGGAACAAATGGCTCTCGGAGAAGGGAAGCGGCTCGACTTGCTCTCCGCGGCCTCTCACCACGGCAGTCCCTCCGGTGAGGAAGAACGGCACGTCAGACCCGAGTTCGGCGGCGAGCCTTTCGAGGTCCGGCCTGGAAGCCGGGTGATCGAAGAGTCGGTTCAAAGCCAGGAGCATTGCTGCTGCATCGGCAGAACCCCCTCCCAAACCTGCGCCGATCGGGATGTTTTTTTCCAGATGGATCGAAAGACCTGCCGGACACTTCATCGCAGACACGTACTTTTTGGCCGCCCGCACGACGAGGTTCTCGCCACCCGCCGGGATCTCCCGTCCTGAGAGTTCGAGGTCGATCCCTCCCCCGGACCGGCGCTCCACCGACAGACGGTCCGTGAGATTGATGGCATGGAACACGGACTTCAGCTCATGGAATCCATCCGGTCGCTTGCCGACGATCTCCAGGTACAGATTCAACTTGGCGGGTGGCCGCAGCACGACCCGGCCAGGGGTGACCTGCTCGAGCTTCAGGAGTCGGCCTTCCCGTACCTCGCATCGAGCAGCAGGTTGTCGATCAGGCGGACCTCCTCCACCCGGGCGGCAACCAGCATCAGCCCGGCCGGGTCACACCTTTCGAGCTCCTCCAGGCTGTCTGGATCGACCAGGGTCACGTAGTCCACCGCCAGGCCTGCCTCGAACTCGAGCGCATGCCGCGCCGCGCCGACCAACTTCCCCGCCTCCCGTTCTCCCGCCCGGAAGCGCTGCTCGGCCCGGCCAAGCGCCCTGAAAAGCCACGCCGCCTGCCCGCGCCCGCCATCGCTCAGGTATACGTTGCGACTCGATATCGCCAGTCCGTCCGCCTCCCTGACGATCGGCTCCACCAGCATCTCGAGATCGAAGTTCAGGTCCCGAACCATGCGCCGGATCAGCATCGCCTGCTGCGCATCCTTCTGGCCGAAAACGGCCACGTCAGGAACGACGATGTTGAACAGCTTGGCAACCACCGTCAGAACACCTCGAAAGTGCCCGGGACGGATCGCGCCCTCCAGGCGTTCGGCGGGACCGTCGTTGACCACGAAGGTGGAGTAGCCTGGCGGGTACATCTCATCCGCGGAACTCGCGAAGATCAGGTCGCACCCAGCCCGTTCCAGTAGTTCCCTGTCGCGCTTCAGGTCGCGGGGGTAGCGATCGAGGTCTTCGCCCGGGCCGAACTGGAGCGGGTTGACGAAGATCGACGCGACCACCCGGTCCGCCACCTGGATCGCCGCGCGAACGAGGGACAGATGTCCCTCATGCAGCGCCCCCATGGTCGGCACGAAACCGATTCGCTGGCCTGAGCCCCTCCAGGCGCGCGACCTTGCCGTCATCTCCCTCGCGTCGCTGATGACCGGAATCAATGCGTTCTGGGCACCTTTCCTGCCTCTGCAAGTTGCCGCATGCTCTTTCCCGTGACCGGATCGACCAGGTTCGGCGCCACCTGGGCTGCCGGGATCAGCACGAAGGGACGCTCACGGAACCTCGGGTGGGGGAGTGTGAGCAGATCCGTCTCGCAGATGACACGCCCGTGGAGAATCAGATCGAGATCGAGCACCCGCGGGCCGTGTCGCACGGTCCGCTCCCGCCCCAGAGCCGTCTCAATGCTCATCAGTTGCCGCAGCAACTGCTCCGGCGCCAGGGAGGACCTCAGCAGGGCGACGCCATTCAGGTACTCCCGCTGGGGCGGGCCTCCGAGCGGCTCTGACTCGAGGAAGTCAGAGACCCGGATCAGCTCCGTTTCCGGCAGCAGGGAGAGACGCTCCACGGCGAGTTCCAGATGTCTTTGCCGGTCTCCGAGATTGGAGCCGAGCGCGACCAGGACGTCGACTCGCCCGGATGAAGCGTGTGGCAGATCTTCCATCTCCTTCGGCGCGAACAACCGCCGCCCCGCCATCTTCTCCGCGAAGGCGAGGATCGGCCCGGCCACCGCATACCCGGCGAACGACAGGAAGAAGACCGTCTCGTGATAGGCCGTCGCCAGGAAGAGGAACACGAGAATCGCCACGAGATGCAGGAAGGGACGGCGGCCGCGGAACCAGCGGCTGACCAGATGGACATACTCCACCCGGGAGACCATCATGACGCCGAGCACCGGCAGGGACCAGAGGAAGATCCGAGCGCCCAGGATCTGCCTCTCGACGCTCATGTCGCCGAGAGGTGACTGGCTCTCGAAGAGCAGGAAGACCGCCGAGGCCACCACACCAGCCGCCGCGGGAGTCGGCAGCCCGAAGAACCGCTCATGCGCCTCCTCACCCGTCTCTGTCTCCAGCGTGAAGCGCGCCAGCCTGAGCGTGGCGCAGATCACGTAGATGGCGGAGAGGAGCAGGGTGAACTTCTGCTGGTACGGGATGCCGTGGGTGGTCATGGTGTGCTCGAACACGACCTTGACCAGGAAGGCGGGCGCCACGCCGAAGGTGATCAGATCGGTCAGTGAGTCGAGCTGCGCCCCGAATTCCGACTCCTGCTTGGTCATGCGGGCGATCCGCCCGTCGAGTGCGTCGAACACCATGGCCAGCAGGATCATCCATGCCGCCCACAGAATGTTCTCGGCGAACGCCTCGGTGTGCAGCAGGCCGTCCGCCACCTTCGCGATCGCCAGGAATCCACAGAATGTATTCCCGAGCGTGCAGAGTGTCGGCAGGATGGCGACCGGTTTGAAGCGCTGGCTCATGGCGGCATTCTAGCAATCCGTCAGGGAAATCGGGCTCCATCCTTCTCGCCGCGACTACGATCCCATGACTCGCTCGACCGCGGCGACCATCGAGGGAGCGCCCAATCCAGCAGCCTTTCCTTGTGCCATGGCGTCCTCGAGCGACATCCCCTTGTGAAGATACAAGTACGACGCCCACAGACCTCCCGCCCGGTTCGACGAGGCGCAGTGGAGCAGCACCTCCCCCTGAGCTGTGGCCATCTTCTCGGCGAATAGATCCACGTCCTTCCTGGAGAAGGTCTCTGGTGAGACCGGAATGTGGATGTAGTCCACGGCCAGTGAATCGAGGAGGGCGGGTTCGTCAAACGGAACCCGGCTGGACTGCTCCGGATCGGTCAGGGCGTTGACGACCAGTTTCACCCCGCCTCTGGCGAGATCTCGCATCCCCTTCTCCGTGGGCAGGCCCGCGAAGTAGACGTTCCCGGATCGGTAGACGCTTCTGAATTCGCCCGCCAGCTCCGGCACCGGTCGGGCCAGCTCCAGTCCGCCGGCTTCGGCAGGGTGCCCTGCCGGGTCGGTTCGTGAGGAGCAGCCGCTCAAGAACAGGACGGAGATCAGAAGGGTCAGGGAACGGAGAATCATCGCTTTTCACTCCCACGGCAACTGCGAACCCGGCCCGTTCCGCCAGACGAATGGCGGAACGGGCCGGGCATGTCCAGCCGACGATCGTACGTGTGGATCAGTCCAGCCGCCTGACTAGTAGCACCGATGGTCCCGGCGGCAAGCTTGTCTCCACGATCCTCGCCGACTCCTCTCCTCGCACGACCCCTTCCGCGGCGTTGCTCCGGAAGGCGGGCAGGTAGATCCCACCCATGCCGACCAGCGTTCCGGACAGTTCCTTCCTGCCTTCGGTCCGCAGGTGGCTCTGGACCTTCAGATGCACCGCCCCCTGGCCGTCCAAGGTCCCGGCGGTGTCGAACCGCAGCGCCCACCCATTGACGATCGCCTCCACGTTCGGATTGGCGATGTTGCTGTTGTTCGCCACATCCGCGTCGTACTCGAGGATGTAGGTCTCCTGGGAACCGCTCACCGCGAAGCCGTTCCCCGCACCCGCCGGGAAGGCGAAGAGCGGCGCGGTCTTCCCGCCCTGGAGTTTGTCGATATCCGCCAGCGATCCGGCAACTCCGCGGGTCGTGAAGCCGCGGGGAAGCAAGGTCAGCAGTCGCGTCATCGCAAAGTTGGCGACCTCCCGGCCACCGCACAAATACACGAAGTTGGCCGCCATCCCGATCGAGACATACTCCCCGTCCTCTTCCTCGAACTCATTCGAAACGGTGGACAAGATCGGTTCGATCTCAGCGAGCTGGTTCTCGGAGATCGGCCCCAAGGACACTTCCAGCGGCAACTGGTCCTCTTCTGCGACGGAGTCGCGCGAGAACCGCATTGCAGACTGGCTGAAGCGGACGTCGGGGAATCCCGAGGCGAAGTGGCCGCCCACATCCCGGATCGAGAGGTACCGCTCCCCTGACTCGAATGCCGCGGGCGCCTGGGGGACCTTCCCGACACGGATGACGACGAACGTGCCGTCCACGGGCCCGCTCTCGCCGAGGGTGGATATCAGCACGGAGGTCGACTCCCCGGGTCGCAGCCGGACGGAACTGGCCAGGGTGGTGAAGGCAACCCGCGGCGACTGAAGGCGGCCTCCGACCGTGATCTGTTCCGTCCCGCGCTCAGCCGCGATGGTGGAGATGCTCCTGGCATCCATCTCCAGAGGCGGGCCATAGTTCCAGCTACGGCGAAGTCCGAAGCTGACCAGAATCCGGTTCTCGGTGTCCCGATCGGCTCGCGCCAGAAGGGCCACGCCTTCGGGGTATGAGTCGACCACCGGCTGGGCAATCGCGGAGGACTGGGCGATTTCAACGTCGTAATCGCGCAGGTACGGGATGCGCACGATGTCCATCACGCTCTCTGGGATTCCGGAGTGCATCTCCAGGCGGAACGAGCGCACCCGATGAAGCCGACCAGAGGCCGCGAGTTGTTCGATCTCCTGGATCCCGCGCTCATCCAGGCTTCCCAGGGGCAGATCGGCCTGGCCTGTGTCACCGCCGATTCCGTAGACGTGAAAGGAGACCTCGATCGGCGTGTTCACGGCCCGGGAGACGTAGTCGAGAAAGCGCTCGACCTCCTTCTGCACCGCGACCGGGGCTTCCACGACCAGGTTCCGTTCCTCGAATCCCTGGGTCTCGACGCTGCGCCCCTCGTACTCCCACTCCTCCGGCATGACTGTCTGCCGCAACAGGTCGGCGAGCAGGTCGCTCGGGAACATGTACTCACAACGAGCGGTGCCGAACTCGTCTTGTCCAAGATAAGGGTTCGGTATCAGCGGCAGAGTGCGGAATCCCGTCGCCTCCTCGGTCATGGCCGGCAGGACATCGCTCAAGTCGTAGGTCCGGCGCACGATCTCCATCGGCGCGGGATCGCTGGCAAGCAGGGCCAGGCAGAGCAGAGGTGCAAACATGATCTTCTCCGGTTCGGACTCAGAGTTTGGGAAGGGATTGGTCGAGGATCTTCGAGAGCCGGCGCAGCTCGAACGGCTGGGGCGGGACGCCATCGCTCGCCCAGCGGGCGGCGATGACCCCAGCCCGCTTCAGCAGTCGCTCCGCCAGTGCGGGGGAGAGCGGCGCCAGGTGTTCGGCTTGCTCCGGCCCGGCGCCGACGCGGGCCGCGGAAACCAGCAACCGTGCGGCCGAGATCGTGTCGGTCGGAGCGACCTCGCGAGCTGCGCGGA
>JAZDLC010000107.1:0-4373 GCA_043802345.1 Planctomycetota bacterium | reverse complement strand
ACGCTGAGGAAGATCATCCTGGGAAGCGAGCCGCTGCTGCTCTTCCTTGTCATCGCCTCCGGGTTCCTGCTGGGGCAGATCCGGATTCGCGGATTCAAGCTGGGAGTGGCCGGAGTCCTGTTCGCCGGGCTCTTCTTTGGCGGTTGGCGCCCCGAGGGCACGCCGTCCTTCTCCATCGCCCATCAGGTGATGGAGGTCGGTCTCATCCTCTTCGTCTACATGATTGGATTGACCAGCGGCCCCGGATTCTTCGCGTCTCTCAAGACCCAGGGGCTCCGCTTCAACCTGGCCATGGTATGCGCGCTTTTCACAGGCGCACTGGCCACTCTCTTGATCGGTCAGCGGATGGGCCTCGAGGCGAGCCAGATCTCAGGTGTCTTCTGCGGGGGCCTGACGAACACGCCGGCCCTTGCCGCGGTCACGCAGCTCGTCAACAACAGCGGTATCGGTGATGCCGCGAACGCCGCCGTGGGGTATTCCATGGCGTATCCGTTCGGCGTGCTGGGTGGGATGCTGTCGTTTCAGCTCTTCCTCTGGGTGTACCGGAGGGCGGCGGCAACGGAACGGGCCGACGCTGAATCGCGCGTCCGGGCCAGGTCGCATCTGGTCTCGGCGACGTTCGAGATCCGGAATCCAAAACTGTTCAACAGGGCGATCGGGGAGCTGCGGATCCGGGATGAGATCGGCCTGATCATCTCGCGCCTTCGTCAGGGTGATCGGGTCAGCATTCCCACCAAGTACTCCGTCCTGCACGAGGGAGATCTCGTCAAGGCGGTCGGCACCGAGGAAAATGTCGTCGGGGCCGAGGCCTACTTCGGCGCCAGGTCGCAAGAGCACCTCGAGGAACTTGGCAGCGCGCTCATCACCATGCGTCGCATCCTCGTTTCGCAGAAGGAGCTGGCGGGGAAGTCCATCGAGGATCTGGAACTCGACCGGCGCTTCAACGCGCAGATCACGCGGGTCCGGCGCGCGGATATCGACATGGTCCCCGAAAACACCACCGTCATTCAGCTCGGTGACCGGGTCCGCGTGGTCATGCCCTCCGACAGGTCCACGGAGGTCTCGCAGTTTTTTGGGGACTCGGAACGTGACGTTTCAGAGATCGACTACACGGCTCTCACCCTGGGCATCTCCCTGGGGGTGCTGATCGGGATGATTCCCCTGCCCATCCCCGGAGGATCGTACGTGTCACTCGGCTTCGCCGGAGGCCCGCTCGTGGCCGGGCTGATCCTGGGAAGGCTGGGACGCACCGGCCGGCTGGTGTGGTCCATTCCACTGGAGGCGAATCACGTCCTCAGCCACATCGGCCTCCTGTTCTTCCTGGCCGCGGTGGGCGTCATGGCGGGCGGCAGGTTCTTCGAGGCCTTGCTCAGCGACGGCTGGCAGCTCTTCCTCCTGGGAGCTCTCACGACCTCGATCACCACGGCACTGACACTCCTTCTCCTGCGCCATTATGGAAAGGCCACGGTTGTCGAGGCGATCGGCGCCACCAGCGGCATGCAGACCCAACCGGCCACCCTGGCCCGCGCCTATGAACTGTCGAAATCGGAAGAGACGTACGTCGCCTACGCCACGACCTACCCCGTGGCCATGGTGGGGAAGATCCTGATTGCCCAGCTCCTCCTGATCATCGGGAACGCGCTGTTGTAGCTGCATCAAGAAGGCTGCCGGGTGTGGCCGAACAACCGCGTGTCTATGATGCCGGTCCGCTGTCCGCTCACTCGGAAACGTCGACATGAAAGCCGCGATCGTAAACGTCAGAAACGCGAAGGAACCGTCGAAGTGATGCTCCCGGCAGGACTCTTGCTGCTTTTCGCTTCGCTGCTCGCGCAGGGGCAGGAGGAGCCGATGCCTCCCGCCACCGTCTCGGTCGCGCTGGTGACGCGGGCCCGGTACGACACCCAGGTGGAGGTGCTGGGAGACGTCCGTTCGCTGCGCGAGTCGGAGGTCAGCGCGGAGATCGCCGGTCTGGCGGTCAAGATCGACGTGATCGAGGGCGCCCGCGTCCGCGAGGGAGACCTGCTGCTGAGCCTCGATTCCAGCTTGAAGCAGATCGATCGGCAGCGAGCCGCCGCGGAGTACGCCGTGGCCGAACAGGCGCTCCTGGAACTCGAGACGGGCAGCCGTGAAGAGGATGTCCGCCAGGGCGCCGCCGAGCTCGATTCCGCGCTGGCGAATCTGCGCGAAGCGGAAACGGATCGGGCCCGGGTGGAGGAACTGCGCGAGACCGACGTCACCTCCGAGAAGGAGTTGACCGCGGCCGTGGCGAAGGAAGACGCCGCCAGGGCGCTCGTGGCCGCGCGCCGGGCGGTGCTGGACCGGCTGCGTACCGGGCCGCGCAGCGAGACCGTCGCGCAGGCCCGGGCTCGACTTCAGAGTCGCGCCGCCGAGCTGGCGCTGATCGACGAGCAGATCCGGCGCATGGAGATCCGGGCGCCGTTTGACGGAGTGGTCACCGAAAGGCATGTGGAGCCTGGAGAATACGTGTCCGTGGGTGACCCCATCGTCTTGCTGGTGCAGATGCATCCGATCGAAGTGCGGCTCCAGGTGCCGGAACAGAATGTCGCCGGGATTGAACCAGGCCGCTCCCTCGAACTCGAACTGGATGCTCTGCCGGGTGTGCCGATCTCCGGCGAGATCGCCGCGGTGGTGCCGAAGGGCGATCGCCTGGCGCGCACGTTCCCGGTGCGGGTCGTCCTGGAGAATCCGGATCACCGCCTCCTGCCCGGCATGGCGGCGAGAGCCCGTATCCCGGCCGGCGCGGGAGAGGGACTCGCGGTGCCTCTCGACGCCGTCGTGCGCACCGGCGACCGTGCCACGGTCTACCGCATCAAGGACCTGCGCGCGCAGGCCGTGCCCGTGAAGGTCATCTCGGTCAACGAAGAACAGGCAATCGTTCAGGGCGACCTCGCCGCCGGCGACCAGGTCGCGGTGCGCGGCAACGAGCCGCTGTTCCCCGGCCGGGAAGTCGAGATCATCCCCGCGAACACGGGAGGCGCGGCGGAGCGGCAACCATGAACCTGATCCAGGCTGCCATCTCCCGCCCGGTCACGGTGCTGGTCGGGGTCATCCTGCTGACGCTTTTCGGCGTGCTGGCGGCGGTGTCGTTGCCGATCCAGCTCACCCCCGACGTGGACAAGCCGTTGGTCACGGTCACCACTCGCTGGGAAGGGGCCGCTCCCATGGAAGTGGAGCGGGAGATCATCGACGAACAGGAGGAACAGCTCAAGAGCGTCCAGGGCGTGGTCAAGATGAACTCCACCGCCGTGGAGGGGAGCGGCAGCGTGGAGCTGGAGTTCTCCGTCGGCACGGATGTGAATCGCGCGCTGCTGGATGTCAACGACCGGCTCCGGCAGGTGCGTGACTACCCCGAGACGGTCGAGCAACCGGTGATCAGCGCGGGAGAGACTCAAGGCTCCGGCGCCATCGCCTGGTTCATTCTGAAGCGTCTTCCCGGAGCACAGGTGGACCTCGAGGGGATTCCGCGCCTGCGCACTCTGATGGAGGAAGTGGTCAAGCCGCTCATGGAGCGCGCCAAGGGCGTGGCCACCGTGGGCGTGGTGGGCGGAGTCGAGAAGGAGGTCCACGTTCAGATCGATCCGCGCCGGCTGGCGGCCCGGGATCTGACCCTGCTGAACGTGCGGGATGCCCTGCGCGGCCAGAACATCGACACTTCCGCCGGCACGATCGATCAGGGCAAGCGGGCCTACACGGTGCGCACGGTGGGAAAGTTCGAGCGACTCGACGAGCTGGAGAGTCTGGTCCTGGCGCGGCGCAACGGGAGTCCGGTCTACCTGCGCGACGTCGGCTCAGCCGCCTTCGGCTACAAGAAGCCGGAAGCGGTGGTCCGTTCCCTGGGCGAGCCGGCCATCGCCATCAACGCCACGCGCCAGAGCGGCACCAACGTGATCGCCGTCATGGAAGAACTGCAGAAGGCGGTCGAAGGCGTCAACGAACGGGTGCTCCAGCCGTTGGGACTGCGCCTGATACAGGCCTACGACCAGACGACCTACATCGACAGCGCGATTTCGTTGGTCTTCCAGAATCTCTGGGTCGGCGGCGCGATTACGGTGATGGTGCTGCTGCTATTCCTCGGCAGCCTGCGCAGCACGTTGATCGTGGCCGTGGCGATTCCGATCAGCGTGATCGGATCGTTCCTGGCACTGACCGCGCTCGGCCGCAACCTCAACGTGGTCTCGCTGGCAGGTCTTGCGTTCGCAGTCGGCATGGTGGTCGACAACTCGATCGTGGTGCTGGAGAACATCCATCGCCACCGCCAGCTCGGAGAGTCCGCGGCGGTGGCCGCCTTGAAGGGAGCTCAAGAGGTCTGGGGCGCGGTGCTCGCCTCGACCCTGACCACCCTGGCGGTCTTC
>JAZDLC010000106.1:0-19094 GCA_043802345.1 Planctomycetota bacterium | reverse complement strand
GGCCGGTCTACCAGACAGTCTTCAGGTTGGTCGGAGGCCGATACGGCGATGAGGTCGAGGATATCTGCCAGGAGGTGTTCTTGAAGATCTATCGCTCGCTGAGCCGATTCGATCCGGAGCGGGGCGTGAAGTTCTCGACCTGGGTGTACACGTTCGTGAAGAACCACTGCTTCGACGTGCTCAAGAAGCGCCGCCTGAGCGTGGTTCATCCTGACTCCATGACGGACGGCGACGACGGCGGCGGCTACGAGTTTCCGTCGCAAGAACCGCGTCCGGCGGACAGGGCGCTCGCGACGGAACTGGGCAACGAGATCGCGGCCGCGGTCGCGCGCCTTCCGGATGACCAGAGACTGGTCTTCGTTCTTCGGGAGTATCAGAATCTGGATTATCGAGAGATCTCTGAAGTGGCGGGATGCTCGGAAGGAACAGTCAAATCCAGGCTCTATCGCGCCAAGGAGGCGCTGCGGGGCCAGTTGAAGAAGTACGTGCTGCGCTGAGAGGATGAGTCATCGGGAACACAGGCAATGAGTGTGAGTGATCGTCAGCAGGACTGCCCGCGCTTCGCTTCGCTGCTCGCCGAGTATCTGGAGGGAGACCTGTCCTCCAGTGAGACGACATGGATGGTGAGCCATCGGGACAATTGTCCGCGATGCTGGGACGCGCTTCAAGCCGCCGCGGATGTCGCGGAGGCACTCGCCTCCTGGCCCGCGCCGGCTCCTCCATCCCGTCTGCGAGAACGGATCCTCTGTTTGATCCGCCGGACTGATTCACCTGGCAAGATTCTCTGCTCGGACTTGAGAGCGGAGCTGGATGCGTGGGCGTCCGGAGACCTCTCTCACGAGCGCTCGGAAGCCCTCTCCTGTCACGCCAAACGCTGTGCCCCGTGTGGCCACCAGGTCGCCATCGCCCGGGGAGTGGACAGCCTGCTGGCGAACTGGATCGCCCCATCGCCGCGGGCCGATTTTGCGGACCGGGTGGTGGCGGCCACGCAGTCAGACATCCTGTCGGAGGTGGCAGAGACCGGACCGGCAGCGGCCGTCCCGCGCCCGGCTTCTCCGGTGGCTCCGCCCTGGCGCCGCTTCGGCCTCGGCCGGTCCGCGATTGCCGCCGCCGCCGCCCTGCTCATGCTGGCCTATCTGGGACTGCGAGACCTCGGGGAGCCGACCAGGGCCGGGAGATCTTCAGAACCCACGGTGAATGACCTTCTGGCGAGGTACGAGCTGGATGTCCGGCTGCGCGCCGTCTCGACCGAGCAGTTCCCCGCCAGCATCGGCTCCTTCGATTCCCAGCCGCTGGTGCTCGATCGGGGACGACGCATCACCGGCAACGCATTCCACAGGTCGCTGCGCAAGGCCCTGGCCCGCTCCGCCATGGGCATGGATCGGTGAAGATGCTCTGTTCCAGGCAAGCCGCGAGGACTCTTCTCTCATGCGCGCTGCTCCTCGGCGCAACGGTCGCTGCTGTGGCGCAGGATCAAACGAAGGTTGGCCGGGACGACTACCCTGCCGTCAAGGCGCTTCTGACCCGGTTCGACGCGGCCTGGTCCCGCGCCGACCTGGACGCCATCATGGAGCCGGTCTCGCCGCTGTTCGGCTGTGAACTGTACGGCAAGGTCGATCCGGTACAGCTTCAGACGGTCTACGAGGATCTGCTCCAGCAGCTCGCGGGAAGCAGGTGCGAGACTCACGTACTGGGCCTGAAGGATGATGGGCATCTGATCCAGGCGGTCGTCTGCAGGCGCTACACATCTCAAGGCCGTGACCTGCTCGAGGAGCAGTGCCACCTCATCTACCTGCGGAAGGAGCTGGCAACCCTCAGAATCGTCGGTCTGGAGGAGTTCGAGCACGAGGGGCTGGAGGCGATTCAGGGCAACCGGTACGTCAGCCCCAACTCGATGTTCTCCTTCGAAATCCCCGAGCAGACCTTCGTGGTGCCCAGGCCGCGCATCGCTTTCGCGCTGGAACATGTGCTGCTTCGCGGCGAGGAACTCCAGAGCGAGTTCGAGATCTTCCTCCTGGCGACCGCCCGCCCCTTCGACCTGGACCAGGCGCTCGACCATGATCTGGAGGAATGGGTGCGCACGAACGCTCCGGCGAAGATCGAGAAGCTTACGCGCACCAAGGTCGCAGGGTATCCCGCCCGGCGCGCCGACGCGCGATTCGATGGCTCGGAGTGTTCTTTGGGCGGAAGAAACGAGCGGGTGACCGAGCGCAGGCTGACCCGCGTCTATGCCCAACTCGACCCCTCCGTCCTGCTGGCGATCGATCTGCGCGGATTGCCCAGAAACAGGGACTCCGATCAGGCGATGCTGAAGGACTTGCTGCAGTCGATTCGCATCGATTGCCCGGAGGGTCAGAAATACGGCGACGAACTGAGCCGGCGCCGCGGCTGGGGACGGCTCCAGGGCGCCACCTTCGCCAACGATGCCGCTGGCTTCTCGCTGCGGGCGCCGCCCGGATTCGCGCTGGAACTGTCGCACGGCGGCTCCCTCTTCAGCCTGAACGCCATCCGCCCGGCACCAGACGCGCCGCTGATCCGGATCGACGGAATCGCCATGCTCGACCAGAGCATGAGCCTGGACGACATGATCGAGGTCGACAACGCCGCGCGGAGCCAGGTGTCGAGAGACTCTCCGTCCCGAATCAGCTCTCGCAAGCGGCAGGTGGCGGGTCGCGATGCCGTGCAGGTCGACCGCCCGCTGGCCAGGTCGGCAGGCAACCAGTACGAGACCGTCGTCTACGTCACCACCGGCCCGTACCTGATCACCGTCCGGGTCGTGGGATCGCTCGATCAACTGCGCGCCGCCGCGGAGGATCTCGATCGGCTGCTGGAATCGATCACGATCCGGTAGGTGCGGTCGCGCGGTCGGGAATCGCGGACGGGAAGGCCGGAACCGAGCGAGTGGACGCCCGTTCCTCGCGCCAGTGATCCACGTGATCAGCCGCGTGGGATTGCCCGCCTACCCACCCTCCTTGGCCGGCGCCTTGGGCGTCTCCTCCGGCTTGGCGGCGGCCGGCTGCTCCTGTGCGGGAGGTGCCGGCTTCTCCTCGGCCGGTGGGGCCGGCGGGGCCGGCGGCGCCGGCGGGGCCGGAGGAGCGGGCGGGGGAAGCTTGGCGAGGACTCCCGCCAGCCGTTCCGCCTCGGCCCGTAGCTGGGTGATCCGGGCCTCCAGCTTCGCCCGGTCTTGCGGTGTCGTGACGGCCTCCATCTCCTTCTGACCCGCGACGATCAGGGACTTCTGGTCCGCCACCTGCTTGTTCAGGACGTCCAGTTGCGCCTGCAGCCCCCCCATCTCCTGCTTCGACTCGGCGATCCGGCCGTCCATGTCCTGCTGCTCCAGGGCGAGCGCCTCTTCCCTGGCCAGCAGCCGGGCCACTTCGGCATTCAGGCGGTTCACGTGGGCCATCTCGCGACGATATTCCTGCTCCAGGTTCTGCTGTTCCGAGATGGCGTTGTCCACATCCCGCACCTGGTACTGGTGTTCCAGGAACTCGTGCTGCCGCTGGAGCCGGCAGGCTCCCGTCGAAACCAGAGCCAGGATGGCGGCGGAAAGGCAGAGTGATCTCATCGGAACCTCCACTGGCCTCGAGACAAAATCTTCCAAGGTGACGCCGGGTCGTGCGCTGCCCGGCAGCTCCCGCCCAGTATAATGCCCGGTTTCCTCAGGTTCACGAAGGAGATGCGGGTGGAGCGCACACTCATCATCCTCAAGCCGGATGCAATTCAACGTCAGCTCGCCGGACAGATTCTCGGTCGGTTCGAGAATAAGGGGCTGAAGATCGTCGGAGCCAAGTTCCGGCTCATTCCCAGGGAGATGCTCGAGCGGCATTACTCCGACCACAAAGGGAAGCCGTTCTATGAGGGGCTGGTCTCTTTCATGTCGAAGAGCCCGGTGCTGATTCTGGCCCTGGAGGGGCGGAACGCCATCGCGGTCTGCCGCAAGATGATGGGAGCCACCTTCGGGTCGAACGCCGAGGCCGGCACCATCCGTGGCGACTTCGGGATCTCCGATTCGTTCAATCTGATCCACGGGTCGGACTCGCCGGAAGCGGCGGAAAAGGAGATGAAGCTCTTCTTCGAGGAGGGCGAACTGGTCAGCTACGATCTCATTTCTGCACCCTGGATCTACGACGAGGATGAGCTTGGTTGAACCCGGCAGAGCTCGAGCTGCTCGCGGATGAGATCGACCGGGCCGCCAAGGGTCGCCGCGTGGTGGCCGTGGTGGATCGGCCCGGCGGCGGACAGCTGTTCCTGCTGGCCCGGCCGGGGGCGGACCGGCCATCGCTTCGCCTGCTGGTGGTGGCGGAGCCGAATCGGGCCCGGATCCACCTCGCGCCTCCCAGCCGCCCGGCGGGGTCGCCGCCCGAGCGCTCCGGATTCACGCGCGACGCGAAGCCGTTTCTCGAGGAGGCGACCCTCACCTCGATCCGGGCCGTTCCGGGCGAGCGGCTCGTACGCATCGAGTTTACTCGAGACGACCCGGCCGGCGCCGCGGGAGTGGTGCTGGTTTGTGAGCTGTTCGGTCCCCGGCCGAATCTGCTGTTGATCGACGGAGGCCGGGTAATCCGGGCCTTGAAGCACCATCGGAAGGGGCGCCGGGCTGCCCGAGTCGGAGCGGAGTACCAGCCGCCCGATCCCCGGCCCGGCGGTGCAAAGGAGGAGCCGCCCCGGCCAGATCTGCTGCGTGCGGGGGGGGCACCGGAAGGCGACTTCGAGTCGCGGTATCCCCTCTCGGCCCGGGTCGACCGGGAGTTTCAGCCGTTGGATGAACAGGCTGAGCGGGAGGCCCGGACGGCGAGGATCCGGCAGCGGTTGGCCCAGGCGGAGGAGGCCTACCGCAAGCTCGAGAGCCGGCTGCAGCAGGAGCGCGAGGAGGCCGAGGGAGCGGACCGACAGAGGGAACTGGGCGATCTGCTCTCGGCAAACTTCGCCAGGCTCCGCCCCCGGACCGACCAGATCGAGCTGGAAGATCTCTATCGGGGCGGCACCTGTTCCATTCCCCTGAATCGCGAGCTCTCCCCCCAGGCCAACCTGGAGGCGTACTATCGGCGCGCCCGGAAGCTGGAGCGCAAGGTAGAGGCTGTCGCCGAACGGCTATTGCAGGCGCGCGCGCGGGGTGAGCAACTGAAGGAGATCCGCGACCGGCTCGAGAAGCACGCCGCGTCTGGCGCGGACCCGGACAGTGAGCTCCTGGAGCTGCTGGCCCGGGCCGGCCTGGTCAGCGGAGGAGAGGAGTCGGCCGGACGACCCACGCGCCCGGCCACGAAGAGCCGCCTGCCTCCCGGCGTCCACCGCTTCGTGCTGGCCAGCGGTCTGGAGGCGCTGGTCGGGAAGTCGAACCTTGACAACGACACGCTGACCACCCGCATCGCCCGGGGAAACGATATCTGGATGCACGTCCACGGGTTCCCCGGATCCCACGTGGTCATCCGGCTGCCCCGGGGCAAGACCGCCTCCCTGGAAGACCTGACCTCGGCTGCCGCGCTGGCGGTCCACTATTCCAAGCGGCGGGGGCACGCCCGGTGCGACGTCGCCTACACCCCGAGGAAGTACGTCCGCAAGGGGCGCCGGATGGCTCCCGGCGCCGTCACCCTCGAGCGCTTCAAGGTTCTGACGCTGCGGGATCCGGAAGAGCTGTTCCAGGCACTTCTTGCACGTCAGCCGTAGTGCCTCGACACCAGCGTGTTACCATGCCCCGAATCGAACCTACGGTCAGCAAACGGGATGGTGGAGTCAGCAGATGAATAGACACATGCTTGGTGCCGCCGCGCTGATGGCGTTGTTCTCGCTTCCTGCCTGCACCAGCCTCAGCGAGCAGGACCAGGCCCGGCTCGAGACTTTCAAGATCAACAGCAAGCGATACTACGAGGAAGATCAGTTCCGCCGGGCCGAGGACGCGTGCCGCAAGGGGTTGATGATCGACTCCAAGGACATCTCCCTGTACCAGGTGCTTGGATTCTCACTGCTCCGGCAGGGTGGCGGCAGCCAGGTCAGCGAGGCGGTGGCCAGCTTCGATCGCTGCATCGCGATCGAGAATGAGTTTGACCATCGCTCCCGGCTTGGTCTGGGCGAGGCCCACTTCCAGATGGGTCTGATGTGGAACAACGAGCTGGACCGGATCGCCGCGGACGAGAACCTCACCCGGGAGGAACGGCAGGAAAAGCAGGACTACTCCATGGCGTCCCGCGACAGGTCGTACGAGCTGTCGGAGGCATCACTCCGGGAGGTGCTCGACTCTCCGCGGGGCCGCGGCGACGTGATGGCATGCTCGACTCTCTCGCGGCTGCTCACGGTGCTGGGGCGGTACGATGAGTCGGCGGAGGTGCTGCGGTCCATGGTCGCCACGCTCTCCGCGAGCATCAACCTGCGAACCGAGATGCTCGCGGGGAAGGGTGTGCAGGAGGAGCAGCGGAAGCTGTTCGAGAGGACCCTGAAGAGTCTGAAGGGCCAGCGCGTGGAGGCGCTCGAACTGCTGGCCAATGTGGCCGCGAAGAGCACCCGCTGGGAGGAGGTCATTTCCGCCTTCGCGCAGATCGAGGCGGTGGAAGCAATGCAGCCTGCGGACTATTACAACCGGGCCAGGGCGTACGAAGCGCTGGGAGCGCGGGACGCGGCCATCACCGACTACGACACCTTCGTGTCGAAGGCCGCCGCCCGCGGCGCCGCCTTCGGTGAGCAGGTCAGCCTTGCCATGCGCCGCAAGGCGATCCTGCTGGAGGGCGGCGAGTTGATTCGCGATCCGAATCTGGAAGGCGGATGAACGCCGCCCCCGCCCGGTTTCCCAGGCTTCTCCGCGTGACTCGCCCTCAGGACTTCGACAGGGTGTTCCAGACAGGCTCCAGAGCTGCCTCCAGGGAACTCCTGGTGGTCGCGTGCGGCAACGAGCTGGAGTACTCGCGGTTCGGAGTCTCCACCGGCAGGAAGTTCGGCTCCTCTCCGAGGAGAAACCGGGCACGACGCCTGCTGCGCGAGGCTTTTCGCCTGAACCGGGCCGACTTTCCGGTGGGGTTCGATTTCATCGCGGTGCCGCGGGCGCCAGCTTTCCCTGATTCCCTGGAGGCGGCGGCGGAGAGGCTGCTGCGCCAGGCTTGTCGTGCCACGGAGCAGATCCGGCGGACGCGATGAGCCTCAAGGCGCCCTTCATCTGGCTCGTCCGCGGATACCAGATCCTGATCTCCCCGCTCAAGGGGCCGACCTGCCGGTTCACTCCCTCCTGCTCCGAGTACATGATCCAGGCCATCGATTCCCACGGAGTCGTGCGTGGGGTCAGCAAGGGAATATGGAGAATACTACGCTGCAACCCGCTCGGGGGCGGGGGGTTCGATCCGGTCAACCGTGACGATCCGATGCCGGCGCCGCCTGGTCAGGCGGACGCAGGGGCGGCCGGCACCTCGCGGGTCACCACTCGTCAGGACCCGGCGCGGGATCAGGCGACCGATCACGATCGCGTTTCGGGGCCACGGGTTCCGTGATCACAAGTTGCATCTCCCTGGCAAGCTCAGGGTACTCGAACCGCTGGTCCGCGAACATCTGGGTGTTGAACCCGGAGAACATCTCGGCCGGGTTCAACATCTGCCGCACGAAGGTCTCGGCCTGCTTCCGGTCGTAGAGCTTCATCTCCGTGAGTTCCGGCTTCTTCCGGCCCGCGATCCGCGCCACCAGGTAGAGCTTGTTGTCGCCGTCCCGTATGGGACCGGCCACCTCTTCCTGCCCCTCCTCCATCTGGAACAGCTCGAGGCGCCCCTTCAGCGTGTGCTCGGGGCTCTTCTCCTCGTCCCGGAAGAACTGGGTTCGCGAGTAAGTCTCCCGGAACCAATCGACGGTCTTGACCTCGGCCCCCTGGTCCGCGGCGACCTGGGCGAAGACTCCACCCTTCTGCGGCAGGATCAAGTCGTCGATCTCCGCCTGCCGCGCTTTCAGTTCGGCGTCGATGCTCGCCTGCTTGGCCTCCTCTTCGGTGACTCCGTCCGCTGCGATTTTTTCGGCAGCCTTGTCCCGGGCCTCCTTCTCGATGGCGGCCACCGCCTCCTCGACAGCTGACCGGGCCGCCGTCTTCAGCGCCTCGTCGAACGCCTCGGCCTTCTCCTCTGCCCGCTTCGAGGCCGTGATCTCAACCCAAACTTCCGGCAACCGGTCCCGGACCTCCTCGAAAGGAAGCGGCTTGGCCGGTACCTTCTTGTTCAGTCGCAGCAGGAAGCCGTACGGAGTCTCCGCGGTCGGTCCCCTGGGTATCACGTTTCCCTCGGGGAGGTATTGAACGAGGCCCGGCAGGAGAGCGCTGCCGATCCGGTCCAGCTTCTCGATCTCCTCCAGCACCACCGGCTCGCCGAAGTCGACCAGTTCCATGCCGTACTTCTCCGCGATGATCGCCAGGAGATCCCCCTCCGCCTTTTCGACGGGCTTCTCTTCCTCGCCTTCCGCTGCTTCACCCTCCGGCTTCTCCCCTTCCGCCGCCGCCGCCTTCGCTGCTTCTGCCTTCTTCTCCTCCTCCAGCTGCTTCTCCTGCTCGAGGGACGCCTTCTCCCGGGCTGCCTTCATCTCCCCGTAGTTGGTCATCGCTTCGGTGATCACCCGGCCGAGAAGCAGTTCCTTTTCGATCGATTCCCGCACTTCTTCCAATGGACAGTGCTTGTGCCCCGCGTCGTCCGCCTCGCCTCCGCTCGGTTCATCGCCGCTTACCTCGTCGCCGGCGGGCTCGTCGCCGGCGGGCTCGGCCCCTTCCTCGCCTCCTCCTGCCTCCTCCTCGGCCACCTCGTACCGGTGGAGATTTGCGTCGTAGAAGCTCTTGATCTCTTCCTCGGTCAGTGTCTGCCGAGCCGCTGGCAAGAACTGCCGGAGCGCGTCGACCTGCACCTGGTCCATCGCCAGCAGCGCCGCTTCCACACCGTACCTCTCCTCGCTGGAGAAGTCGTCTTCTTTCCTGGAGGAGTCCAACTCCTCCTCGTAGAACTTCCGCAGGTCCTCCTCGGAGACGCTGCTGCCATCCAGCTGGGACGCCTCGGCTTCATCCGCGAAGGCGACGTACTCCAGCCGGATCAGCTCATTGCCCTCCTGGAACTGCTCGAACACCTTTTCGGAGAGCACCCGCGGCTCATCCCGGTTCAGGTCCCTGTAGAGCCCCACGCGAAGCTGCTGGCGCATCAGGGTCTCGAACTCGGCGGGTGCGAGGCCGATCTGCTGCAGCCACCCCCTGAACTGCTCGTCCGATTGGAACGGCACGCTCTGGCGGATGTACGCCTTGAGCATGCGCTCGCTCACTTCGATTCCCGTCTCCTTCGCCCGCGCGTCCAGCATGACCGTCTGCCAGACCTGCTTCTCGTCCATGTTGCGCCCACCGAACAGGCGCGACATCTTGTAGGAGAGCTGCCGGAACTCGCCGGCGGTGAGTGCGACCTTTTCGCCTTTCGGCGTGACGAAGCTCCCGGCCAGCGCTTCAGCGCTCTCGTCCGACAGCCCCTGGAGCATGGCTCCCGTCACCGTGAAGGTCACCATGACGAAGACGGTGACCAGGATGTAGAGCCAGCGTGTTGTGTTCTTGTTCTTGCGGAACCAGCGAAACGCCATTGTTCCCTCGCTACGGTGCCTTTAGTTCCTCGATCCGCGGCAGGTCCTTGACGGAGGACAGGCCAAAATGATCGAGAAATCGTTTCGTCGTGCCATAAAGAAGCGGACGGCCGGGTTGATCGGAACGGCCGACAACCCTGATCAGCTTCTTGTCCATGAGACCTCTCAACATCGCGCCTGACTGGACGCCCCGAATGGCGTCGATGTCCGCGCGAATCAACGGTTGTCGGTAGGCGATGATCGCCAGGGTTTCCAGGGCGGCGGCCGTCAACCGGTCCGCCGACCGGGTTTTCTCGAGCCGGGCGACATACACCTCGTACTCGGGGCGGCTGAACAGCCGAAAACCGCCCGCGATCTCCAGCACGTCGAAGGAGCGCAGAGAGCGGGCGTATTCCGCCTTCAGTCGATCGATCGCCTGGCGCACACGGCGGGGGGAAACACCCCCCGCGGCGGCAGCGATCCGGGTCGTGGTGAGCGACTCGCCGGTGGAGAACAGCAGCGCCTCCACGACCCGATCGAGCTCCTCATCCGGCAGGAGTTCATCCAGACCGTCGGCGGTCGGATCGTCGACGGGCGGACTGTCAACGAGCGGGCTGTCATCCGAGGAAATCCCCTCGGACGGCTCCTGGCCTTCGCTGTCAGTGCCTGCGACCATGCGTCAGTTGCCCAAAAAACGGCGCCCGAAGACGGCGCCTGGAATCATGAGACTCCCGGGCCCACCAGAGAATCCCCGGCGGACTCCAACCAGGTGACCATATCAGGCCAAGTCCCAGGCTTCAAGCGCGGCCCAGCCGGAGCTCGATGGGATACCGCTCCCGGACCCTGCGATCCCACTCCATGATCTCGAATGGGTCGATGGCGCGCTGCTCCAGTTCCTGCTCGATTTCCTGGGCCTGCTCCGCGTAGGGGCGCAGATCCCCGGAAATCAGCTTTTCCAGACGCAGCAGCCGGTACAGCCTGCGCCCTCCCCGTTCGATCGTCGAAATGCCCGAGACCTGTCCCGGCTCCAGGGCCGCGATCCCGTCCAGCAGCGGGTGGGGGCAGTCCCTGGCGACCGGCGGAAAGAGCCCGCCTTCCGACTGGGTCCGATCGATGGAGTGGGCCTTGGCCAGGGCCACGAAGTTCGCTCCGTCCTTGAGCTTGGCTTCGATCTCCTTGGCCACCTCCAGGTCCTCCAGGACGATCATCCGGACCACCGCCTGCTCCCTCAGCCGCGCCTCGTACCGGACCAGCCGGGCCAGGAAGAGTTCCTCCAGAACCTGGTTCTTGACCGCCTGCCGGTAGACGGCAGGCTCGGTGCCGTAGCGGTTCTTGATGAACTGCTCGAAGTCGAAGTCAGGCCCGGCGGCCAGCTTGAACTCGTCATCCTGGGTCTTCAGTACCGTGGCCACATTCTCTTCGAGCTTCACAGAGTCGAGCGAAATGTCCAGCCGCTCGACTTCTCGCAGCATCAGATTGCGCTGCACCGCCTGCTCCAACGCCGCATACATCAGGTCCGTATGCGTCAGAAAGAGCACCGGGAACAGATCCTGTACACGGATTTCCTTACCGTCCACCACCGCCAGCGTCTCCCCGGTCACGACGGTACCGCCCTCGGACAGGTCGGAGGCGGTCAGCCGCTCCGGCCCGGCGAGGCCGGGAAGTGAAAGGACCGGCACCAGGCAGATCGCCAGCCACGGCCTCATGCGACCACTCATCGAAACACGACGATTCGATCGAAGGTGAGGGTCTTGCACCGCGGGCACGGGACATCTCCCCCATTCTGATCCGGATTCGCGCCGCGGGCAAAGAACTCGAATTTTCCCTTGCCGTAGCAGGTCGTACAGTCCCGCATGCGCAGGGTGAGCACATCCACCTTGCCCGAGGTCTCCGCGAAGCACGCGATCAGGAAGCCGAGACGCTCCTTCGGCAGGGCGAGCTTCCACCACTCCTCCTCACTGGGCGGAACGTCGACGATATTGCCGATCTCCTTCTGCTCCTTCTGCTTCTTGGCCCGGCCTTCCGCCTTCTCCTTCAGCTTCTCCTGGATCTTCTCCTCGAGGGTTTTCGGCTTGTCTTCCGCCTTCTTCTTTTGCTCCTCGGCCTCCTCCTCCTTCTGGCTCTTCCGGCCGAACCCCTCCTTCGCCTTGTCGCCCAGGACAAAGGTCCCGCCTCCGTACGAGTACTGGATCGGGGAGCCCGACTTTCCCCGGCTGTTCCAGAGTTCGTCGATATTCTCCTCGGGAGTCCCGTACAGCTTGGCCAGCTTGACCCTGACGTCCGGGTAGGCCTGCTCCGTGGCCCAGGTCATGGCCTCGCCCAGCCCGATCTCCTGGTTCCTCGCCACCTCTTCAGCCGCCCGGCGCAGGTACGAGTTGAAGTCCGCCTGGATCGAACCGAGCACGGCCTTGCGCTGCGCCCGGCCGATGTCCGCCTTCTCATTCTGCACCTCCGACAGCTGGGCCGAGGAAGGCCACTTCTCGCCGAACTCATCCACCAGAGCCAGGGCCTCCCGGTAGGCGCCCCGGTATTTCAGGGAGCGGATGGTCCGCAGGGCCATGGTCTCCTCCAACTCCTTCTCCTTGACCGAGAGCGTGGCCACTTTGCGCTCGATGACGGTCTTCTTGGAAAAGTTCGGATCGAGTTCCAGACAGGTCTCGAAGCAATTGCGGGCCTGCTCGAAGAGGGTCAGGGATTCCGCGATGAGCGCCAGGTTGTACCACTCGACCGGGCTCTTTGGAGGGGCCTCGAGTTTCTTGCGCTCGAACACGTTGGCCGGATTCTCCAGCTCCAGCGCATCGACCAGAACCGTTTCCGGCGGCCGGATGATCGACTCCAGCGGAATCGGCGTCACGACGTCGCCGCGCCGCAGAAGCAGAGCCCCATCCTTGCGCCCCTCATCCAGACCGATCAGAGTCCCGGTCGACGTGGTGACCTTCAGCGCTTCGAGCTGGATCGGCGGCATCTCGTCCCCCAGGTAGCCATACATCCGCTTGATGTTGGTCACGTCAGCGGGCCGGATCTGGTCCCACCGCAAGCTCAGCAGTCCACCGTTGTCGTCCCGGGTCAGCGTGATCCCCACCCCCTCGTCGAAGCCGTCGTCGCCGACGACGCCAGTCACCTCCGCGCCGCTCGCGAGGTGCAGAATGACCCTGCGCTCCGCGCCAGACGCCGGTCCCATCATCGCCAGAAGGGTCGCTAGAAGTAGTATTGACCTCATGAGATGCTCCGATCCCGGCCTAATCGCCGGTTTCTTCAGTGGACTCCTTCGGCGGACTGGCGGCAACCTTTTCGTTCCGGGCCACCCGGATCAGGCGGTCTGGATCCGTCCCCGGCCGGGAAAAAAGGGTGAACCGTTCGCCCCGGCGTCTTCCGGCCTCCATGGTGTAGACGTGAACCGTCAACATCACGCCCCCGCGCGGACCCTGCTCCGGATCCGCCTCGATTCGCTCAACCGTGTAGAAGCAATCGGGGTACCCCGGCACGGCCGCACGGTCCGGCTTGGGCAGCTCGACACCCGGGCCCAGATCCGGCAGCTCCAGCAGCATCCGATCGACTTCAGCCCGCACCACTGCCGACGCCTGGGCGATCATCGCCCGCTGGTTGGCGCTCCGGTGCTGGGCCAGTCCGCTGGCGAACAGGGCCAGGACGAAGACGACCCCGGTGAGAAAGATGACCAGGGCCGCCATGACTTCGAGAAGGGTGAAACCAACTTCACTCCCTTTCGTACTCGTTCCCGTTCTCGTACTCGTGCGTACTCGGGTACGCGTACGAGAACGAGTACGTGAACGGAGGAGGGTACCGGCTGCTCTCACTTGTCGTTCCAGTCCTCCCGGTAGACCGGGATTTCCACGACCCTCTCGAACGTCCGTCCCACATGGACGCGCGCGCCGGCGTCGTGGGGCAGATTGCCCGTGCGGCGCTGCCCGCGGATCACGATCAGTTCGTTTCCCGACCCCCGCTTCCACCGCATCCATTCGCCCCCCACCTTCAGATACGGATGCACCCGCTCGCCCCCGCCGAACAGCTTCATGTTGTTCACCGATAGGGTCTTTGCCACCGTTCCCACGCTGGAGGTGAGCTGCGCGGTGGTGGCCTCGTCCTCGTCCCGGGCCAGGACCAGCGTGACCCGAACCCGCCGCGGAAAAACATCGTCATCCGTCCGTTCCAGGGAATCGGCGCCGCGGGCCAGCAGGAAGCTGTTCAGGTTTCCGCGTTCCAGAAGAAGGGCCCTGGTCGAATCCCAGACGGTGAGAGGGCCAGTTTCCAGGTCCGGCGCGTCGTTCCATGAGACAGTGTCGCGGGACCAGAACTCGAAGCCCAGGTACAGGACGTTGTCCGCGAGCGGGATCCCCTCCAGTTCCAACTTCTTCGGTTGATCGAAGAGTTGATTCTCGAACAGTGATCCCGCCCCCCCGATCGGCGTGCGGAAGAGCCGGTACAGGCTGAGCAGGGCCGGGTCGGAACCCTTCTCCGCCAGCCTCAGGGTTGCGTACGCCACCTCCGCCAGCCCCCCTGGCGCGCGCGCCTCGGCGCTGGAGGTCAGCATGTCACTGGAGAACGCCGTCCCGCCTGGCACGCTTCCGGCCCGGCGCAGGCGGCGATCGAAACGCTCTTCCGGACAGGCGCGGACGAAACGGAGCCGCTGCAAGGTCGACTCCAGCTTCAGGTCCAGGTCGAGGTCGAACTGCCCGTAGTCGGAGAGCATCCGCACCGGCGCGTTGACGGAACCGGCGGGCGAGTCGGCAAAGACCATGCGCAGATCCTCGGAGATCTCCTCCAGCAGCACCGTCCCCTTCTCCAGCGATTCCCGCTCTCCTTCACCCATCCGCCAGACGTCGAGGGAGCCGCGGATCATCTGGAACAGCATGCCCATCAGGATGGCGAAGATGGCCACCGCCGTGAGGAGTTCGATGAGAGTGAATCCGCCGCTTCTTCTCACCGCCACTCCTCGTATGCCAGCCGCACCGGGCTCGCGATCCACTCCACGCCGAGCGCCTTCAGGCGCGGCGCGCGCTTCCATTCGTTCGATCCGCCCCGCCCGAGTTCCTCCGGGTCCGGCTCGAAGCAGAGCGTGTCGAAGGCGCCGTCCTTGTAGCGCACGAAGATCCTGAGCTCCAGGTCATCCCCCTGGCGCAGCAGTTCGTTCCGGTGCAGCTCCTGTCCTCCCTGGGCATCGAACAGGAAGATGTCCTTCGCGTCGTCCGGGTCGTCGGTGAACTCGCCCCTACCGCCCACGCGCGCTTCCACCACCAGATCGGCCAGCTCGGAGGTCTGCTCCGCCTGCCAGCTCAGCTCCTTGTAGAAACCGCCCCGGGCCTTCAGGAAGACCCCGAGATAGGCCAGCTCCGGGTCGTCCGCGCGCGCCCGGTACCGGTCCTCGTAGCGGGCGGGGAACACGTAGACCAGCGTTCCCTGGGCGTGCGCCTCCGGCTGGGTGCCGAAGCTGCCCCGGAAGAGTCCGACCTCCGTCTTCTTGTCCGGATCGACCCTTCGCGGCATGACCAGGAGATCTCCCTCCTTGCGGATGTAGCCGATCAATTCCCGGCCGATCTGCACCACGCCATGGCTCGGGAAGTCGGCCGCGTCCGCCACCAACAGCGAATGGCCCGTCTCGGGAACCGACTTTTCCAGCCGGGAGACCCTCATGAAGGTCATCTCGCGCACCGGAGCGAAGCGAGTGTGCGCCTGGATCGGCGTGCCGAGGAAACCCCGGCCGTTGACGGCGACCTCCAGGTCGGCCACCTTGTCCTGCTCCTCGAACCGGATGTCGGAGATGGCGATCAGCTCCTCGTCGATCAGGAGCACCACCCCATCCTCGGGCAGATTACTGACCGGATCGATCGTCTCCACCGCCGGGCCGGTCACCGTCCAGAGGTTCTTCTGCAGCGCCTCCCGTTCCACGTGCAGGACCCCCTTCCAGTCATCATCCTCTGAGAGGATGAACCTGAAATGCCGGGGCAGCACCTCGGAAGGAGTCATCGGGTTGAAGAACTCGAATTCGTCCAGCACCCCGCCGCCCGGCGAGGCCTCGCCGTGCATGTCGCCGCCGAGGAAGAGGTCCTCGCCGATCGCCGCGGGGAGTTCACCGGAAGGGAACTTCAGGACCCGGGTCAGTTCCCGCGACTCGATGTTCGCGTTCATCAGCAGGGCCATCCCGGCGGACGAACTGTTCGGGTTGACGGCGGAGAGCATCTGGATGTAGTTCTCCTGGTACTCCCCGAGCACGCCGCTCTCGAAGGCAAAATGACAGGCGGCGCCTCCCCACCCCTCCACGTCCTGCTCGCAGTACCCGTAGTTGATCCGCTGCCCCTCCCGCGACTTGGTCACGGGATCGACCAGGGTCACGAAGTCCCGGGCCCCCGGGCGAGCGCTGTTCACGTCGCTGCGAATGGTCCGGATGACCGGCAGCGCCCGGGCCTGGGCGGGGTGATCCTTCGACTCGGTGCCGAGCACGCCCCGGAACTGGAGGATGCCCCCGCCGAGGTTGGTGGGATCCAGCATGGCGTCCCGGGCGAGATCGTCCTTCCCATCCTTGTTGGCGGCGATGTCCTCGAAGTTGACGGCTGCGAAGAGTGCCTCCAGGTCGGGCGCCTTGGCGGAGCTCTTCTGGGTGTAAAGAACGGTCAGGTATCGACCCAGGAGCGTCACCGCCCGCTCGAGCCGCTGGGGATTGTCCCGGACGAGGCAGCCGTCCCCGATGGTGTCATACCGGATCCACTCGGTCCCCCCACCGCTGGCGGTGCCGGAGAAGCCGATCCCGATCTGGGCCATCTCCGGCAGGGTGTAGTCGCCCTGGCGCCTGGGCACGGCGAAACTCTTGACCAGCGCGCTCTGGCCCAGTCCCGGCTTCACCGAGAGCGGTACCACGAACACCGGCTGCTTCTTCTCGTAGCCCTCGTCGGACTTGTACCACAACAAGATGTGTGCGTGTGGATGGGTGCCAGTCAGGTAGGAGTCAGAGGTGCTCTTCTCCCCGGCGACGGTCAGGTTGGAGGGACCCGGCGCCCACTGGAAGCTCTTGGTCGACCCTGGAGCCCGCGTCACCCCCTTCAGGGCGCCGCCTTCGAAGCTGGTGTACCGGATGAACTCTCCCAGTCCGATCAGCTCCTCGTCCGGGGTCCGGAAGACCTGAGTCCAGGTCGCTCTCGCCCTCGCCTCTCCATCCGAGACCTCATCGCTCCCCCTCGTCGCGGGGGGACTGAAAGGACAGGAGACGAGCATGGCGAAACCACCCTCGCGGTTGAACGCATTCTGCAGGCCCGCGGCCCCCGAGTTCGAACCTCCGCTCGACTGATTGCCGTTCGGGTTCCCCACCGGAACGATCGGAATCTCCGTCACGGAGGAATCGATTCCCTTTCCCACAGGCTGCGACATCGACCCGCCCGGAGTCGGATTGTCGAACTTGACGCTGATCTCCTTCTGATCCACGTTGTCCTGGTCGACCATCGCGACGGCGAACTTTCCGAGTGGATTCCGCATGCCGATGTTCGAGCCGTTCGGGATGCGGTCCGACATCAGCACGCCGGTGTACCCGTACAGCTCCACCTGTTCGGACTCCAGGTGCTTCCCTCCCTGGGAGCCGCGGCGGGCCCGCCCGCCGAAGGCGTCGCCCGCGGAGCGGGCCACGATCAGCTCCCGGTCGTTCCGGTCGGTGTACTCGATCAACTCCTGGTCGACCTTCACCACCCCGAACGGGGGAAGGAGGCGCGCGTCCTTCACGCTGATCTTGGTGCTCTGACCCGCGGTGTACCCCGGGACATTGGCGAAGGGGCCGGCTCCCGCCGGGGCGTGCAGATCCTCACCAAGCCGGGTCTGGAAGCATCTGCGGCCCCGCGGCACGCCGTCCACGAACAGCACCATGTCGGATGGTTTGGTGCCCCGGGCGTAGAAGGTCAGGTGATACGGCACGCTCTCGTCGAACTCCAGGCCATCGTCGAAGCCGTACCGGATCTGCGCGAACTGCTGTGGATACTCCGACGGCTCACGCTTGTTCTTGTATCCTGGGAACTCCTGCCCCACCAGATCCGGGATGCCCGCGTCCGCCACCCGGAAGACGAGCTCCTTGCCATCGAAGTAGGCGAAGATCCGATTGGTGATCTCGATGTTCTCCTTGTCGGTCAGATCGCCGGTGTCGAACAGGATGGCATCGGTGCCGGGCCCCACTTCCTGGGGCCGCCACCACATCTCGAAGCAGAAGGGAGTCACCCAACCGCGGTCGGTCACCAGGCCGACCAGCTCGGAGTCGGTCGGCAGGGCCAGAGGTCCCTGGGCGGCGACGTTCCAGCCATCGATGTCGTCCGAGCGGTAGGCCGGGTCTCCCGATCCATCGAAGTGCAGCAGCCGTTCCACCTCACCCATCTGCGCCGTCTTGTCCCGCAGCCCCTGCTTGCGATAGGGGGCGAGCCGGGCGAACGGCTCGGCCGTTCCGCTCTCCGCGGCGAACCGCCCCGAGAGGGTCGCCCTGAGCCGCGACGGCGGCTGGTTCTGATCGTCCAGGTCGAGCAGATTCTCCGGGAAGGTGGTCCAGTACCTGCCCGTGCGGGAGAGGCGACTCGCCTCCTCGAAATCGAGCTGGGAACTCAGCAGCGTGAGCTGCTCGCCCGGCGAGAAGACCTGCGAGACGAGGCTGGCGAACAGCCGCGCCTGCTCCCGGCCGCCATGGGGCGAGCCGGGAACCGCCGGCAGGTTTTCACTGGCCGCCGCATCGATCCGGAAGGTGCCGAAGGAATGGTAGACCAGCGGGGCGGTGCCGAACAGCAGGCGGGAGTCTCCGGCATTCTCGGCGTTCAGCAGCAGGGCCGGCTGATCCGCCTGTTCCAGTGCGCCGTCATCCACCAGCGTCTTGAACAGCGCCGCCAGGTCGGCGATCCCCTTGAGCGGCCGGGCCTCGAGGACGGCCGCGGCAATCGCCTCCGCCTCGATCCGGTCGACCCGTTCCGTGGTGTTCGCGAGCTGGACACCTTCGAATAGGGCCACCAGCACCCTGCTGCTGCAGCCATTCACGTTGACGGGCGCCCGCGCCAGGGCCTCGACCAGACCGACATCCGCGAGGTAGCTGTTCTGGATCGGCTCCTGAAGCACCAGCCGGAAGCGTCCCTCGCCGCCATCCTCCGCCGCCACCACCAGGTTGTATTCGACCAGGTCCCCGGAGCTGATCCTGATCACCGTCCCCGGGCCGAAGTTCCGGCCGTAGTTCACGAACAGCTCCTGCTCCCCCTCCGCCGGCTCGGCGTCGAGCAGCAGCCTGGCGCCCCCCAGAAACCTCGAGGAGCCGGGCAGCACCGCGAAACTGGTCAGATCGGACTGGACCACCTCCAGTTCGTCGGACGAGAAGGCGACCTCCCCAAGAGCGGCGATCTCCTTCAGCGCCATGACGGTGCGGAACGCATGCCAGCGGCCTGGTTTCGCCTTGAGGGGATAGAGGGAGGTCACCAGCACCCGGTAATCGATCACCGCCGCGCCGATCTTGTGCTCGCGCGCGGGCAGGCTCGCGACCGTGGAGGTCCGAAAGGCCCGCGTCAGCCCGGAGAGCACCGGCCCGTTCAGCG
>JAZDLC010000105.1:0-4060 GCA_043802345.1 Planctomycetota bacterium | reverse complement strand
TCCTCGGCATCGCGCTGCACGGCGTCTGCTACGACTTCTTCTTCGTCACCGGCTTCATGTACACCGACACCACCGCACCGAAGGCGGTGCGCAGCCAGGCGCAGAGCATGCTCGTCTTCTTCACCCAGGGCGTCGGCATGTACTTCGGCTACAAGATCGCCATGAGCAAGCTCAGCGGCACGGTGACGAAATACCAGGAGCTCACCGACGCGATCAATGCGACCGGAACGGGCGAATCGGTCGAATTCAAGGACCAGCTCGCCCAGATGTTCTCCGTCCAGAAGCCGGCGGTCGAGCCGCAACTGCTCTCGGACACGATGGCGCAGTGGAAGGAGTTCTGGACGCTCCCCGCCCTGATGGCCCTGGCCATCCTGGTCCTCTTCTTCGTCGCCTTCTGGGACAAGACCCGGGCGCGCGCGGATTCGTGACCGGACACGCGCGAAATCCCCGCCGACTCCCAGAAAGCTGGGGGACATCCATGAATGGGACGGGAGGAATGACGGATTGCCCTCGATAGAATGGCAGGGCTTGCGACGCTCTTCTAGCTGGAGGAAACCGATGGGAACGGCTTCTGTCTCTCGCTCCGGATCTCCGCTTTCCGTGGGCCGGACTCTGCTCCTCGCCACCTGCCTCGTACTCATGGCCCCGCACTGCGCGCGCGCCGCCGGCGACGACGACCCGTCGCCGCCGAAGAGTCCGGTGAAGCTCGTGTTCGTGCATCACTCGTGCGGCGAGAACTGGCTGGCGGACGAGCATGGCGGCCTGGCTCGCGCGCTCCAGAAGAGCAACTACTTCCCGAGCGACACCAACTACGGCTGGGGACCGGACGGCATCGGCGATCGGACGGACATCGTCAACTGGCCGGAGTGGTTCAGCGAGGAGACCAGCCCGCGCGTGCTGCAGGCGCTGCTCTCCCACAACGAGGTCAGCTCGCCATACGAACGCACCCTGGCGGATCCGGGCGGCCAGAACCGGATCGTGCTGTTCAAGTCGTGCTTCCCCAACTCCCAGATCGAGGGGAAGCCGGCCGACGCGCCAGAGCGCGGCGACGGGCTGACCGTCGGCAACGCCAAGGCGATCTACAACGAGTTGCTGGCGGCGTTCGCCAGGCGACCGGATCTGCTCTTCGTCGCGGTCACCGCCCCACCGCTGCTCGACTCGGGCTGCGCCGGCAACGCCCGCGCCTTCAACAACTGGCTCGTTCGCGACTGGCTGGCGGAGTATGACGGGTCGAACGTGGCTGTGTTCGACTTCTACAATATTCTCACCAGCCCGGGAAACCATCACCGTTTCCGGGCCGGCAGGGTGGAGCACGTCACCGAGAGCAAGCGCGACACGCTGTACTATCCGACGGACGGCGATGAGCATCCGAGCCAGGCGGGGAACCGCAAGGCGGCCGAGGAGTTCGTGCCGCTCCTGAACGTCTACTACCATCGCTGGATCGCCACGGCCCCAGTGAGCGTGGAGGTCCCGGGCGGCGCGGCAAATCCCGTCCGCTCGGCACCCGCAGATGACGCAGAACCTGAACCGGCCGAGCCCGTGGAGACCGCCGGCCCGACTCCCGTTCCGGCGGTGTCAGGCGACCTGATCGAAGATTTCGAAAACGGACTCCAGGGTTGGGAGGCGTTCTACGACCCGGCCAACTCCACCTCCCTGCGCCTCACCCTCGACCAGGACAACGCCCACGGCGGCGAGGCCAGCCTCCGCGTCGAGTACGACGTTGCCGCCGATTCCTGGGCGAACTGCAGCAGGGTCGACCACGGGGGGCCGCGCGACTGGACGGGCAGAAAGGGGGTCTCCTTCTACCTTCGCACTCCGTCAGAGAACCAGGAGGTCGTCTTCATCGCCTACCAGGGGGTCTCTTCCGACACCCTGGCGGTGTTCGAAGTCACGGTGAAAAGCACCAAAGAAGCGGTCGCCGGCTGGCAGCGCGTGGAAGTCACGTGGGATCGACTGGCCCAACCCGGCTGGCAGGGCGATCCGGACGTTCCGTTCGACCGAAAGCAGGCGATGGGAATCGCCTTCTCCGTCACTCCGCCCGGCGAAGGGCGCGGCAAGGGGCACTTCTGGGTGGACGACATCCGGTTCGAGTGATCCCGCTACCCCTCACCCGGCGCCTTCGGCACCTCGAGGACGCCGTCATCCTCCTCGGCGATCCGGCGATACCACGCTTCGGGATACCCCGGATGCGTCGCCTTGCCCTTGTCATCCTTGACGTTCCCGTCGAGGTACTTGAAGAGCAGTTGCTCGCCCAGCTTCATCCAGCGCTGCGTGGTCCGCTCTCCCTGGGCGACCGAGTACTCGGTGAGGTAAACCCTCGCCTGCTCGGGCGACTGTGCGTAAACCGCCAGGGCCGCCGCCTCCACCTGGGGCTGGCGCGCCAGGAACTCCCCCTCGAGTTCCCGCTGCACGATCCTGACATCCTCGATCATGTCCTTGTACCGCGAGTAGGTGGTGTTCGCGACGAAGTTGAACACCCAGAAAGCGGCGTCCCAGGAGAACTCGTCGAAGGAAGCCGTGCCGACCGCGAAGCTGTGCGGCGCCTGGCGAATCCCGCAGTACATCGGCACGTAGACGGTGCAGGCGGTGTCGTCGACTCCGAACCAGAGAACGCCGCCGATCGGATCGGGCAGCGTCGCCCGGGCCTGGGCGACGAAGGAGAAGCCGGTCTGCTGGGTGGAGACCGCGCGCTCGTTGCAGTACTCCCTGCCGTCCACCTTCCAGGTCAGCGGCCGCCAGCGGTACGGCAACTCGTACGGCCCCGCGCCCACGCCCTTCGTCATGTCGAGCGGCGTCCCCTCGAAGTGGTCGCGCATCGCCTCCATGACGTCGTGCACGGACAGCTTCCTCTCGGGCTTGATCCAGAGCGGGAGCTTCTCCGCGGTGGGATCGCCCATCACGTAGTCCATCGAGAAGTTCATCGACGGTGCCACCTTCCGGAAGAAGCTCCAGACCCGCGCCTCACAGAAGCGCAGCGCCCCGAAGTCGACCGGAGCGTAGGCGTCGGCGAAGCTGAACTCCTCGTCCTTCCCCTCGAAGTAACCCTTCTCGCGGGCGAACGAGATGACGTCCTGTGCATAGAGACAGTTCGCCTTGTCGTTCAGCGGGAACTGCCGGATCCGCGCCTGGTTCGCGTGCGCGCAGACATACCCGTCGGGCACCCTGCGGGCCACCCAGACGGCGCCCTTGTGCTCCGGACCCTTGCCGATGATCTCCATGATCCAGACCTCGTTCGGATCCGCGACGGAGAACGACTCCCCGCTGCTGTAGTAGCCGTACTCGGCCATGAGATCACCGATGACCTGGATCGCCTCCCGCGCGGTCCGCGCCCGCTGCAAGGAGATGTACATCAGGCTGCCGTAGTCGAGGATCGCCTTGGGATCGCTCAGCTCGCTCCGCCCTCCGTACGTCGTCTCGCCGATCGAGACCTGATGCTCGTTCATGTTGCCCACCACGGAGTAGGTGTGGGCCACCTGTCGAATCTCCCCCAGGTGCTTCCCCGTGTCCCACTCGTAGATCTGCAGCATCGAGCCCTCCACGTGATCCCGCGCCGGCGTGTAATACAGCTCGCCGTACAGTTCATGCGAGTCGGCCGAGTAGGTGATCATGGTCGAACCGTCGACCGAGGCCGCCCGGCTGATCAGGTAGTTGGTGCAGCCGAGCAGGTCTCTCGCGGAGTTCGAAAAGCCCGCGACGAGAACGGCAAGGAACAGGATGGCTGTTTTCTTCATCGGTACGCTGCATCTTTCGTGAATGGGATCCGGGCAGGGGGCGGATCGGAAGCTGTCGTGGCGAGCCGGAGTTCCTCGCGGCTCGCGGGGAACGATCGTAGCCGCAGACGCGCCGCGACTCCCCCCGTTTCCAGGGGGAATCGGCTGAACAACCGGCCCCGGGGGCCGGATCGTCTTGAACCAGGCCCGCCGGGAGTGGGAATGCGGCGAGCATGTCGTGTTCAGCTCAGGTCCTGCCCGCACATACTCGAAGAATGGTGGATGGTGACTCCCCGGGCCTCCGGCTTCACGCTGGTGGAACTGCTTATCGTCGACGGGGCGGTCGTCCC
>JAZDLC010000104.1:0-21168 GCA_043802345.1 Planctomycetota bacterium | reverse complement strand
TCCTTCAATATCCAGCACTGGAGATTCGTCCTGATTCGGGACGAAGAACTGCGCAGGGAGGTTCGGAAGGTGGCCTGGAACCAGGCCCAGGTAACGGACGCGTCGCTGCTGGTGCTGATCTGCGGCGATGCAAAGGCGTGGAGCAAGCAGCCGGAGCGCTACTGGGTGAACGTACCCCAGGCGGTGCGGGAGTTCCTTGTCGGTGCAATCTCAAATGTGTACCAGGACTCTCCGGAGTGGCAGCGGGACGAGGTCATGCGCTCCGCCGGGATCGCTGCCCAGACCCTCATGCTGATGGCGCGGTCCATGGGGTACGACTCCTGCCCCATGGTCGGCTTCGACTTCGAGGAGGTCGCGCGGCTGGTCCGCCTGCCGGATGATCACCTGATTGCGATGATGGTGGCCATCGGCCGCCCGCTGCAGCCAGCCCAGGAGCGGGGTGGGCAGCTGCCGTATCAGGAAGTCGTCCTGGAGAACCGGTTTCCATGAGTCACGGAAAGGTGGAGACGATCGGACGAGCCACCCTGGGAGCGGGCTGCTTCTGGGGAGTCGAGGAGGCCTTTCGCCAGCTTGACGGGGTGCTCTCCACGGCGGTCGGCTTCATGGGGGGGACGCTCGAACAGCCGACCTACGAAGATGTGTGCGCGGGGGAGTCGGGGCACGCGGAGGTGGTGGAGATCCTGTTCGACCCGGCGGAGATCTCCTTCTCGGCCTTGCTGGAGGAGTTCTTTCGGTGTCACGATCCCACCACGCTCAACCGGCAGGGGCCGGACTTCGGCCTGCAGTATCGCTCGGTCATCTTCTGCCATGCCGACGAGCAGAGGCGGAGGGCGATCGAGTCGCGGGAGAAAGCCGCTCGCTCGGGGAGGTTCGAGGCTCCGATCGTGACCGAGATCGCCACCGCCGGCAGTTTCTTCAGGGCAGGAGAGGTTCACCAGCAGTACCTCGCCAAACTGGGAAGATCTTCTTGCGCGGGCCCTTAGCTTCCCCGTACCTTCAACCGGATCAGGGACGAAGGTTGGTTTTCAGAAGTCCCCGGGCGGATGCGTCCATTGACCGAGCCGAGCATGATTGTTTCGCTGGTGTCCCTCGGCTGTCCCCGCAATCTGATCGATTCCGAGGTGCTGGTGGGCCGGCTGGCGGGAAACTCCTTCCGACTTCAGCAGGATCCAGCAGGCGCCGACGTGGTGGTGGTCAATACCTGCGGTTTCATCGATGCGGCTCGCGAGGAGTCGATCGACACCATCTGCGAGATGTTGGAGCTGAAGGCCCGTGGCGAGGTCAAGGGAGTGGTTGTGGCGGGTTGCATGGTCCGCCGCTACGGGGCGGACTTGACCCGGGAGCTCCCCGACGTCGACGCCTTCCTTGATATCTCCGACTACTCGGACGCCCCGGAGGTGTTTCGCGCGATCGCGTCCCGGGTGTCAGGGTCCGGCTCCCCCGGCTCGAGCGTGGCCGGGACGCCTTTTTTCGGCGGCGGCGGGCCGAAGACCGCTTCGGTCGATCTGGGCCGGACCCTGCTGACCCTGCCCCACACCGCCTACCTGAGAGTCTCCGAGGGGTGTGACCGGAAATGCTCGTTCTGCGCCATTCCCGGGATCCGCGGCCGGCAGCGCTCGAAGCCGATCGAGATCCTGATGGAAGAGGCCGAACAGCTCGCCCGGGCCGGGGTGATTGAGCTGAACCTGATCGGCGAGGAGACGACGGCCTACGGCAGTGATCTCGGGATGGCCTACGGAGAGGGCATCGTGGTGCTGATCCGGGCGCTTGCCACCCACAACTCGCTGCGCTGGATCCGGCTCCTGTACGCCCATCCCGGCTCCTTCCGCCCCTCACTCACGCGCGAGCTGCTTGAGAATCCCAAGCTGGTCCCCTATCTGGACGTTCCGATCCAGCATGGCGACGACGAAATCCTGAAGAGAATGCGCCGGGGCACGCCGGTGGACGCCATCCGGCGGATGGTCTCCTCACTGCGGGAGGAGGTGCCGGACATGACCCTGCGGACAACCGTGCTGGTCGGGTTCCCAGGCGAAACCGAGCGTCGTTTCGGGCGGCTGCTGGCGCTCCTGGAAGAGGCCCGCTTCGACCGGCTCGGTTGCTTCGCCTACTCCCGGGAGGAGGGCACCGACGCACACGGGTTGAAATCCAGGGTCTCGGCGCGCGTGGCGGCGGAGCGGCGCCGGCAGGTGATGACGCTGCAACGCGAGATCACGGCCAGGCGAAACGAGGCGCTGGTGGGCAGGACCCTCGAGGTGCTGATCGACCAGGTCGAGGACGGCCTGGCCACGGGACGCACCGCGGGAGACGCGCCGCAGATCGATTGTCGCGTCGAGCTTGCCGCGGAGGGGCGACGGCCTGGCATGATCGTCGATGCGCTTGTCACCGGGACTGATGGATACGACTTGCAGGCCCGCCTCTCTTCTCCCGTGGGAGCCGGCCCATGAGCGTCGCCAACCAGATCACCATGGGCCGGCTGGTACTGGCGATCGGTCTTTTCACGCTGATGACGGTGATGGATGTGAATGGGCAGCACGGAGTGCTCCTGCTCATCATTTCCATGCTGCTTTTTGTCGCCGTGGTCGCCAGTGACGCCCTGGACGGCTACTATGCCAGGAAGTACAAGCAGGTCAGCGACTTCGGTCGTGTCGCCGATCCGGCGGTGGACAAGATCGTGGTCTGCGGCACGCTCATACTCCTGGTGGCGGAGGAGTGGGTGCGGCCGGTCCTGGCCCCGTGGATGGTGGTGCTGATCGTGACCCGGGAATTCGTCATCAACGGCCTGCGAGGCTTCGTGGAATCTCGCGGGATCGACTTCAGCGCCTCCTGGCCAGGCAAGTTGAAGATGATCGTCCAGAGCACGGCGATTCCCTCCATCTTCCTGTTCAAGATCGTCGAACTCTGGCTCCCTGAGCAGGCCTTCGTGGTGACCGGATCGCGCATCCTGGCCGTGGTCCTGATCTGGACCGCGATCATCCTGACCTTCTACTCGGGCATCGAGTACATCACCAAGGCAGCGCGCCTCCTGCGGACCGACCCATGACGCCGGAGCCGCTGCCATCCCGCAGCCTTGGCGACCGGCTCGCGCTGTTTTTCGCGTCCGGATTCGGGTCGGGCTATTCCCCGATCGTTTCCGGCACCACGGGCACGGCGGCCGCGGCGGTTCTGGCCTACCTGCTCTCGCTCTCGGGCCTGCCCGCCGGACCCACTCTGGCGGTTCTGGTGGTGCTGACGACCCTCGGCTCGATCGCCCTGGGCGGCCGCATCGAGGCCCTGACCGGCAAGAAGGACCCGGGCGTGTTCGTTCTGGACGAGTTCGCCGGATATTACGTCGCCCTGCTGACCCTCTCGGACAAGTGGCCCGGTTTCGGGGAGTACTTGGTCGCCTTCGTTCTGTTCCGTATCTTTGACATCCTCAAACCCACTCCGGCCCGCCAGTCACAAAGGCTGAAGGGTGGCGTGGGAATCGTGGTCGATGATCTGGTGGCGGGCGTGTATGCGTTGCTGGGCGTGATCGTCTACCGACAGTTGCTCGAGAATCCGCCCTGGTGACGGCAAGGCCAGGTACGGCTCTGCGAGAAGGTGGTGAACCATGGCAGGATCGAAGAAGCGTCGCAGCAGCAACAGCACGGTCATCGCCAAGAAGGTTGATCTCCGGGAAAAGGTGACCGCCACTCAGATCCTGAACGCAGCGGAGATGAAGAGCGGGCGCGCGGGCGAGTCGTCGGCCATTCTCCGGGACGGTGAACGAATCCGCCGCGCCGGCTTGGGAGTTTCGGTCAAGCTGGCCCTGGCCGTGAGCACGGCCATCGCGATCTTCATGGGCCTGTTCGGTACGGTGCTCTACAACAACCTGGAAGGATCGCTGAACGACGAGATCGACGCCGCCGGCGTGATGACGGCCCGGGCCCTGACCCCTCCCGACATCGATATCTGGAACGAGTTCCATCTGGCGTATGCCGGGACCAGCTACGCGCGGTTCGAGCGGGAGATCGCCTCGGGCGAAAAGAAGATCCCGGCGGGGGCGCTGACCGAGGACCAGAGGCGCACCGCCGACGAGATCCGGGATTACAACAAGAAGCGATTGGAGAAACTGATCGGCGGGGACGAGCGGATCCTGGACGTCCTGATTTCCAATCCGGACCGGACCCGGATCATCCGCCTGGCCAGCAATCGTACGCAGCTCGACTTCGCGGGGCGTTCCCAGGGGAGTAGGAGTGGTGTATCGATCGAGTATGGAACGTACACGCCTCCGGATGGCAAGACGCACCGCGCCCGCTCGTTCGTCGCGAATATCGTGAACCGGTTCGGCAACGTGGACGGCAAGGTGACGGTGGTGCTGTCGGAGGAGTTCATCCAGCGGCAGCTGAAGGACGTGCGCACGAAGGTGATCATGCTGGCGATCGTCTTCACCGTGCTAGGGATCGGGGTCGCGTTCGTGATGGGGTCCACGATCACCTCTTCGCTGACAGCCCTCACCCGCGACGTGGAGATCATCTCCAAGGGGAATCTGGATCATCACCCGCGAGTGCACACGAAGGATGAGATCGGAGTCCTCTCGCGAACCATTGAGCGCATGGCCCGCGGACTGAAGGAAGCCCAGGAGGCGGAGGTCGATCACCAGCGGCAGAAACACCAGCTCTCGGTTGCCCTGGAGATCCAGTCGAGCCTGTTCCCGGAGAAGCTGCCCGAGATCGAGGGTTACGAGGTGGCGTCCCACTACCAGCCCGGTCCGGAGGTGGGCGGCGACTACTACGACGTATTCACCCTGCCGGACGGCAGGCTGTTCCTGATGGTCGCCTCCGCGTCGGGCAAGGGGATTCCGGCCGCCATGCTGACCGCCATGGCGCGGTCGTTCACCACCGTGGTTTCCGAACTGGCACGGAGCCCGGGCGACATCTTCAAGAAGGTGAACAACCTGCTGTCGCCGGATCTCCGCCGGGGCATGTACGTCACGGCAGTCGCCTGCGTGCTCGATCCGAAGACCGGCAAGATGATCGTCGCCAACGCCGGGCACAACCCGGTCATCCGGTACGTGGCGGAGAAGAAGGGGGTCAAGCCGCTGCACTCGGACGGCATCGCGCTCGGCTTCGACAAGGGGCCGGTCTTCGATCGCTCGCTGGTTGAACTGGAGGTTCAGCTCGATCCCGGCGACCGCATCGTGCTCTGCACTCCGGGCGTGTTCGGCATCTCCAACCGCGAGGGAACGGAGCTGGGCGAAGCGAACTTCTACCGCTTGATCGCCCGGGAAGGAGCCAAGAGCTCGGAGGCGTTCGTCAATCTGGTGGCCCACACGCTCGAGAAGTATGTCGAGGGCGGGTCGATCGACAGTGACATCACATTCGTCACCGTGAAGCGAACCGGGTGAGATGAGGATCGAGGAGTTTCAGCGCAAGATCGAGGCGATCTACTACGAGAAGGATCGCGGCCGGGGTCTCGGGGGCACCTTCATGTGGTTCGCCGAGGAAGTCGGTGAGCTCTCCCGTGCCCTGCGTCGCAAGAACCAGCGTGAGCTGGAAGGCGAGTTCGCCGACTGCCTGGCCTGGCTCTCCACCCTGGCCTCGATCGCCGGCGTCGACCTGGAAAGCGTCGCCGTCCGGAAGTACCAGGCCGGTTGCCCCCGCTGTGAGGGCGAACCATGCGTCTGCAAGGAACCGGTCCGGGAGGGATAGGAGCCCGCCGGGGAGAAGCCGCAGCCCTCGGCTCTGGCGGGGAGGAGTTAAGGGATTCAGACAAATGGCTTTAGGAGTGCTGCCCGAGGGAGCGGTGGAGGCGAGCCGGGCGCGTGGCCTGGCGGTCCGGGTCTGATCTCACCACTCCCGACAAAAACACCAACCTTGGGTTGTCAGGACCGTTTATACTTCGCAACTCGGCAAGGGAGCACTAGGGATTGTCTCCAATACCCGAGCTGTGTGCTTTGGTCGTTCTTTCCTAAATCAGGGAGTGAGTAGATGAAGCTAACGATTGCGATCGCGACTGCTGTCCTGCTTGGCCTTGGCCTCGAGGCCCAGGCCCAGAAATCGGCTACCGGAGGCGCAATCGGCGCCACGAGTGGCGTCACTGTCGTCAACCCGGTCATGGTGACCCCGGGTGTGGATTATCTGGCCGCGGCGAGCGTTCCGGTCGCCGGCGTGAATAGCTGGGACTCACCCGGCTCAGCCTTCAATGTGTGGCTCTATGACACCACCGGCGGCACCGGGGCGAACTTCTCCGCGGTCTCCTGGAACGTGTCCATCGCCACGGTCGGCTATAGCTGGCTGAACGAGGCCAGGATCTACTTCGACGGCTCCGACCAGGATGGATCCGGCCTCTGGCTGACTCCTGGATTCGCCTTCAGCAGCCCGGGACGCGGCCACTTCACCAGCGGCGGCGTCATCGACCTGACCGACAACGGCATCCCGGACGTTCCGGTGCTGACGGACGGCCAGATCTGGATGGAGTTCAACGAGGCGTACGACGACGTCACGGGCGGCATCGACGCCAACTGGCTCTCCGGATTCGTCAACCTCTACTACGACGCGAACTGCGGCCTCGTGAGCTCGTTCGGAACGGCTTGCCCCGGCAACGGCGGCTTCATCCCGATGTTCGAGATCGGCTGCGCGCAGGTGGGACAGCCTCTCACCGTGGATCTGTGGGACTGCGAGGGTGGCGCGCTCTGGTTCATGTGCTTCAGCACAGGCACGGGAACGCAGCCGCTGCCTGGTGGCGGATGCACCCTCGACCTGGCTCCGGGCTGGTTCTTCCTGCCCCTCGGCGCCATCCCGGGCGCGGGACCGGGTGGTGGAGCCATCCACTTCACCATCGCACCACTCGCGACGGCGGGCCATGTGTTCGTACAGAACGTGCTGAAGGACAGCGTGACTGGTTTCATCACCACGAACGGGCTGGATATCACGGTCAATCCCTGATCGCCGTCCACGTCTGATGTCATGAAAGAACCGGAGTCGCGCCCTCGGCGCGGCTCCGGTTCGCTTTCTTACAACTCTTCCCGCGCCTTCAGCGCCCACCGGTGATCCGGTACCAGCTTCAGAATCTGATCGATCGTGCCGAGCGCCTCCTCCCGCCTTCCCAGATTGAGCTGGCAAAACGCCTTCATCGCCAGGCCGTCGATGTCATCCGGGATCTTTGCGAGCCCTGTTTTCAGCGATGCGAGCCCCTCCTCGAACCGGTTCAGGCTGCCCAGAACCATCCCCTTGACGATGTAACCGGGGGCGTGGGCGGAATCGATGGAGATGGCCTTCTCAGCCGCCTCCAGGGCGGACTCGAGCTCCCCTCCCGCCAGCCGGCTCTTCGCCACCAACTCCCAGCCGGGGGCGAAGTTCGGATCGATCTCGAGCGCCGTCCTGGCGTATTCGGCCGTCTCGTCGCTCCGCCTCAGCATCATGGAGAGCCAGGTCAGCATCTGCCAGTTCTGTGCCTCGTCGGGACGGCGCTCCGCCAGGAGCCGGGCGGCTTCCAGGGCTTCCTCGTACTTCCCCCCCTCCTTGAAGTGATTGACCGCCGCCCGCAGGTAGGCCAGGGAGCGCGCGTGGGCGCGCATTGCCAGATCGACACTGTCCACCAGGCCGGGAGCATCGTTCTTGGAGAGGGCGGCGGCTCGCTCGCCGTACTCCTCCGCCGGCTCGAGCTTGCCGAGCCGGGCGGCCACGCGCGCGGCCAGCACTAGCGCCGGACGGGCTCGTGGGTTTCGCGCCAGAACCGCTTCCGCGGACTCGAGCGCTTCTTTGAGGCGGCCCAGTCTCTCCTCGGTCTGCGCCAGCCCGGTCAGGCCGTACGGGTTCCTTGGTCTGAGCCGCAGGTACTGCTGCCAGCTCTCGAGGGCGGCATCCACCTGGCCCGTCGCGAGCTGCGCGTCCGCCAGGCGGGCGAATCCGGCCGGCTCGTCGGGCGCCAGTGACACGGCCTTTTCGAATGCCGTTCTCGACCGCTCCGGATCGCCCAGGTCGAAGGCGACCCGGCCCAGCAGGTGCCACCAGCGGGCCTCTTCCGGCTGCATCTTCACCAGCCGTTCATAGAGTTCCCGGGCCGACTCGCCCGCGTTGTGGCCGTCGTAGAACATCGCCAGCGAGCCGAAAGTGTCGGGGGACGGGGTACGGCCTGCAGCCTCGATGGCGGGATGAACCAGTTTCCAGGTGGGCGCATCGAGATCCCTGAGGTTCGGAGGAGGCGGCAGTCCCGCCCGTTCACACCAGGCGGCAAGCGCGGCCGGATCGAGAACCGCCTGCTGGCCCCGCGGCCCCACCTTCTCGATGAGGAGCGGGGGAAAGGGGCCGGCCTCGGCGCCGCTTCCCGCCGTGGTGGCGGCCAGATCAGTCGAGAGCTCCCCGGGCTCCGATGGCCGCGCCGGCTGGTTATCGAGAGTGACCGGCCCAGTGCCCGCGGCGAAAGGTGTTGCCTCGCCTCCCGCACCCTGGCGCAAGGAGTGGATCTGGTTCGTGGCCAGCCCCTCGAAACGCTCCTGTTGGCCGGTGGCCCACTTGACCACCACGCTCACCGGTGTGTGGTAGAAACCCAACCCGAACCGGACCACCTCCTCGCTCGATCCGAGGTAACTGGAATGGGGGCGCAGAGCCCTCACACCCAGTTCGGGCAGTTGATCCACACGCACGGTCGCGATCAGCGCGTGGGGCGCCGGAGCGATCAGGCGGAAGCCGATCCAGTTCCCGTTGGTCCTGGTCTCGTTGTGGAGCAGCCTGGCCGGCTTGTTCCGAACCATGACGACCACATCGACCAGGCCATCCCCATCCAGGTCGCCAAAGGCCGCGCCTCGCGATGTGTCGGCGGTGTTGTCCGGGCCGTTGGCCCCGTCCGAACCCACCGTCATCGCGGCCAGAAAGCGCCCTCCCGGCGTCCCCCTGGCGACGCGATCCGGTTGCGCATACGGATTCTCCGGATCGATGAGACGTGATGGCCACGCCACCCCTCCATTGGCCACAAAGAGATCCAGGTACTTGTCGTGGTCCAGATCCTGCAGTCCGACTCCAAAGGTGGTGTCGGGCCGGGTCCATTGCGAAAGCCCCATCGCCGAGGTCATGTCCGAAAAGAAACCGGCGTCGTTCCGGTAGTACGTGTTCGTCTCCCGTTCGAGGTGGGTCACCAGCAGATCTTCGTCCCCATCCCCGTCCGGGTCGGCGCAGACGATGCCCATGCTCGCCTCGGGCGCCCCGGCGCTGTTCAGCGCGACGCCGCGGATCAGGGCCTCGTCCACGAATGTCCCGTCGCCCTGGTTGATCCAGAGCAGGTTCGCCTCGCCGTCGCACGCCACGTACAGGTCGAGGTCGCCGTCCGCCTCCACGTCGAAGGCCACCACGCCCATCGACCTCGTGGCCGCGGCGCCGATGCCGCTCGCTTGCGTTGCATCCTCGAAGTGGCCGTCCCCCCTCCCCAGGAGCAGCAGGTCGTTCGCCCCCTGATAGGAGACCGGATTGCAGTAGTCGGGACTCCCGCCCGGCGCGAAGCACTTCGGATCGACCCCCGGCCGCCAGAGGGTGTAGTTGGAGACGTAGATATCGAGGTTTCCGTCCTGATTGAGATCGCAGAAGGCGGCGTTGAGCCAGAAGCCCTCCCGGTTTTCCAGCTCTGCCTGGGGGCTGATGTCCTCGAAGGTCGCTTCCCCCTGGTTCTGGAGCAGCACCAGCGAGCCCGTATTCGTGAGCAACAGATCCTGATCCCCATCCCCGTCCACGTCCGCGGCAAAGGCTCCCATCCCGTAGCCGGGATCATCGGCGCCCGACGCTGCCGAGGCATCGCTGAACCTCCCGGTTCCGTCGTTCAAAAAAAGCGCGTTGCGTCCCGGATCGCCCGGATCGCCCGGCACCGGGCCACCCTGCGCCAGATAGACATCCAGGGCGCCGTCTCCGTTCAGGTCGGCGAGGCAGACGCCCCCGCACATGATCTCCGGATAGTTGAACGTGCCCTTCTGGCCGGAGCGATGAAGGAACGTGAGGCCGTACTCCGCGGCCCGGTCGACCAGGAGGATCTTCTCTTCCGGGAGGTCAGGGGACTCCTTCGGGACCTCAGAAGGCGGGACCTCAGAAGGCGGGACCTCAGAAGGCGCCGCTCTGACCTCAGCGGGTGCAGCCGGAGTGGGGAGGGACTCCTTCTTGCCGCAACCGGTGGTGCCGAGCGCCAGGAGCAGCGCGGCAACCAGGGCGGCTGACTGCGCCGCGCCGGGCCCCCCGCACGGGCGGTCCACCACAGCGCCGGGGCCGCCCTCACTCCGGCCACGACGCCCGCTCGCTCCCAGCCGCCTGCAACTCTGCTGATCCATGGCACGATCTCCTCCACAACCATCGTATCGCAGCGAGTGCGAAGAGAGCGCGGAGGAACCGGCGATGGAGAGGGGTGCTACTCGCTTCCTTCCCCACTCTGCTTCAGCTCCGAGGTCTTCTGGGTATCCCTCGGGGGAAGGGACAGTTCGGGGAACTCCCGGTCGAGCCCGCTCCGGTGGAGTTTCTCGAGGACACCGTCATACCCATCCTGGCGGACGGTCTTCTCCAGGTACTGCTTGCCCGAATCCACGGCGATCAGGGTACGCAGGTAATGCCGGGCCCGGGCGAGACCGTAGGCGGTCCCCTGCTCGAGCCAGAAGAACAGTAGATTGACGTAGTTGGAACGGGAGTCGATCCCGAGCCGCTCTTTCAACATCAGCGAGCGCTCGCACCAGAGGATGGCGCTCTTCAGGTCGCCCAGCCCCAGGTGGACGCCGGTCAGGTTGTTCATGGCGTGGGCCTGGGTTTCCCGCTCATAGCCGTCCACCGGTTGCCGGTCGATCACGGTGGTGAACAGCAGTTTGGCATTCTCGAGGTTGCCCTGCTGGTATCGAAGGAACCCGAGCAGATTGGCGGAGTCCAGGCCGTGGCGCCCTCCGATGGAGATGCTGCGCTTGAGAATGGTCTCTGCCAGGGCCGCCGGTTGCCGGGGAGAGAGGGAGGCGTCGCGGATCAACTGCTGGAGTGGGGCGGCTTCGCCGCTCAGCGTGATTCTCCCGTCCGAGTACTCGTCCAGGGCGCTCAGCCGGTCAAGGGCCACTTCGACCGCGTCGTTGACGGCCATTGGAGACTGATCGTAGGTGAAGTGCGCCGGAGCCCGGTCGGGACGCGCGTCCAGCAGCGCCTTCGCCAGCAGATAGAACGATCCGTTGAAACCGTCCACGATGGCGTGGATCGGATCAGAGTCGTCCGGAGCGGTGGCCAGGAACAGATCGCACAGGCGGTCGAAGCAGCCAGGGCAGTTGGCCGCGTGGCGCGCCACGGTATCGGTGTCTCCGAGAGGCCGCACGGCCGCCAGCAGGCTCTTGAAGTCGGTTGTCGAGGAGGGGCAGGTGTAGCCCAGGGATGGGCCCGAATCGACCCTGGATCGCTCGGGGCGTTGCCTCGGGGTTGGATTCACAGAACACCTCCTGTGGACGTGTCGTCTTCCAGGTCGAGCACCTGGCTCTCCGAGTCCTCCGTCGCCAGCCGCACGATGAACGAGAGGGTGCTGGCATAGATCCGGAAGATGCGCTCGACGCGCTGCTCGTCGGTTTCCGCGGTGGCGACCTCCAGACCCGCGGCCTCGATCTTCCGCAGTGCCGTCCGCAGCTGCCCGAAGGGTGCCCGATCCGGGAGGAACCAGTTCCAGGTCCGGCGCAGGTGGGTCGCCAGACCGTTCAGAAACTCCTGCTCCGCCCGATGCTCGTGAAGCGGCAGTCCGGCCAGGACCTTCGGCCAGTGCTCGAACGCCTGATCCGTGCGCACCGCCCGCAGCGGAGCCCACAGACGGGCGTACTCCCGTTCCTCCTGACCGGCCGGCCCGAACTCGCTTCCCGGGCCCGGTATCTGGGACACGATCAGTCTCTGCTGCAGGTCGGAGAGCGAGAGCACGAAGAGGTCGATCACGATCGCGGCGACCAGGTCCGGTTCCCCAGGCGATTTCTGGGCCGACCAGGCGCCGGTGCCGCCTGAGAGCGTCCGTTCCCGTTCGTCGTTCCGGGCTCGCACCAGCCGGAAGCGGGTCAGGTAGGTCTCCGCCAGCCGGAATCGCCGGCCGGCCTGAAGCCGTCCCGAACCGGCCTCGAGAGTCTCGAGGATTCGGGCTCTGGCCTGATTCCAGAGTCTCGGATGGGCCGCCTCCAGTTCGAGCGACGCCGTCCTGTCGTCCAGGCCGGCGATGAACTGCTCGCCGCAGATGAACAGCCAGGTGGAGAGGAAGTCGACGATCCGCCCGCTTCGGTACCGGGCCCTGGCGGCCGATTCGGCGACGCAGTTGACGAGAGCCGAGATGGTGCGGGCTCTGGAGAGACCCGCTCTCAGCAGGACGATGAACTCCGCCGCCTTCTCCCGCGGGCCCTCCGGACCGCGGTCGTTCCGGGCGACTCCGGAAACCTCGTCCACCAGGCGATCGACCGCTTGCCTCGCCTGCCGCAGCAGCACGGATGGGGGGCTTGAGCGGACGATGTCCCGCAGGAGCCGAATCCCGACCAGGCCTCCACCCGATCGGAGCTCGGACAGATTGCTAATGTCCGCTGCCCTGAATGGGTATGGGCTGGTCATGGCTTGAGAACCAGATAAGGCCCCCACCGGCAAGAGAGGTGAGGGGTAGGTATGAAAAGGGTTGGCTGACAAGAGTGTCCAGGCCGAGGAGGTGGCTCGACCCGGTGATGGTATCGGAGTTATCCTCAGGGGGCGCCTCTGCCTCTTCGCCCGGCTGTTCCGTGAGCCCGAGGTCCGCGACGGTCATGATGGTGTCCGCCGCGGGATCGTTGGTCGATGGTTCCTCCTGATCCAGTTCGTTGATTGGGATCTCGTGCCCGAGTGGGATCGGGCCGGAGATGAGGTAGGTGTTTGCGGCCCGGTCGGCCAGCAGGATGCGGACCTGCACCAGCGACCGGGAGAGTTCAAGCGGCTTGATGTTGGCCGGGAGCCTCCCGTCGACCCCGACCAGTCCAGATCCGGAATCCGGGGGGAGCAGGAGGAGCGCTCTGGACCAGTCGACGGAACCGGCGGGCGCGGCCTGGCCGGCGAGCGACTTGGGCTGATCGCAGATGACGATGGCCGACTTGAATCCGGGCGGAACCAGATAGCGGAGCGAGAACAGGTCGTCCGGGCTCTCGGGGCGGATGAACTGGTAGCTCACCTCGGTCGGAACCAGCGGCGGGCCACCGGCAGACGCACTCGAAGACGGGAGTGCCGCCAGCACCAGCAACATCCAGATGCCTTTGAAGGCTCCCCGGAAACCTGTGACGCCCGTCCCATGATCTGCGGTTCTGTGGGCATCACAGATGCACTTGGGCACGTGGCTTTCCTCCGCCCGACGGGGCTTCCTTGAAGGCAATCCTTGGTTCCAGTTGGCAGGAGCGGCGTCCCTGAACTTGCCGGCGATCCCGAGATGGCCGGCTCGACTCCGTTCCTGTAGAGCCTCCTTTTCGGCTGCTCTCCGGACGAACGCGGTTTTTTTTGCACTTTTCTCCACTGCTTTCCCACAACCTCCCCAGACTTCCAGAATCTGCACTTCACAGGCCCGTTCCTCCGGGTCTCGACGTTCCGTCCGGTCGGTTGCTTCGTCTGATTCTCGAGAGGTATGGTGACCGTATGGCGGAGTATGTCGACATTGCCCTGAATCTCCCCGTGGACCGCTTGTTCACGTACTCCGTGCCTCCTGCGCTGCGGCACCGGATCCAGCCCGGAACCCGGCTCCTGGTTCCGTTCCAGTCGCGTCAGATCGGAGGCACCTGCGTCTCTCTCCGGGAGGACGCGCCCGCATTCAAGGTCCGGCCTGTCCTGAGTCTGATCGATCCGGAACCACTGTTCACAACGAGCATGCTGCGCCTGGCGGGCTGGGTCGCGAGACGCTACGGCGCCACCTGGGGTGAATCGCTGGACGCCGCGCTGCCGTTTGCGGTGCGCACTGGCGGGCGCCTCCGCACAGTGCCCGTCGCCCGGTTGGCGGTGCCGCTGGATGCAGTCGATGAGATCGTGGAGAAGCTGGAACAGAGATACCCGAAACAGGCCCGGACCCTGCGCATCCTGGCGGCGGCGGAGGCGCCCCTGGAAGTCCAGGAGCTGCAGCGGCGGGCCAAAGTGAAGGCCTCTCCGGTCGAATCCCTGCGGAAGAAGGGATACCTGGAAATCTCGCGGGTGCAGAAGGAGCGGGACCCGCTCTTCTCCGCGCCGGCCGCGAGGGAACCGGACAGGGTCCTGACCGGTCCCCAGAAAGAGGCGGTCAGGGAACTCCGCGAGGCGATCCACTCCGGTCGGTCTCGAGGTTTCGTGCTGTTCGGAGTGACCGGCAGCGGCAAGACGGAAGTCTACCTCCAGGCCCTCGAGACAGTCGTGCGCAAGGGACGGCAGGGAATCGTGCTGGTGCCGGAGATCGCGCTGACGCCGCAGACCGTGGCCCGCTTTCGGGCGCGGTTTGAACGGGTGGCCGTGCTGCACTCGCACCTGACCGACGCGGATCGGAATGCCCAGTGGAAGGCGATTCAGGCGGGAGAAGCGGACGTGGTCATCGGCGCCCGGTCGGCGCTGTTCGCGCCGACCCCGAGGCTGGGCCTGATCGTCATCGACGAGGAGCACGAGAACACCTTCAAGCAGCAGAATGCTCCAAGGTACGACGCCCGGGAGGTGGCCCGGGCCCGGGCTCGCTTCGAAAAGGCGGTGCTGGTGCTGGGATCAGCCACTCCTTCCCTCGAGTCGTACCGGCGCGCGCTCACCGGCCGCATGAAGCTGCTGCGCCTGCCGTCGCGGGTGGGCGGAGGATCGTTTCCGGAGATGATCGTGGCCGATCTGACGCAGCAGGTCTCGAATCCCGGCAAGCCCCGTTTCCTCTCGGACCGCCTGCGGGTGACGATGATCGAGCATGTGAGCCGGGGCGGGCAGGTGATCCTGTTCTTGAACCGCCGGGGGTATGCCACCGCGGCGTTCTGCCGCAAGTGCGGGTCGGCCATCAAGTGCAAGAACTGCGATATCGTGCTGGTCTATCACCACAAGATCAGGCGCATCCTGTGTCACTACTGCGGTCACGAGCGACGCCTGCCGGAGAGGTGCGGCGATTGCGAGGGAACGTTCCGGTTGGCGGGCTTCGGCACGGAACGGATCGAGCACGAGGTGGCTCGCGCGCTGCCGAACGCGGTGGTCGCGCGCATGGACTCCGACACCATGAAGGCGCGGGGCGCCCACGAGGAGGTCCTGTCGGCATTCCGGGAGGGGAAGATCCACGTGCTGGTCGGCACCCAGATGATCGCCAAGGGTCTGGACTTCCCGAACGTCACTCTCGTGGGCGTCGTCGCCGCCGACACGAATCTCAATCTCCCGGACTACCGCGCGGCGGAGCGCACCTTCGGGTTGATCGCCCAGGTGTCCGGCCGGGCCGGGAGAAGCGAGAAGGGGGGGACCGTCATCGTGCAAACATACCACCCCGATCACTTCGCGGTGCGTCTCGCGCTCCGGCATGACTACGAGGGATTCGCGAAGATCGAGATGGAGGCGCGCGAGCGGGACGGCTATCCGCCGTTCGGGTGTCTGGCCCGGGTCGTGATCCACGGCAAGGACGAGCAGGAAGTCCGCCGGGTCTCGATGAGCCTGCGCGATCAACTGGGCGAGTGGATGGCGGACGGGTTCACGACCTTGCTGGGTCCGGCGCCGGCGCCGATCTCGTTCATCAACGGGCAGCATCGCATGCACATCGTCGCCAAGAGCCGCCGCCGATCAGGGATCCACCAGTTCACCCGCGTGGTCCGGGCGTGGCCCCGCCCGAAGCATCAGGTGCGCATCCTGCTGGACGTGGACCCGCTCTCGATGCTGTGATTCTCCGGTTCGGATGCCCGGCCGGAGGCCCGAAGATCGTAGGATTCGCCCATGAAGCGGACGCATGCAGCAGGCGGAGCGGACGCTCCGGCCCCTGGAAACTCCCTGATCGCGCTGTTCTACCTGCTCTCCTTCTGCTCCGGTGTGGCCGCGCTCATCTACGAGGTCACCTGGGCTAGGATGCTGGCACTCTCCCTCGGCAGCACCACATTGTCCACCGGGTCGGTGGTGGCGGGGTTCATGGGTGGCATGGGACTTGGAGCCTACCTGTATCACCGGGTGCAGGATCGCGGCTTCCGTCCAGTGCTTGCGTACGGTCTGCTCGAGATCGGCATCGCGCTGACAACGGCGACGCTGACGCTCGGTCTCTACGCGCTGCCCCGAGGTTTCGCCTGGATCTCCGCGACGATCGGCCCGGGTCTCGGGGTCACGCTGATCAGCCTGTCGATCGTGGTCTGTCTCGTGGCGTTGCCCTCGATCCTGATGGGAGCGACCTTCCCCGCCCTCTGCTCGGTCATGATCCGCTCGGTGAAGGGCGTCAACCGGCATCTCGGACTGATCTACGGCATCAACACGATCGGCGCCGCCGGAGGAGCGCTGCTTTCCGGTCTGATCCTGGTGGAGCGGCTCGGGCTGAGGAGCACTGTCCTGGTGGCCAACGTGCTCAACATCACCGTCGGGGTGGTGGCGCTGCTGCTCCTGCGGACCGCGCTGGGGCACGCCGGCGTTCCGGACCGGAGGGAAGAGACCGGTATTCCCACACGCCTGCCGCACTGGGTGACAGGGTGTGTGCTGCTCGGCTCCGGTTTCTCGACCCTGGCGTACGAGATCATCTGGTTTCGGGCGATGCGGTATCTGTTCGGGCACAGCACCTATGCGCTCACGACGGTGCTGGTGATCTTCCTGGCTGGTCTCGGTCTCGGCGCCCTCCTCCTGCCGAGGGTGCTGCGGCGCAAGTCTCCCGAGTCTGATCTGGCCACCTGCCAGTTCGCGATCGCCGTTCTCGGACTCCTTGCTGCGGCCGCGGGGATGTATCTGGCCAACGACCCGGAGATGCGGGCCATGACCAGCATCTTCTCGCCCTCTGTCCTGGTCCGGCCCTGGTGGCAGCGGTTGCTGATCAATGCCGGAATCTCCACCGTCGCCTTGTTACCGGCCGCGCTCTGCATGGGGCTCTCCTTTCCCCTCGCCAGCCGACTGTTCCTGGGCGATGTGACCCGGCTCGGGCGGCGGATCGGAGGAGCGTATCTGCTGGCCAACATCGGCAGCATCTTCGGTTCGCTGCTCGCGGCCGTGCTGCTGCTGCCGCTCCTCGGAACCATCGGCGGCACCAAGGCCGTCGCTCTGATCAATCTTCTGCTCGGCTTGCTGGTGTTGTTCTGGATTCGCAAGGAGACGGGCCGGGTTCTGATTCGGGCGGGGGTTGCCTGCTTGTTGGTGCTGACCCTGGCGATGTTCCTGCCGGCATCCATCACGCTCAGCGGAGAGAAGATCGGGAAGACCCATGGAGTGCTGGAGTTCGTGGAGGAGGGGGATCTGGCCACGGTGCAGGTCCACTCCGAGCCGGAAGACGCGACCAGGAAGGTGATGAGCATCGATGGATGCCTGATCGGCTGGAGCGGAGGCTACCTTGGGACTCCACTCTACGAGAAGCAGATCGTCCTGGCACATCTGCCCATGGTGCTGGACACCCGGATCAGGACCACGCTGAACGTCGGGCTGGGCTGCGGGAGCACGCTCGAAGCTGTGGCCGCCCATCAGGGGGTGGAGACGCTCGATTGCGTCGAAATCAGCGGAGCGGTGGTGCGCGGCGCTGAGCTGTTCGAAGAATCCAGGGTTCTGGAAGATCCGCGCGTCAACCTGTTCGTCGATGACGCCGTCCGGTATCTCCTGCAGACTGATGCCCGCTACGACCTGATCATCTCCGACGGGAAGCAGCACCCCTTCTTCGCGGGGAATGCCTCGCTCCTCTGCCGCGAGTTCTACGAGTTCTGCCGCGACCGGCTGACCGATATTGGGATGTTCGCCCAGTGGACGCCCACGGCGATGCTCGCCACTGATCTGAGGATCAGCCTCAGGACCCTGTGCCAGGTCTTTCCGTGCGTGGAGCTGTTCTTCTATCCGAGCCAGTGTGTCGTGGTGATCGCCTCCCTGAAACCGCTGGCAGGTCGGCCGGGTATGGACGATGAGCAGTTCGCCGCCGGTCGTGCCGGGGCTGACATGGCCGCATACACTGTGACCAGTATCGAGTCGATGCGTTCGTTCCACGTGGCGGACCGGCAGCAGATCCTGACCGTACTGGGGAGCGGACCGGTCAGCACCTGGGACCACATGCTGCTCGACTTCAGTTCCTACAAGTCGAGCGCAAGAGAGCGGGGCCTGTCCCCGGTCGAGAACATGCGCTTGATGCTCTCCGCAGAGCAGGCCGCTCCGGCCGGTCCAGAGACCTTTGACCAGGTGAATCCAGTCCATGCGCGGTCGGCCTCGTTGATCCGGCAGGCCTTCCTGATGCTCGAGTCCCGACAGGTCGGAGAAGCCCGCCTCCTGGCGGAGCAGGCCCTGCAAGTCAACCCGCAAGACACGGTCACGCAAGGCGTAGCGGAGTACATGCGGTACGAGGAAAGCAGACGCGCGCGCAAGCAGGGTGAGGGCGGGAAGTGACCTGGAGGGGACCCTGCGGGGATCAGTCCCGCGAGGTCTCTCTGCACTTGGTACCCCATTCGAGCAGGAGCGGCAGCAGGAACAGGTCGGCGAGCAGGGCGGTCAGGATCAGGATCGACAGCAGGAGGCCCACGTCGTTCAGCGACCGGAAATCGGACGGGAGATAGCAGAGTCCGCCGATCATCAGGATCAGCGAGGTGATGATCAGGGCGCGCCCGGTGTGACGCAGGCTGAAGAGCAGGGTTTCGCGGACGGAGCGGGCGGGGTCGGCGCGGCGTTCCTGGGTGAAGCGAGTCAGCAGGTGGATCGAATCGTCGACCGCAAGGCCGAGGCCGACGGAGTAGATCATCACGATGCCGATCCGGAGGGGGATCCCCAGCAGGCCGCTCATTCCCAGGGTGACCAGGATCGGCAGCAGGTTCGGCAGCACCGCAATGAGGCCGATCCGGACCGAGCGGTAGATCAGCATGATGAACAGATTGATGGCGACCAGTGAGAGCAGGAAGCTCTTCAGGATCGTGGTGATGACGAGCCGGCTGCTCTCGTGGGCCATTCGCATGTACCCCGCCACCTCGGCCCGGGCGTCCAGCGGGAGTTCCGCGCCGAGCCGATCGATCCTTCCTGCGATCTCGAAGAAGCGTGCGGTGCCCACGTCCTCGGTGTTGAACGACATGCGCCCCTCGCGGAAATCCCGCGCGACCACGTGCCCGGGGAAGCGGTCCCCGGCCATGCGCAGGAAGCCGGCCCCGGCGGCGATCTGTTCGTCGGTGATCTCTTCCTGCCGGCCCGTCACCTCCCGGATCCAGTGCACGTACGACTCGCAGCCGGCGACTTCCTTCTCCTTCAGGACCTCGCGCTGCAGATGTTCCAGGGCGCGGAACACCTCCGGTTCGGCCAGAGTGCCCGTGAGGCGGACATCCAGGGTCAGGATCGGCCGGAAGTTCCGCTCATACCAGCGCAGGTCGGTCACTGCTGCTGCCTTCTCCGGAAGCTCCTCGAGCCAGTGGGATTCCACCTTCACCCGGCTTGCTCCGAGGATCGAGAAAACCGTCAGCAGGCCGAACAGGCAAAGGGTGAGCTTCGGCCGGCCGTAGGAGAGACGGCCCGTCAGCAGAAGGGTCTTCTTCGAGGGGATTCCGGCCCGGGGCCAGACCGCCAGGCAGAGCGGCAGCAGGAGGATGACCGTGAAGAAGGTGAGGAGAACCGCGAGGGCCGCCTTGAGCCCGAATGTCCGCACCGAAGGATGGGAGGCCGCGACCAGGGAGAGGAATCCCAGGCCGGTGGTGAACGAGGTGTAGAAGCAGGCCAGGCCGACCTTCTTCATCATTTCCACGATCGCCTGGTTCCGTGACCGCCCCTCCCGCAAGCCCTCCTCGAACCGCTCCAGCATGTGAACCGCGTCGCAAAGGGCGATGATCATGATCAGGCCGGGCACTGCCAGATCGATGATCGAGATGTGGAGTCCGAGCAGGGTGAGCGCGCCGAAGCTGAAGACGACGGCGCTCAAAATGACCAGCAGCGGGATCAGCGTGCCCCGCAGGGTGCGAAAGAGGAGCGGTAGGAGGAGGGCGAAGAGGATGCTCTCCAGCAGCAGACCACGGATGACATCGCGGCTCATCAGGCTGCTGATGGCGTGCTGCACCACCGGGCTGCCCAGCAGCCTCACCTCCCAGTCGCCACTGGGCCGGGAGTTCAGGAACTGGTCCACCTGCAGGCGGCCCCGCTCCAGGACGTCATCATCCTTGGTGGGGCGCAGTCCGACGTAGATCGCGGCGGAGCGGCCATCCTCCGAGAGCAGGCTGCCGCGAAGAAGCGGGTGGGCGCGGACGACGTCGGCCAGCGTGCTCTCGGCCAACAGATCGTCGATCGGCATCGGGATCGGGAGGAGCGATCCCGGTTCGATCACCTCGGCCTGGGCCAGGGAGAAGACCGATTGCACCTCGGAGAGGTGCAGGATCGCCTCGGAGAGGTCCTTCAGTTGCGCCAGCTCGGCTCGTCCCGCGATCTGGGGCCACTCCAGGGTGCAGATCATGTCGGCCCGGCGGGGCGGGACCGCCGCGGCGAACGCCTCGACCTCCCGCTTGAGTTCTTGGTCTCCCTCCAGCAGCGGGTGGATCGAGAAGTCGAATTTCAGGGAGGGCAGGGAGGCCGCAGAGATCATGAACAGCGCTGCCAGCACGAGCAGTGCCGGCAGCCGGTGCTTCAGGAGGCGGGCGAGGAGCCAGTGGGCCATTCGCGCGGCATTGTAGCCGACCGGGGAAGGAGGAGAAGTCAGGCCCTGACCGGTTCCGGCTCTTCGACGGGGACCGGTTCTCCCAGGGTGAATTGGAAGTGGCACCCCTGGCCCGGCTCGCTCTCGACCCAGAGCCGGCCCAGATGCAGGCTCGTGACCTTCTGGCAGATGGCCAGCCCGATGCCGGCGCCCTCGACCTGTTGGTTCCCGGCGCCCCGCTTGAACGGCTGGAAGATCCTCTCCTGCTGCTCCGGCTCGATCCCGGGACCGTTGTCTTTTACCCCGAGAATGAACTCGCCGCCGACCATCCTGCAGGTCAGGTGGATCTTGGGAGGTCCCTCCCCGGCGAACTGGGTGGAACTCCCATTGAACGAGGCCATCACCCTGTCTGGCGCGTCTCGTACGCAGACCAGAACGTATCCCATCTATTGGACAGGTAGTGAGCCCGCAAGTGCAGGACCCGCTGTCCGCCGGGGTGCGTCCATCGCATGC
>JAZDLC010000103.1:0-5164 GCA_043802345.1 Planctomycetota bacterium | reverse complement strand
TGAAACGGCACGAAATCAAACCTCTGGAGCCGCTGGCTCAAGGACCGGACCTGTGCGGGCTCCCTTGCGTAGAGGTTGTCCGTCTCCCCGGGGTCGTTCTCCAGGTCGTAGAGCTCGCTTTTTTCCCTCTCCCTCAGGTGCTGGATGTACTTCCACTTGCCGTCCGAAACGGCGAACAGCATGTCGTCTTTCACGTCGCGAATGCGCGGTCCGGTGACGTAGGTGAGGGTGTTGACCGAATCGCTGTAGGCAGTGAGTCCCAGATCGGTCTCCTTCCCGGTCAGCAGGACCCGGAGGCTTCTCCCGTCAAACCGCGGTTGGTCTCCCGGCGTGATGCCGGCCAGGTCGAGCACCGTCGGGACCAGGTCGATCGAGCGCACCGTCGAGGACACCCGCGGCACCTGGACCTGTCCCGGCACCCTGACGATCAGGGGCACTCGCACCTGCTCCTGGTAGAGAATCCCGTGAGTCCACCAGTCGTGGTCGCCGAGCCCCTCGCCGTGGTCGCCGGTGATCACCACCACGGTGTTGTCGTAGACGCCGAGTTCCTCGAGCGCGTCAAGCACCCGGCCGACGTGGTGGTCCATGTAGCGAATCTCGATGTCGTAGAAGTACCTGAGACGCGCCTTCCCCCCTTTCGGCGGCCTGGGAACCTTCGCGAGTTCCTCCCGGGGGGGCAGCAGCCTCACGTCGTGGGGATCGAAGTAGTGCAGCCAGAGAAAGAAAGGCCGGTCGCACTTCCGCAGCCACTCAATGGCCCGGTTCGACGTATCCTCGGCACGCCGCTGCGCGGAACCGGTGTTGACGACCCCGCCTTCAACCACCGGTCCGTCCCTCTCTTCCGGCTGGAAGTCGGCGTCGAACAGCGCGAACCCCTGCTGGAACCCGAAGTACTCGGAAACCGGAAAGGCGCTCACGAACGCCGCGGTGTCGTACCCCTCATCGCGGAGGATCTCGGCGAGGGTCACCTGTGCCTCGTCGAGCCGGTGCTCCGAGGTGCCGTGCATGACTCGCAGCCCGTGCCGGAACGGATTCAGGCCGGTGAGAATCGAGGCATGAGACACCGGCGTGACCGCGGCCTGGCTGATGGCTCCCCAGAAGACGGTGCCGCTCTCGGCGAGGCGATCGATCCGCGGGCTGGTATCGACGGAATAGCCGTAGCATCCGAGGTGATCGGCACGCGTGGTGTCCAGCGTGACCAGGAGCACCGAGGGCCGCGACGCGGAGGATCGCCCGTCCCCCCCGCATCCGGACGCGAACAGGACGGCACAACCCAGGAGGAGGGTCGAGGTCCGCGCGGGTAGCCATCCGGCAATCGAGGAATCCGTCATGCCCGGCAGTGTAACCTCGATGACCCTGATCCGAACCGGGTTGGCTCCAATAGCAAGCTGTTGCATCGAACCCGGTCTTGCCACGCCGCAGAGGAGGAAGGCGGGTTCCGTCATCCACCCAGGGGATGAACCGCGGTGACGCCCCGGCCCCGCTCAATGGTGATCACGTGGCCGGCCGGCTGGTCCTGAACGCGCTCGACCATGCCGTCCGGCCACGTGATCTCGATCTCGCCGGCCACGGTGGCGCTCCCCATGCCGAAATGCAGGCGCCGGTCGCTGGTGGAAAGGAAACCGCTGTACACGCCGAAGAGCTGCAGCTGCCGGCGGCCTCCGCTGTTGACCACGACCCTGGCACCCACCGCGTCGCGGTTCAAGCCCTGGCCGATGAGGTCGACCTTGATCCAGTGGTTGCCCGTCTCACCGATGTTGCAGAGCAGCGTCGGAATATCGTCCGAGTTTCCAATCAGCAGATCCAGATCCCCGTCACCATCCACGTCCCCGACAGCGGAACCGCGGCTTAGCTTCATCAGGTCGAAACCGGGACCGCCACCACCCTCCGGCTGCACGAAGGCCTTTCCATCCAGGTTCTCGAAGATCAGGTTCCGTTGGCGAAAGGTCGTGCCCGCGTCGACCAGGTCCACCTGGGGGAAGATGTGGCCATTGACGGCGTACAGGTCCTGGTCGCCATCATTGTCGAAGTCCGAGAAGCCACAGCCCCAGCCGAGGCTCGACCAGGTCACCTGGCGCAGATTCATTGCGCTGGTCACATCCCGGAAGAAGCCTCTCCCCTCGCCCCGGTAGAGGGTGAAGGAATCTTGCGCGAAGTTGGTCACGAAGAGATCGATCAGCAGGTCATGGTTGTAGTCGCCGGTGGCGACACCCATGCCGGCTTGAGGAGCGCCGTCCCCGCTGAAGGCCACGCCGGCGCGCAGAGCCGCATTGACGTACTTGCCGGTCCCGTCGTTCTTCCAGAGGAGGTTCGGCGTGGAGTCGTTGGCGACGTAGATGTCGAGCCAGCCGTCCTGGTCATAGTCGAAGCACAGAACCTGGAACCCGTAGCCGGCCTCACCGGTGATTCCCACCTCGTCGGAAGCGTCCCTGAAGCTGCCGTCTCCCTGGTTCAGGTAGTAGCGGTCGATGGCGCCGGGAAGACCCCTCGGGCCGAAGGCCGTGGTGATCCCCCCCGACGTCTGCACCAGGCCGCGGGCGATGATGTCCTCCGCGTCGAACTCGACGTAGTTGGCCACATACAGGTCCAGATCGCCGTCCTGGTCGCCGTCCAGGAAGGCTGCGCCGGTGCTCCACCCGGGATCGGCCACTCCGGCAGCCTCGCTGACATCCTCGAAGTAGAGGCCTCCCCGGTTGTGGTAGAGGACATTGGGGCCGTAGTTCGTCAGATACAGGTCAGGCCAGGCGTCACCGTCGTAGTCGGCCACCCGGGCGCCGGTGGACCAGAGGCGGTCACCCATCCCCCACGCCTCGGTCCGGTCGGTGAAGTGTCCCTTGCCGTCGTTGAGGTACAGGGCATCCGCGGGGCCACCGCCCGCGGCAAGGTCTTCCAGGGTGGAGCCGTTGGTCAGATAGATGTCCTGATCGCCGTCCTGGTCGCAGTCGAAGAGCGCCACTCCACCGCCCACCGTATCGAGCAGGAGGATCTTCTCCGGACCGCCGTTCACCTGGCGGAAGCCGCCAAGTCCGGCCTCCTCGGTGCAGTCCTCGAACAGCAGGCCGGACTGCTTCCTCGCCGTGGCGACTTCCTTCGCGGGTTCGGGTGAATCCCGTTCGCACCCCGCTGCCGCGAGAGTGACCAGCAGCGAGCACAGGCTCTGCCGGGATGTCCGCAAGACCGTCACTCGCCTCCCCCCTCGAGTTCTTTCAGGATCTTCCGCGCCCCCTCGTGATCGGGAACGAGCTGGAGCACGCGGCGCAGGTGTTCCACCGCGGCATCTCTCTCACCCTCCTGGCGGAGTATGCGGGCCAGGGTGAAGTGCGCCCCGGGATGGTTGGCGTCCGCCTCCAGGGCCTTTTCGAACGTCTCCCGGGCCAGGCCTGTCTCCCCTGCGTTGAGCTGCAGGATCCCCAGCCAGCAGCGGGCTTCCGCATCCTCGGGGGCGAGTTCCAACGCCCGCACCAGGGCGGCGCGGGCCGCATCCGTCTGATTCAGTTGGACCAGGATGCGACCCAGCTCCCGTTGCGCCTCGGCACTATCCGGAGACAGCTCCACGGCCCGGGACAGATGCTCCAGGGCCTTCTGCCGCTCTCCCAGGGTCTGATGGAGCAAGCCCTTCTTGAGATGGACCTGCGGATCCTCCGAACCGAGTTCGAGCGCCTTCTCGAACCAGCTCATCGCCTCCGGGAAGCGCCTGGTCTCGTACAGCTTCAAGCCGGTACGAGCAGCCCTTTTCGGATTGTCGGGTTGCGCGTTGGCGTGCTTCTTGAGGGCCCGGCACTGCTCTTCGAGCTTGCCCCAGGACTCGAACGCCACCATCTCCGCTTCGGCGGCCTGCTCCTCCCCCAGGCGAAAGAGGATATCTCCGAGTCGCTTGTGTGGCTGCGGATCGTAGATCTTCAGCCGGATCGCCTGCTCATACGCGGCTCGCGCGCCTTCCAGATCCTGCTCCAGTTCGCACAGCTGGCCAAGGTCGTAGTAGAGACCCGGGTCGTCGGAGCCCAGCTCCACGGCACGGTCGAAGGCAACGCGCGCCGACTCCAGATCGCCGGTCCGCAGGTGGATCGTGCCGCGCCAGCGCTCCGCGCAGACCAGATTCGGATCCAGTTTAGTTGCCTGGCGCAATCGCTCCAGCGCCTTCTCGTCATCGAGTCGCAGGTGCCAGGCACGCCCGGCCCAGTAGAAGTACTCGGCCACGCTCGGATCGAGTTCAGTGGCTCGCTCCAACTCCTCGATCCCCTGGTCGAGCACGGTGACGTCCTGGGTGTCGTAGCCGAACGTGACGGCCGAGTCGTGGATCAGGGTCCGCCCGCGGATCGAATGCTCCAGCGCCTGCCTGGCCGCCTCCTCGGATACCGGAATGGGTGGGGTCGGATCCGCTTCGTTGCTGCAGCTCACGACCAGCAGCAACGCCGCGGGCAGAAAACGAGCGGGCAGGCGGTGCGGCGCCATAACTCTATTCTCCTCCATCGGCGGCGCCCCCGGTACCCCGGGACAGCCACCGGTCCACGAGTAGTATGGACGTCGCTGGGCCGATCCGGCAACTGGAAACTGGGCGGAGCAACCTCGGCGACGCTTCTCCACGCACCCGAATCTCAAGGACCTCTGGTCTCGTCCGTCCCGGGAACCTGGTGAGGGCGTCCACGCACGCCACTCGGATCTCGGCCGGCGCCGACGACCTACAGGAGGAGGCGCGCGGCTCGCCTTCCCGTTGTCGTTGTCGCTATCGTTGTCGAAATTGCCGTCGTTTCTCGACTACGACAACGATAGCGACAGCGGGACAGAGACTGCGTACGCGGTGCAGATCGGTGCATCCCGCAGGAGATCCCGAAACAAGTTGCATGGAAGGCGCTCGATGCCTACCCCGAGAGACACCCTCCTCATCGGGTCTTGCGCGCCCGCGGAGGGCGGGCTACGCTGCCCCGCGCTCGGAGCGGCCAGTCAGCACGGGTCCGGTGAAGGTCATGGTGTCCATGCGCATCCAGACGCAACGTGTATTTGCTGTGGTGGCGAGGCAATGACCTCTCTCTGCCCCGAATGTGGTGCGCCAAGGAATCCGGACGCGAGGTTCTGCCGCCAGTGCGGGGTTGCCGCCACTCCCGATGAGTCCCTGAGCTGGGAGTCCTCCGTACCGATCCTGACCAACCGCTACTTGCTGGCCGAG
>JAZDLC010000102.1:0-2189 GCA_043802345.1 Planctomycetota bacterium | reverse complement strand
GGGCCGCCGCCTTCAGCAGTTTCACGAAGTCGGTGCGATCCCGGTAGAGCGTGCCGGGCAGGCCGGCCAATAGCTTGCGGATCGCCTCCTGCTCGGCGCGACCGGCCTCTTCTTCCTTCCGTTTCTGCTCCACCTTCTTCTTCTTGGAGACCACCAGGTTCTTGAACGCCCGCTCCTCCTCCAGCTGGGCCAGGCGCTCCGGGCAGGCCTGGAAGTCCAGTTTCAGGGGACGCTCCACGGTGATCTTCCGGAAGCCGAAGTGGGTGGTCGGGTAGATCTTGCTGACGATCGTCTCGACTTCCTTGCCGTTCTTGGCCACGACCCGCATGTCGTCGTGCCGGTAGTCGGCCAAGATCTTCAGGATGTCTTGCGCCTTCTCGGCCGGAACCTCGCGCCGCTTGCTCCCCAGGCTCTTACGCATCGGCGTCCAGAACGAGGTGGCGTCGACGAGCTGCACCTTCCCCCGCCGCTCCTTCGCCTTGCGGTTGCTGAGCACCCAGACGTAGGTGGCGATGCCAGTGTTGTAGAAGAGCTGCTCCGGCAGGGCCACCAGCGCCTCGAGCCAGTCGTTCTCCAGGATCCATCTGCGGATCTCGCTCTCTCCGCTCCCCGCGTCACCCGTGAACAGCGGCGAGCCGTTCATGATGATCGCCACCCGCGAGCCGCCCTCCTTCACCGGCTTCATGTGCGACAGCATGTGCTCGAGGAACAGCAACTGACCGTCCGAGATCCGCGGCAGGCCTGCGCCGAAGCGGCCCGACGGGCTCGCGGCCTCCGCCTTCACCGCCTCCTCGTCCCGCTTCCAGTCCTTGCCGTACGGCGGATTGGCGATCTGGTAGTCGAACTTGCGCCTGAACAGATCCTTCCCAAGCGTCGTGCCGAAACGGATGTTCTCGGCGTCCCGCCCGTCCGCCGACTTCATGTAGAGGTCCGACTTGCAGATCGCGTACGTCTCGGGGTTGACCTCCTGGCCGAACAGGTGGATGTCGGCCTCCGGGTTCACCCCCTCCCGGTCCCCGCTGCCCAGGATGTGGTCCTTCGCGATGCTCAGCATCCCCCCCGATCCGCAGCACGGGTCGCAGATGGTGCGGATGACCCCCTCCCCCCGGATCCGCTTCTCGTCCCCCGCCAGCATCAGACGGACCATCAGATGCACCACGTCCCGCGGCGTGAAGTGCTCGCCCGGATTCTCGTCCAGCGCCTCGTTGAACTTCCGGATCAGCTCCTCGAAGATCGTCCCCATGGTCGGGTTGTCGACCCGGTCCGGATGCAGATCGACGTTCTTGAACCGCTCCACTACCTTGTATAGCAGGTCCGCGCTCTCCAGCTTCGTGATCGTGTTGTCGAAGTCGAACTTCTCGATCACCTCCCGCATGTTCTCGCTGAACCCGTTGATGTAGTTCCGCAGGTTCGCCGCGATGTTCGCCGGATCCGCCAGCAACCGCTCGAAGTCATACTGCGACGTGTTGTAGAACGCGAACCCCGACGCCTTCCGGAGTTGCGGATCCAGGTTCTCCAGCTTCCCCTTCAGCCCCGCATTCCTCTCCAGCACCTTCGCCTTCTTCGGCGCCAGCACACAGTCGATCCGCCGCAAGACCGTCAGCGGCAGGATCACATCCTGGTACTTCCCCCGCTTGAACGAGTCCCGGATCAGATCCGCCGTCCCCCAGAGAAAACTGACGATTTCGGAGTGGTTCATGATCTTTCGCCCGTCGCAAGATCGGAAAGAGCCTTCTGCACTGCTGATTCTGTTCTCACGACATTTGGCTCCGGTGAAAAATGATACGAGACGTAGCGGACCTGCTCTCCTTCGACCCGGTTGAAGAAGTAGCAAGCATTCTGGGCCGTGCTGGGCGACGCCATCATGCGGACGAAAGGCAGCAGAGGAAGAGCCGATTCCGACCCCTGGTCATACAAATGGAGCTGGTCGTACTCCGCAGGATCTTGAAGCCGGACCTCAACGCTCTGGAAAGGCGCCCGCGGGCCAGTGACACGCTTTGCCGAACAATGGTGGATGCCATTGGAGTAGCGGGACTCGCCGGCATGGATCAGCGGCCAGGAATCCCAGGAGCCCATCACCGCCGCCTGGTACTCCTTCACACGACCTTCGAGCAATTCAGACTGTTCGCGAAGCACGGCGTCGCCCACGGCTCCCCCGTGTCCACGATTCCGGTTCCTCCAGCCGTTCG
>JAZDLC010000101.1:0-18221 GCA_043802345.1 Planctomycetota bacterium | reverse complement strand
CGACCAGCTCGGCGTGCTGCGCCAGAAGCTCCGGGACGAGGAGGCCGACGTCGCCGAGACGAGGCGGCTCAAGACCCAGAGCAGGCGCAAGATCGACTTGATCGGCAAGGACCTGCGCGAGCTACCGGATCAGTCCACCCTCGGCGGCCTGATGCAGCGCTACCGTCTGAACAAGCACCAGTTCGTGGTGCTGCTCACCCTGCTTCGTCAGCGGTTGACCGCGGACAACCCGTACCTGAAGGGGCGGGAGCTTCTCGGCCTGCTGTTCGATTCCTCCTACGAGATCCTCAGGGGGTGCGACTTCCTGGAGCCGACCGCCACGCTGCTTTCCGCCGGCCTGATCGTGCCGGACACCCGGGACGACGGCGACGAGGACGAGGTGCTGGAGACTCCGTTCAAGATCTCCGACCGGGTCTTTCGCATGGTACGGAACACCTTCCTGGCCCAGCGGGCGATCCGCTTCCCGGGAAAGAGAAACAAGGTCCGGCCGTACCGGAACAACCTCTCCTATGTGCTCGATGTGCGCCGCTTCTCGCTGCTCTACCGGAAGCGGGCCGCCAAGGTGTTCCAGTTCGACTACTGGGATGACGTGGGGCTCGGCACCGCCGAATCGGTCACGGCGCTGAATCAGCAGCTCCGGCGCTTCCGCGACCGGATGGCCGAGTCGCTCCGGCTGACCCCGCGGGCGGACGAGTTCCCGCTCGTCTCGATGCGGAAGGAGTACGGCCTCGACGAACAGGAGCTGGTCGTCCTGATCACGCTGCTGTTCCAGGAGCTGCTCGAGGGAGGCGCCTTCCTGGACGCGGTGGACCTCTTGAAGCTGATTTCCGCCAACGAGGAGGAGCTGGTGGCGAAGCGCCGCTTCCTCTCCCGCCGCAGCACGCTGGTCAAGGCGAACCTGGTCGCCATCGAGGAGATGAGCAACGACAAGGAACTGACCGCAGAGGTCTACCTCCCGAACTGGGTCGTCGACCGCATGCTCGGCGAGGACGGCCGCCGCCGCATCGACGCGGACGTGCGCCTCGACTTCCACGACTACCTCGAGCAGCTCGGCTCCTCCGAGACCTTCTTCGAGGACCTCGACCTCGAGGACTGAGCGCGCCCAGCGGCTCTCAGAGCTCTTTTTCAGGGGCCCTGACCCTGCGCCTTCGGTATAGAAGAGTGATCGCGACGCCCGAGACCAGAGCTGCCAGGCCAATCTGCGCCAGGTAATGCGATGGGTAGATCCGCGTGGCGTATCCGTCGCGGTTCTCAGGCGGCTTCCACAGCACCGAATACCCCGCCGACGCGACACGATGCGACTCGAACCCCCAGCCCGCATTGCAGTACGAGTAGTACTCCCAAGGCGCGTATATCGTGGCAGCGACGACCAGCAGCAATCCGGCCACGACAACCGCCCGATTCATCGGTGATTCCATGGCCTACCTGATTCCCGGCTGCAGTCTCTCCGGGCAATCGGCCTTGCAGGATTCGCAGTTCCTGTCGCACGGCTCGATGTGGAGATCGATCTCGGCCTTGTCGGCGAAGAGGCTCTCGATGTCGTCCCGGAGATGCTCGCCAATCTTGTGAGCGTCCTCGACCGGCAGCAGCCCGGGCACGCCCAGCCGGATCTGAACGAAGTGGCGGCCGCCGGCGGAGCTGACCTTGATCTGGTGGACCCCGGCGAAGGCGCCCTCATGCTCGCCCAGCAACTCGTGGATGCGCTTCTGGTCGTCATCATGAATGGCGTCCTGCCAACCGTCGCCGGGCCTGAGCTTGATCACCGTCTCCTTGACCTCGGCAAGACAGGCGGCGATCCTGCTGCCGAGACGGTCGCTGAGGGCGCTGCTCTCGGCGAATGACAACTTCGGATCAAGGGTCAACTCGGTCTCGACCCTCAGCTCCTCGCGGTATTCGATGACCTCGAGGCCGCAAATGCCGGTGACGCTTCGATCCGCCACCAATTCACTCTCGATGCGTCGATACCGTTCGTCATCCTTGGCGAGGCTCCTGGCGATCTTGCTCGGTTCGACGTGGATCAGCACGCGGGCTCCAGGGAGATTCTCCTCGATGCCCGCCTTGATGGCGTGGCTGATGCCATGCCCCTGGTCGAGCGTCACGCCCGGCCTGCATCCGATGTGCAGGTCCACGTGGAGCGATCCGCCCGCCCTTCTGGTGCGAATCTTGTGGTAGTCGCACCCCGTGCCGGCGAACTCGTCGAGAGTCTGCTCGATGGTCGCCAGCTCCTCTTCCGAGGCCGCCACGTCAAGGAGCGGCAGGAAACTCTTCCTGGTGATGCGAAAGGCCGCGCCCATGATGAGCAGGGCCACGGCCATGGCGATCACCGGGTCGAGCCAGGACAGGTCGACGCCGAAGAAGCGCTCGCCGGCGGTGATGGCGGCCAGGCCGACGAACACTGCCGCCGAAGTATAGACGTCGGTGTAAAGGTGCGCCGCGTCGGCCTCGAGGGCCACCGAGCGCTCGGCGATCGAGACACTCTTCAGCCGGCCCGCCACGATGAGGTTTACCACCGCCGAGATTGCCATCACGACCAGACCCGGCCCCAGCCCCTGGAGCTCGACTCCGCCGATCAGCTTCCCCACCGCCTCGTAGATGATCCAGCCGGCGGCGCCGAAGATCAGCAGCCCTTCGATCACGCCCGAGACATTCTCGACCTTCTCATGGCCGTACGGGTGATCACGGTCGGGCGGAATGTCGGACACATGCACGGAGAAGGTCGCGATGCCCGCGGCGATCAAGTCCATCGCTGAATGCGCGGCTTCGGAGAGGATGCTGACCGAACCGGTCATCAGCCCGGCCCCGAGCTTGATCGCGGTCAAGGTGGTGTTGCTGGCTACGGAAAGCCAGGCCACCCGCTTCTTGGTGAGCCAGGACATGACCGGCATGCAAAGCGCGATCGGACGTCAAAACAAGGGGTCACGCGCCGGCGGGGCGCATGAGCCGGTCGAGTTCTCTCTCGATCTGGTCCAGAGATTGGGCAGTGGCGTAGCGCGTTCTTCCCAGCTCCTTCGCGAGGTCGCGCGGCGTGTGGATGCCCCGCAAGAGACACTGGAGCGTCTCCTGCTCGGGCGGTTCGAGGCGGGCCGAGAGTTCCTCCAGGAGATCGAGCGCCTCCGCCTCCCTGGCGGGCCCACCGCTCCGTGTCGCGGCGACCTCCGACGGCTCGAGCGCCTCGGTCCGGTCCTTCGCGGCGAGCGTGATCGCATTCCTGCGCGTCGCCGTGCGCAGGTAGCGGACCAGTTCGTCCGGCCCCATCAGAAACAGTTCCGGCCGGCCCTGCCAGATCTTCAGCAGCGCCTCCTGCAGCGAGTCCTCGCCATGCCGGGCGAGATTTGAAGACGGCAGCGCCTCGCGGCGGATCCTCTCGAAGAGCCGGTCGAAGCCGGCATCCTCGCACAGGGCCGCGCGCACGGAATCCGCGGACGGCGCAGCCTCCCCGACAACCTCCGCGACGGGTGCACACACCTCATGAGTGAACGCCGGGGCGGCCAGGCTGCCGCACCCGGCCACGGTGAGGGCGAGGTTCTTCAGGGTTCTTCGCATGTCGGCCTTTCGCATGTCGGGGTTCCTCTCTTGATTTAGCAAATCAGCGGCCAAGGTCCAGATTCCGCGGGGGCCGGGCCCGGCAGGCCGCCCGAACCTCTTGGGAAAGAAGCACCTGCGGGCTCACCCGCTCCTTGAAAGCGGACGGGCGGCGGCCATGACAGACTGGCACGCCGCCGCTCACATCCGGCGCGGAGAAGGCGGACCGCGGCCCCGCCCGTCACCCACCGTTCTCCAGCCGGTCCTCCGTCCGCGGTCCTTCATGAAAAACACCTCCTTGTCGCTCCGGCGCCCCATCGCGCCGCTGTCAGGAGGTCCAACCGTGCGGGAGATCGGTCTGGCTGAAGAAAACCGTGGATGAGGAATCGTGGTGGGGTCACTTCGCGAGGGTCGCGTCGGTCGATTTTTCTCAGGAAGACGGGAAGGACGCAAGGCGCGCCTCGTCGACTTCGATGCCGAGCCCCGGTCCCTCGGGAACCGCCAGCGTGCCAGCCCTCACCTCGAACGGCTGCTTCAGGAGATCCATGGTGAGGAACTGCGGGCCGTTCAGCGCGGCCGGCCGCTCGAGGCCGTACGCTCCAAAGAGGCAGAGCGTCGCGGCGAGCGAGATGTCGGGATCGGTCAGGCCGCTGCCGAGCCAGGAGAGTCCGCGGGCCTCGAGCAACTCGATCTGCCGCCGCGCCGAGAGCAGGCCGCCGCAGCGGGACGGTTTCATCGCCACGCCATCGATCATGCCGAGCTCGATGAACTCGAGCAGTTCGACCTCGGAGACAACGCCTTCGTCCATGTAGATCGGCAGGGCTCCGAGCTTCTTCAGCGCCTGGTAGCCGCGGATGCGGTTCGGGCGCAGCGGCGACTCCAAGACGTCGACGCCGGCGTCGGCGAGCCTTCTTGCCGCCAGCAATGCCTGCTCGGGCGTGTACCCCCCGTTCGCGTCGGCCCAGAGAAACCCGCGGGGCGCGGCGGCGCGCACGGCCCGGGCCAGCTCGACATCGAAGTCGGGGTCGGGCGCGACCTTGATGTTGAAATGCTCGTAGCCGCGCCGCTTCCCCTCCGCGATCACCGCCGCGACTTCCTCGAGCGTGCGCGCGTTGACCGTCCAGCTCAGCGTCAGCGGCCCGCCCCTCTGCTTCCCCCACAGCGCGCAGAGCGGCTTCCCCTCGAGCTTCCCGAGGAGATCATGCAGGGCGATGTCGATTCCGGCTCGCGTGATCGGCATGCCGGTCGAGAAACCGGGGGCGATCGCCTGATCCAGTTTCGCAAGCGCCCCTTCGATGTCCCTGGCGTCATGCCCGATCAGGGCCGGCGCGTAATACTCCCGCAGCGCCACCGTCGCCGTCTCGAGCGTCTCGTAGCTCCATTTCGCGATCGGAACGCTCTGCCCGAAGCCCACCTGTCCGTCATCGGTCGTGAGCTTGATGATGACGGCGGCGCGCCCCTCCCCTCCATGCGGCCCGGTGAAGAACTTGAAGTACCCCGTCATCGGATAGCGCAGAGGATGGACCTCGACCCGGGCGATGCGGGAGCGAGCAAGAGAAGGGGACGACCTCATGCTCCCGCAGGAGGAAGAGACAACTCCGGCCGAAAGCGCGGCCGCGGCCGCCCCGAGGAACTCCCGGCGGCTCAGTTCAGTCGACATGGTCCCTCCTCTTTCAGGACGCCTCCTCCACAAAGATCGCCTGGACGACCTCCGAGACGGACCTTGCCCGGTGGCGGTGCTCGTCACCCGACGGAATGATGACTCCGTCCCCCGCCTCGAACAGGCGAATCCCATCGTCGAACTCGATCTCGAACGTCCCGCTCAGGATCTGGCCGGTGTGTCCGGCCGAGCACCAGTGCGGCGCCATCTCCTGCGAGAACTCGACCAGCCGCAACTTGACGCCGTCCTTCACGACCACCTTGTGACGTACGCCGGGGATGGGCAACTCCCATTCCATGTCGGCGAAGTCGATTCTGTATCGATTCACATCTGCCTCACAACATGTCCGATTCGGGCGTGCGAGCCATCAATACCCCAGCTCCTCGAGCCGCCGCTGGAGTTCCGGGCCGATGTCGGCGCGGCTGCCGAGGATGGCCCGCTCCTGGAGGTACGCTTCGTATTTGCGGAGATGTTCCTTCATCTCCTCCAGGCGCCCCGGCTGCTTCTCCGCGAGATCCTCCTGCTCCAGAGGATCGCTTTCCAGGTCGAAGAGCTGCCAGGCGGCCGGAGCTGGCCGCTCGAGGGCGAGCGACTGGTCGCCGCGAATGATCTTCAGGGAGCCGACCTGCAGGCTGGAGCGGCAGGAGGTCACCGAATCGACCTGGGCGTAGACGGGGGTCGTGCCGGAGGAGGGCGTGCCGTCCCGCACCAGACTCGCCCGGGAATGTCCGTCCAACTGATCCAGCGCCGGCAGGCCCAGCAGGTCGAGCAAGGTGGGCGCCAGGTCCGCCTGCGAGACCGGTTCCCGAATCACCCGCCTCGAATCGCCGCCCGGCAGGTGCACGAGCAGCGGCACGCGCAGCATCTCCTCGTACAAGGTGGCTGAGTGGACCAGCCCGCCATGGTCGCCGAACTCCTCCCCATGATCGCCGACGACCACCACGATCGTGTTCTCCAGCAGGCCCTGGCCCTCGAGCCTCTGGAACAGCTCCGCCAGCGACCGGTCCGCGAAGTGAATCGTGCCGTCATAGAGGTTCCTGAGGTACTCGACCGTCTCGCCCGGCGGCATGTTGTCGACCCACTCGTCCCCCTGCAGGTACTTGGCGGGCGGCTCATCCAGCACGCCGTCGGGAACGGTGCGGAACCTGGCCAGATCTGCCTCCGGCGCCTCGTACTCGTGGACGAGGAAGGTGTGCAGGAACAGGAACCAGCTCTCCCTCCGGTGCGACTCGATCCAGCGCGAGACGGCTCCGAGGTCATGCTCCGCCCGAAGCTGGCGGAACCAGGCCGAGGAACCTGAAGGATCGGCGTCATCCGGCAGAATCGGATCGACGCTGCCGAACCGGTCAAAGCCTCCCTGGAAACCGAACTCCAGGGAGAGGAAGCCGCCGGAGGTGAATGCGGCAGTCACGTAGCCGGAATCAGCAAGGACCTGCGGCAGGTACGCCACCCGGCTCGCGTCCAACCGGTCGCTGTTCCTGACAGCGCCATGCCGCACGGGCATGAGGCCGGTGAGGAGCGTGGCGTGGGTCGGCAGGGTGTACGGAGCCACGCTCCGGAAGTTCAGGAAGAGCGCGGATCTCTTCGCGAGGCTGTCCAGAAACGGACTCGTGGGCCGCTCGTAGCCGTAGCAGCCGAGGTGACCGGCCCGCAGCGTGTCGATGGAGACGAAGAGCAGGTTCGGCCGTTCGCTGGCGGCTGGACCCCGGACCATCGGCTGGCCGACGAACAGCCCCGCCTGCCCCTCGACCAGAAACCGCACTTGCGGAGCGGCCAGTGCCACCTCCTCCGGCCACTGGAAGGTCTGCTCCTCGAACCGCGCCGGAGCCTTCTTCCGCATGGTCAGCGCTCCCCTCCCGAGTTCCTGGAACTGCCCCGCGCCGGTCTCCACCTCGACGGTCCAGCGGGCAGTGGCGCCGGGCGGGGCCCTCGGATCGAGCCCCACGTGGAAGGAGAGCGTCTCCGCGCCCTCTGGAATCTCCTCCTTCAGGACCAGCGACTCGCCTGGCGGCACGAGGGCGGAGAGATAGTGCACACCAAACAGCTTGACCGGAGTGGCCCCGGAAAGCCCGCCGTCGATCTGCAGGAGTTGCTTGCGCCGGTCCGGCCGCTCCAGGATTTCGAAGGATCGGATTCTCGCCGCCACCTCTCCGGCCGGCACCACCAGCGCATAGGCCTCCCGCTCTTCACCGGTCATCAACTGGAAGCTGGCTCCGGCGAATCCGGCCCGATCCACCGGGCGGACCCAGCTCTGTCTTGGTCGCTTCTGCTGAAACCTGGTCTCGTAGTCCAGGAACTGCTCCAGCGTGATCGGGTCCTCCCTGGAAGGAGGCTTCAGACCGCGCGCGACCAGATCCTCGATCGACTCGTCCTTGGCGAGCGGACCGGCCCCCAACATGAAGAACCGGTCGCACCCGGCATGGAGATCGATCGGACCGGCCGGCGCGAGGTCGATATTCACCTGCAGGAAGCGCTGTGGAGGCAGTTCCAGGAGCCGCACGAGGGATCCTCGAGGATCCTCCAGCCGGAGAATCCCGCCCTCCACGCTGACACGTGGATCACCGCCGGCCGGGTCGAGCCAGACCTGGCCTTCGCGGCTGGACAGAATGCTCCAGTCCTCCAGATGCCGTTGCTCGAACTTCGCCTCCTGCAGCAACGGCCGGTAGATCTCCTCCTGGGACTGCGGCAGCAGGCGCACCGGGAAGAGCGCTTCCTCTGGAGGCGCACCGTCCTTCGAACATCCTTGCGCGGCCAGCAGGAGCAGCAAGGTGAAACCAACGGGGCCTGGAACCGGGAAGGCGAGCTTCATGCCTCGAGTATAGAAAAAGTTCGACCTCACCGACGTCACCGCACAGTCTCGCAGAAAACGCTCGATTCGTCCACTTCGGAGACCCTGATCTCGAGGCCGAGGGTGTCGGCGAGCGCGCGAAACTCGCCGGGAGTCACGCGCCCGGACCGGAAGCCGTCCTGGCAGACGATCCACCCCTCGCCGGTCGCGGCCCGGTCCAGCGGCCCCAGCAGCCCGGCCTCGGATTGGGCCTCGAACCAGGCCAGACGCTCCGGCCAGAAGCGATCCGAGTAGGAGGAGAACAGCAGCAGCCCGCCCGTTCGCGTCACGCGCAGAGCTTCCCTCAGCAGGGCCAAGGGGTCGACACCGAAGGCCGCGATCCCGTTCTGCACGCAGACGACCGCGTCGAAGCTCCCTCCGGGAAAGCCGAGATCGCGCGCATCCCGCAGGAGGAACTCACAGGGAGGCTGCGTGTCGTTCAGGCGTTGCGCCAGTTCGAGGCTCTCCTCTGCCGTGTCGACTCCGGTGACGTGGAAGCCGGCTCGCGCCAGCGCGAGGGCCACGCGGCCGTAGCCGCAACCAAGTTCGAGCACGCTCTTCCGGCCGCCGAGCCGGCGCGCCACGTGGCGGATCTCCGCTTCGAGATACTGGCGCACCCGCGGTGGGGCGAGCTCGTAGCAGCGCCTGAGCCGCTCGCCGGCCAGCTTCTCGGCGTAGTAGGCGCTCACCTTCCCGCTCTACGGCTTCTCCCGGGGAGGAGGCGGCCAGACCCCGCTCTTGATGAGCTCGAAGCTGCCGGTGTACTTCTCGTTCCCCGGGTCGAGGTCGATGCACCGCTGAAGCGTCGCGAGCGACTGTCCGTGCTGGCCGTTGTACTTCTGGGCGAACCCCAGAGTCTCGAGATACTGCGCGATCACGGCGTTGTGGGACTTGTCCTTGAACCGGGTCTGGAACAGCTTGCTGTCTTCCTTCAGATCTTCGGCCAGCTTCGCGCTCTGCGTCGCCAGCCGCAGGGCGAACTTCTTGTCCTGGGCCGTTCGCTTCCCGTCAAAACCCATGATCTGGAGCGCCAGGTCGGCGCCCCACTGGATCGCCCGGTGGTCCGGCACGGTCTTCTGCGCCTGTTGCCATGAGGACATGGCCGCCGAGCGGCCGTCCATCTTCATCTGGAATCCGGCCAGCAGGTCCCACGCCTCGAACTTCCCTTCCGGGTTCTGCACCTTCCGCGCCCAGTCCATCAACCGCTGCAGCGGCCAGCTCTCGACGTCGCCCCGGAACGAGAGGGCCTCGCCGTCCCAGTTCATCCAGAACGAGGGATCGTTCACCGACTCGGCGCCTTCCCGCAGGACCTGGATCAGGTGGGCCCGAGATCCCGCCAGGGATTGCGCCTTGGGATCGGCCACGCGCAAGGCCGCCAGGCGCGCCTCCGCTGACTCCTTGTCTCCCAGCCCGCGGAAGCGAAAGGACAACAGGAAATTCACTTCCAGGTAGTCTGGGGCCTTCGGGTTGTCAGCCTTCACCAGCAGTTCCTGGAGGGTGTTCTCGCCCCGGAGAATCCGCTCCAGCTCAATGACGAGCTGCTTCGGCGGCACCACGCCGCCCACCACGTCGATCAACTCGCCCTTGCTGGTCAGGAACAGGACCGTAGGCAGCTTCCGGACCTTCTGCTCCTTGATGAAGCTGTCTCCCTCGGGCGTCCCCTCCTTCACGCTGAAGCAGATCCACTTCTTCATGGCGGTGACGACCTCTTCCACCTGGAAGGTGTAGTCGTACATCGACACGCAGTCCGGGTCGTTCTCCTTCCAACAGTAGGCGAGCACTTTCTTGCCCGAAGCCTCCGACGCGATCAGCGCGGAGTTGTATGTGCCGCCGATCCAGGCAATCTCGTCCTTGGCCGGGAGGGGCGCGGGAAGAACGGCCAGCGAGAGAACGAGTGACCCGAGCATTGAGTTTGACAGCATGGCAGACCTTTCGACGACACCTGAATGTGAGTTTACCATTCGGGTCCGTTCCATACGTTCAGCGCGGGCCCAGACGGGCAGGAAAACGGGGCCGCGTCAGGTTAATGATCCTGCTTCCGCGGCAACTCCCCGCCCAGATACCCCTGCTGCATCAGCACCTTGATCTCCTCGTCCGAAAGAGCCCTGTTGCCGGCGGACCGGTCTCCGTGGCTTCTCAGGATGAGGCCGTCGCGCTCGAGCCGGGCCTTCAGCAGCCAGCGCAGCCGCTTCAGGACCCGCGGATCGAGCGGCCTCTTGGGATGCTGTTCCCCCGAATCGGCCGCGAGGTCGTAGACCTCCGGTTCCGTGGGCAAGCGGCCCATCAGTCCGAGCGGGTCTCGTTCCCAGTCGTATGCCTCCTCCCCCGCCGCGGGCTCATCCAGATGGAAGAGTAGATCCCGCAGCGGCGGATCGATGTACTTCCGATCTCCGCGACGGACGTAGCAGGACGGCTCGACGATCCGCCCCTCTTCCGTGCGCGAGAGATGCGGGTTCTCGCCGAAGGCCACTCGGGATTCCCGGTCCCTGCCCGCGAGGGCAAGGGCGAGATCGACGCCCTGCACCTCCCTTGGACAGTGCGTTCTGGTCGCCGAGGTCACGGTCGGAAACAGGTCGATCAGGCGGACCACGGCATCGCTCCGCACGCCCGCGAACTGCCCGCCCGGGAACTTGATCAGGAGCGGCACTCGCACCTCTTCCTCGTAGAGGGTCAGGCCATGCCCGGTGTAGATGCCGTGGTCGAGAAACGCCTCGCCATGATCCGACGTCACGATGATCAGGCTGGAGTCGAACAGATCGAGGGAGTTCAGAAGTCCGACGAGCTCACCAACCTTGTCGTCCACGTAGCGGATGGTCGCATCATAATGATCGACCATCTCCTCCAGCGAGTCGTACTGCTCGAGCTGGAAGTAGTCGTGAATCCCCAGGGCCCGCATGTACTCCATCGGGTCGCCGACCTTCTTTGCCCCCTCCGGGAGCACCGGCCGGGTGGATGCAAGCGCACGCTGATACTCCGGCTCGACAAAGTACGGCCCGTGGTTGTCGAAAGAATGGACGAACAGGAAGAACGGTTCGTCGCGGTTCTCGACGACCCAGCGCCGGACTTGCAGACCATACCTGCGGAAGCCGTTCGACTGCTGCCCGCCGGGGGCGCGCCGGTCCTCGTACGACTCGAAACCCTGGGCAAAGCCAAAACGGCCGTTCATGAATCCACCGTCCGTGAATGCCTGCGTCCGAAAGCCCGCGTCCCGCAGCGTTTCGGCCAGCGTGACGAACGACTCGTCGAGCGTATCCTCGTACAGCCGCACGTTGTGCGCGCCCGGGTAGAGGCCGGTCAGCATCGACATGTGCGACGGCAGGGTATAGGGAGCCTGGGCCATGGCATTGGTGAAGACCGCGGACCGCTTCGCGAGCCGCTCCAGGTTTGGGGTGGTCGGTCTCGGGTAGCCGTAAAGCGAGAGGTGGTCCTGCCTCAGCGTGTCGAGCGAGATCAGGATCACCTGGAGTGCCCCTCCCCGGACCGGCGACCCCGGCTCCTCGATCGATCCCAGCAGATACGCGGCGGCGACCAGCAGGACGGCGGCCAGGGCAACTGGGGAATCGAGCGCGGGGAGACGGTTCACGGCCTGTTTTCCATGCGAGGGATGGCTCCGCCAGAATACGCCGGCAGGGGCGGAGAAAAGCGCCGTTTCGGCCCGACGCTTTCTAGAATAGTGGCCCGTATTCAGCACGACAACCGACAGCAGGACGGAACAAATGGGTGAAACTCCGCTCGATAGCCTGATTTATGATTGGAATCTGGCCGACTCGCACGCGGCCAAGCCGACGCGCAAGATCGAGTTCGATGACGAGACGCTGCGGGACGGCCTGCAATCCCCCGCGGTGACAAATCCGACCATCGAGCAGAAGATCGAGATCCTTCACCTCATGGACCGGATCGGGATCGACACGGCCGACCTGGGGTTGCCCGGCGCCGGTCCTGCGCACATGAAGCACATCGAGGCGCTGGCGCGGGAGATCTCCACCTCGAAGCTCCGCATCGGGGCCAATGTCGCCTGCCGTACCGTGGTCGCTGACGTCAAGCCAGTCGTCGATCTGACCCAGCGCGTCGGCTTTCCGATCGAGGTCTGTACCTTCATCGGCTCGAGCAAGATCCGGTCGTACACCGAGGACTGGGACCTGACGCGGATGCTGAAGTCCACCGAGGACTGCCTGACCTTCTGCCGCGACAACCATCTTCCGGTGATGTACGTCACGGAGGACACCACCCGTGCCCATCCCGAGACGTTGGAGAAGCTGTACGGGATGGCGATCGATCTGGGCGCCAAGCGGCTCTGCTTCTGCGACACCTGCGGACACGCCACCCCGGATGGCGCGCGGGCGCTGATCCGTTTCGCCAAGAAGCTCGTGGAAAAGCACGCCCCGGGCGGCGGCGTGAAGATCGACTGGCACGGACACGAGGACCGGGGGCTCGGGATCATCAACACGATCGCCGCCATCGAGGCGGGCGCCGATCGGGTGCATGGCGTCGGACTCGGCGTCGGCGAGCGCTCCGGCAACGCCGCCATGGACCTGATCCTGGTCAATCTCAAGCTGATGGGCTGGATCGACAACGATCTCTCGGCGCTCGGCGACTATGTCCAGGCCGTGGCCAATGCGACCAGCGTGGCAATCCCCCACAACTACCCGGTCTTCGGCACCGACGCCTTCGAGACGGCCACCGGCGTACACGCTGCCGCGGTCATCAAGGCGATCCGGAAGGGCGAGTCGAACCTGGCGAACCTGGTCTACAGCGGCGTCCCGGCCGACCTCTTCGGGCTCGAGCAGAAGATCCGGATCGGGCCGATGAGCGGCCGCTCCAACGCGGCCTATTGGCTGGAGAAGCGCGGCTACGACGTGACCGACGAGAGAGTCCAGGCCCTCCTCGACGCTGGGAAAAATTCCTCGCGACTCCTCACCGACGAGGAGATCGAGAAGGTGCTTGGCTGCCTCTGACCCCCCCCCGAACGTTCGGACTACAGGACGTGGAGGCGGTTCAGCTCCCGGCGGACCCGAGCAGTCTCCCGGTATTCACAGCGATGGCACTTGTGGTAGGCCAGATCCTGCCGGGCCTCGCAGGTGCCCATCGAGATGGTCTGCTGGAACAGCGGCCGAACCGCGCGTTCCGTGGGAACACTGGGACACTCCCGGACGTCCTGCTCCGGGCGGCTGTTTGAGACCATGTGTGAACCCCCAACCTTCAACAACACCAACTGAAACGTGGCCGCCACACCACCATTACCAACCCGGAAAGAGTACCAGATCGCGCCCGTATCGCCGGGGGGTTTTTGGTCGAATCTGGGCTGACCGGCCGCGCGAGAACACCGTGACCCCTCGCCAGGCGACCGGATCCGGGCCGTGGCGACGCCTGCTCGCGGCGGATGCGATGTTCCAGATCTGAACCATGTCAAGGCAAGACAGCCCGGCGGGGCGAGGAGTGGAAACTGCAAGGTCCGGCCGTGGCGATCTCGGAGTTCCGCTGCGAGTCGACTTCCCTACCCCCGCACGATCCGCGCGTACTCCTGCTGATCGTCGTGCATCTTCAGGAATACCCGGTGCTTCCGCTCGTGGTACTCCGCGACCAACCCCCCTGCCGGCTCCATCGCCGTCTCCGTCCGGCTCATCGCGCCCATCGCGTCGAGGACCGACTCGCGGTCGCCCGAGGCCGCGGCGCCGAGGATCGCGGAGCCGAGCAGAACCGCCTCCGGCTCCTTCGGCAGCACGATCCGGCAGCCGGTGATGTCAAGGTGTTCGCGCAGGAACACTGGGTTCTTCGTGCCGCCGCCGCAGGCGACCAGCTCGCCGATCCGGAATCCCTTCGCGTTCATCGCGTCCACGATGTGCCGCGTCCCGTGCGCGACCGCCTGCACCGTCGCCAGGTAGAGCAGGGCCAGCGAGTCCAGGCTGTCCGTGAGCCGCAGCCCGGACACCATGCCGCGCAGGTCGGGGTTGGCCCGCGGGCTCCGGTTCCCGTGAAAGTACGGCAAGACGTGAAGCCTGCCGGTCAGCGATGCCGGAATCTCGAGCCCCTCCGCCAGGTGCTCGAGCCGCCCGTTCAGGAGCTCGTAGACCGTCGTCCCGTCCTTCCCGGCCTGATCCTGAAGCTCCTTCCCCCGCGCATGGCTGAAGATGACATGGTCGATCAGCGACCCGGTCGCCGACTGCCCGCCTTCCGTCAGCCAGAGCCCCGGCACCATCGCCGAGAAGTACGGCCCCCAGATGCCGTCGATGAAGCGCGGCTCCCTTGACACCGCCATGTGGCAGCTCGACGTCCCGCCGATCAGCGCCAGGCGCTCTTCCAGCTCCTCCTCGCCCGGAGCGCGTCCGTCGATCGGCGCGCCGAGCAGGCCGACACCGCCCGCGTGCGCGTCGATGATCGCGACACCGACCGGAATCCCGGCGACCAGACCGAGTTCGCCGGCCGCCTGTTCGGTCAGGCCGCCGATCTTCTCCCCCATCGGCCGGACTCGCCTGCCGACGCGGCAAAACCCCTCGTCGGCCAGATCGCCCAGCCCGATCTGCCGGAAGAAGGACGGCTCGAAACGGCCGACGCTGCCGGATTCGCCCTGCTCGTGGCCGAGGTAGGTCCACTTGCAGACCGTCGTGCAGAGGGACCGCGTGTCGTCGCCGGTCGCGCGCGCGGTCAGGAAGTCGGGCAGGTCCAGGAAGCGAGCGGCGCGCCGCCAACTCTCCGGCAGGTTCTCCTTCAACCAGAGCAACTTCGGACTCTGCATCTCCGGAGAGATCGCGCCGCCGACGTACTTCAGGACGTCGTGTCCCTGGCTGTTGATCCGCGTCGCCTGGCTCTGCGCGCGATGGTCCATCCAGACGATCACGTTCCGCTCATCATCGCCGCCCGGGTCGACCGTGACCGGACGGTCGTTCCCGTCCAGCAGCACCAGCGAGCAGGTCGCGTCGAAACCGATGCCGCGAACCGCGGATCCGTCCACGCCGGCCTGGCAGAGCGCCGCGCGCACCGCCACGCCGCAGGCGCGCCAGATGTCCTCGGACGACTGTTCGACGAAGTCCTCCTCGGGCCGCCACATCTGGATCGGCTCGACCCCCATGCCGAGCATCGATCCCTCGCGACCGAACAGCCCCGCCCGGGCGCTGCCGGTTCCCACGTCGACGCCGAGATAGACCATCGCTTCAGTCCCCGAGGATTCGCACGCGGAAGCCGAGTTCCTGTGAGAGCGCCACCATCTCGCCGAACAGGTCGCCGTACGCCACCGCCACATGGTTCGACAGGTAGTGGGCCATGAGCGTATCGCGGCTGATGCCCAGATCGGCGGTCATGAGCGGCCATTGCGGGTTGGTGCTCTTCCACCACGCATCCCGCTTTGCGTCCGGAAGCTTGACCACCGCCCCCTTGCCCACGTCCATCCAGAGCTCGCCGCCCCTGATGTACGCCCGGCTCCAGGTGATCACGCCGGGGAGGCTCTCGCCGGCGAACGTCCCGCCGGGAATCGGGAAGTACCCCTTCGGCTGCCGGTAGCTGTGGACGCCCACGAGCGTGTCGGGATCGTGGTTGAAGGCGTAGGCACCGGAAGAGCCGGAGTTGAGCAGCACCCAGATGAAGCGCCCCTCGTGCTCGCCGCCCCACCGGACATCGTGGAAGAAGGTGGCCTGGTGAAGCCCCTTCGCCTTCAGGAGCCGCTTCATCAGCTCCATCGGCACCACGTTCCCCTGGTCCGCCTCGGTGGCGCAGACGATCGTGTCGCCGTTCGACTCGGGCCGGCAGACGGAGTTGAGCAGCCCTTCGGAAAAGTCAGAGGGCGGCCGGAGCGGGATCAGGCCGAGCTGGTACTGCCAGCCGATGCAGTCGGCATGATACTCCTGCGCGATGTCGAGGACGGACAGGTAGTCACGGAGCTGCTCCCGGGTCGCGTCCTCGTCGAAATCCCCCTCCTTGTCCTCGCCCCAATGGAACTTCACGCCCTTCTTCTTCACGAATGAGAGGGCGGCATTGATCCGCTTGTCGCCGACCCGATGGCCGCGGTCGATGATCCAGCCCTGGTCGACCTTGTGCTCGGTAAAGCCGTGGCGGGTGAGAAGCCGCGGGCCGAAGTAGCCGTTGATCATGCCCATCGAGGTGTCGCCGAGCATGAGGAGCAGCGCCCGCCGGTCGCGCAGCTCCCGCGCCACCTTCGCCGCCGTCCCCGCCGCCTCGACCGAAACCGGCGCGTGGTAGGAGATCTGCTCCTCCGGATAGCAGATCCGACCGGTGGAGCACCATTCGTCCATCCGCTCCATGAAGCGATCATCGGCGGTCCAGTCAGCGGCGTCGGTCCAGACCCTCGAGAACGGCCGGTCGAGGCTCTCCAGACAGGCTCCCGTGTTGAGGAGCCCGACCAGGCCGGGCCACTCTCCGGAGAAGTTGCTGGCGAGCAGCAGCGGGTTCTCCTTCCCCACCACTCCATCGGTCGTGTGCGGCCCGTAACACCAGTGGACGCAGATCCCGATCATCGGGTCATTGATCGGACCGAGCTTCTCGATGGCGTGGTGCGGCTTCGACAGGAACCCTTCCACCCGGTACGGCTCCCGCCCCAGCTTGAGGAGCGCCTGCTCCATCTGACGGGTCGCTCCCTCGATGCTCTTCTTGGCCATCTGGTTCGGCTTGTCCCGACCGTCGCCTGGCCAGAAGAGGGCTATCCTCTTGCTCATGACATCTCTCCGCGGTGATCGAACCGGTGCATGTTACACAACGTGGGGGAGCTGCAACCAAACATCGTTCCCGACTTGCTCACCGGGCCATCGGAGAATCGAAATCGAAATCGAAATCGGTTGGATGCGCCTTCCGAGTGGCATGCGACCAATCGACTCCGATTTCGATTTCGATTTCTGCGCACCCTGCGAAGAAACTGAGCATCAGTTATACGCAACGCCCGCACCCCCTTCTCCACGCAACAACCCCCCTCTCAGCACCTTTCCCGCCGCGTTCCTCGGCAGTTCGGACACCCATTCGATCCGGGAAGGCCGCATGTACGGGGGCAGGCGCTCGGCGAGAAAGCGCCTCAGATCCCGCGGATCGATCGGGCCGGAGGGCTCGCGGATCGCCACGAACGCCGCGATCTTCTCGCCAAACGCCCCGTCCGGCACGCCGATCACCGCAACTTCGTTCACTTTTGGATACTCGAGGATCGCGCTCTCGACTTCGCCGGCGATCACGCGGTGGCCGCCGACCTTGATCAGATCGCGCACCCTCCCCGAGATGGTGATGCGCCCGTCCCGGTCACGCCGGGCCAGATCGCCCGTCCTGAGCGCGCCATCAACGAGAACCCGCGCCGTCTCTTCGGGATCGCCGTAGTAGCCCCGCATGATGGACGGCCCTCTCGCGACCAGTTCCCCCTCCTCGTCGCGATCCGCCTCGCTGCCGTCCGGCCGCAGCACCCGCAATTCCACCCCCTCGATCGGGCGCCCGACGGTGCCGATTCCTTCCTCGAGCTCGTTCGGTTCAAGGTAGCTGAGACGCCCTCCCGCCTCGGTCGCACCATACATGATGAAGAGCTGCTGCCGCGGCAATGCCTGGCGTAACTGCCGGACCAGCTCCACGCCGATCGGGCCGCCCGCATGCGTGACGTACCGGAGGTGCTCGAGCTTCCGCCGCGCGATATCGGAGCGCTCGAGCAGCAGACTGAAGGTCGGCGCAACTCCGGCCAGTCCAGTGCACTTCCCGCGCTCCATCTGATCGAGGGCGGAGGAGACGCACATGAACTGGTTCTCGATCACCACCGCCCCGCCGGCCGCGGCATGGGTGTGCAGCAGCGTCAGACCGTAGATGTAGGAGAATGGGAGAATGACGAGGACTCGATCGGCCGCACAGAGCCCCAGATAGCCGCAGATGGCGCGGGTGTTCGCGACCAGACCCCGATGAGTGAGCATCGCTCCCTTGGGGCGCCCCGTGGTGCCCGAGGTGTACAGGATGGCGGCGAGATCATCCGGCTCGCGCGGCGCGGCGCCGGGCGCGGCCGGATCCGGCTCCAGCTCCGTCAGAGCCAGCAGCCGCGCCGCCATCTGCAGCCCCCCGAGGCGGTCGACATCCTGTGCCAGCAGGAACGCGGCCTGGCAGTCGTTCATCCTTCCCGCCAGCGATGTCCGGTCGAGGTCGGCGTGCAGCGGCACGGCCACGCCGCCCGCCTTCAGGATGCCGAAGTAGGCCGCGACCCATAGCTCGGAGTTGGGCGCGGAGAGGCCCACGCGATCGCCGGCGCGG